>NZ_NTTM01000100.1:0-8613 GCF_002560985.1 Bacillus sp. AFS018417
TCAACGTACAATGAATTACAACAATTACTCGCAATTGCATAAGATTCAGCTGTACTCACCCTAACTTTCTATCTATTAAAAAACTTTGCAACAGAACCCTCCATGATATTCCATTCTCTCTTTAAATCGTAATTTGTCAAATTTTAAAAAGACTTTTCGTGACATAAATTTCCCTTGAACCGGGACCTTACTTTTATTTATCACATTGACATTTCACTTATAAGCTTTTTCTTATAAACAATCTTGGAAATGGTGACACTCACTTCATAAAGAAGAAGCAAAGGAACAATAACCAAGATATCCGATATAGGATCAGGTGGCGTAATTAAGATCGATACGACAGCAAGAGAAAAATAGGACAGTTTCCTTGCCTTAGCCAATCTCATTGGATTAAGAATTCCTAATCTCGTTAAAAACATCACGACCAAGGGCATCTCAAATAGAAAGCCAAATGGCAGACTCAAGCTAATCATGAACCGGAAATATTTATCTGCTGTAAATATGGTTTCAAACTGCCCTACAGACAACTTCATTAAGAACCCTAACACGTTCGGAAACAGGACAAAATAACCAAAAGAGATTCCCATCATAAACAAAAGAAATAACCCCGGAATAAAACTTAAAGTCACCTTACGCTCTTCCTTGGTCAGCGCCGGCGCCACAAATCGCCATGTCTGATAGGCGGCTACAGGAATCGTAGCCGCTATGGCAAATACACCTGATAAGATCATATACACCCATAAAATATCACTTGGGCCCAAGATGGCCAACTTTCCGTCAAGATCCCTAACTAACCAATCATAAATATCCTTTACAAAAATAAAAGTGGCAATGAGAAAAACAATGAATGCAAGTAAGGTTTTAATGATTCGTTGACGAAGTTCCTCTAAATGTTCAATAAGAAGTATATCTTTTTTTTCCATAATGCATTCCTCCTGCTTTTATATATAAAAGAAATAGACGAGTTACCTCGTCTACATATGATTATGAAACTTCTGGTTTCTCCTGCTTCTTTTCAACAGCTGTTAATTCAGGCTTTTTTTCTTCCTTTTTCTCTTCCTCTTTATCTTCATCAGATACTAACCCCTTGGCTGCACTCTTGAATTCAGTTAACGTGCGTCCAAAAGCCCGGCCTACTTCCGGCAGCTTGGAAGGTCCGAAAATAATCAACGCAATCACAAGTATTAAAATCAAACCAGGAATCCCTATGTTTTGTAACATTCTAATTTCCTCCTATTTAAATAACATTTTTCAAACTGTTATTTATCGATTTGCACAATGTACTCCTGCATCCAACTGTTGGTTCTAAAATTCCGGCCTTTGATGACAACTTCATCCTCAAATACATGTACTTGCAAGCCTTGATTAAAAGCGCCGCCTTCTGGGTGTATCATTTCTCCGGGTTCCGGATTCGTCGGCATCCATCCGGTTTGAATGGCACCGCAGTTAACGACTGTAATGCCTTTCTTATTACCGCCCGGTACTTTAACATTTACCGCCCAATCTGGCAAATCCAAAGACCAGTGTGAATGGCCCGTAAACACGAATATATTCGGGTAATCCCCGATAATATCCATAAACTCTGCTTGCCGCAGATAGTCTCCCAAATACGTTTTGTATGAGCCCGAGACGGTGTCGCGAAGGACATGGTGGGTCGCGATAAAAACCGGTTTGGCTTCTTTCGAATACTTTTCCAATCGATCGCGCAACCAATTCAATTGATCATCGCTAAAATATACTTGGTCTGTGCTGAAATTTGCATGGTTTTCGTTACCCAGCACTAAAAATGGAATACCTCGAACTTTGCGCTCATAGTATGGCTTGTCCACTCCAGCAAAATCATAAAAACGCTGAAACCTGACCTCTACGCTATCCTGTCTTCTGTACAAATCATGATTTCCCATGGCAGGAATGATATTGAAAGGAACTGCATTGTTATTTATTATATTGCGTACCGCGTCAAATTCTTTGGGATCGCCGTAGTTTGTAATATCACCGTTAATAACCAGCGCTTTGGAATAAGGGTTGATGATATTCATTTGCTTCAATGCGGTATCAAAATCCACGGTATCCCCTTGAGTATCACTAATGACATTGAAAGTCATGATGGATTTTCTCGTGATGGAAATGTCCACTTTCAATTCCGAAATAACAGTTTCCCGACCTTTAGCATCCGCTACGACAAGGTCTTTAATCGTGATGCTGCCAGTTTTACCTACTTTACCTTTCGCTTGTACGTTTAGTTTCGCAAGATTGACCGTCTTTCGTTGTTTTAAAGGATTTCCAGTTGTGAAGTTGACTACGATTTTATTTTTGGAGACTTCCGTCATCTGTGCTTGCAATCCCTCTTGCATTCCTGTCACATCGGTAACCTTGAGAATGGATGTATCAAAATGAATGTTCATGCTTTTCGGTACAAAATCGCTGTATACTTCATTCAATCGAATCATGACAGGAGTATGGGTACCCTCCTCAATAAATCCAGCATGCTGAACATCGGCTTGGACTAAGTCGATGAAAGAAATATCCGCAGGAATGTTCACTTCAATTTGACTTAAGCTGACAAACGCATTGCTTGCCGCTGCATTCTTCTCCCCGGTAACAGTTACTTTTACTTTATGTTTCCCCGCTTCAAGTTCAGGGCTTTCATAATAAACTCCTGTTTGTCTACTAGGTGCATACAAGTCTGCTTTTTGTTCCGGTCCCCCGTCAATAGAGATAGCGGCAATCCCGTCTCCGGCATCTAATTCTCCCAGTAGACGGAATTGATCTCCTATAAATTCAAATTCAAAGTAGACGCCTGTTTTATTGTTAACAGAGTGCGAGGACCAATGTTCCCATCCTGTACCTTGGAAGTTAACTTTGAACAAGCCTGTCCCTTGTTCAAGATTCGTTATCGTGATGACATTACTATTGGCTGCAGCAAGGGCTGTTTGCCCTCCATTCAATTGAAAACCACTAAACGGAACAAGCGAGATGCCGAGCGCAAGTCCAGCTGTTTTCGTTGTCCCCTGTAAAAAATCTCGTCGACTCATTTCTTTTTCAAAAACAACACTATTTTTAATTTTTTTCTGTGATTGGTCGTTTTTCATCATGTTGCTCCTCTTTTCATCATAAATTATTAACCATTTCAACTGCAGGAAGATACATCAGATTCATTTCGACGATGTTCAGAAACTACTTTTAAGTTAAAACCTGATAGTTATAACAATTATTTATCCTCCTAATTTAATGAAACTTTATTAGTACGTACCTAATTGTAAATGGGAAATGTTACTAAAATATAAATCATAAGTAAATTTCACATTAAAAAAAGTAAATAAAACAAGAAATACAACATTTTATATTGTTTAAGTTGGACTTGAGAAGAAATTTAATTGAGGGGATTTTTAAGTTTTCTATGATAAACAGTTTTATAAGAATTTGATGGAGATATTTTGCGAACAAATTCTCTTCTTTTCTTGTATCCCTTTACAAAAATAGTCAACATAGTTCCGCGTAGTTACCAGCCCATTTACAAAGTTCCGATAAAATGGGTTCTAGAGATTTTCCGAGCTCTGTAAGAGAATATTCGATTTTTCGTAGGTAAACCCTTATTCCATTAAATGGCCTCTTAGTGGAGTAACTTTATTGCTATTCAACATTTCCTTAATCCGCCTTTCAGTTCAGATCTTCTTTTCACTTTTCACTATAAAAATACCCCTTTAGATAAACAGATCCAAAGGGGCAAAACATCGCAACTTTTTTATAAACGTCGCGACTTTATTCAAAACATCGCGTCTTTTTTATAAACACCGTGACTTTATTTAAAAGCGACAACTGGAAATGCTCCCTTTAACTGAGCAACTGTGATATCACTCAATTAAACGTTTATTTTTTAGCCACCATAACAAATTATTATTGCTTATGAAGTTTAATTTTCTAATCACCAACAGAGAAAATATTTTGAAATAAACAGACAAAAAACTCGGGACCTTGAATTGGGCAGTCTTCTTCAATTTCTAAATATGTTTTAAACATTTCGGTTGTTTTCATTTTCCATCTCGCCACTTCTTTACCTTGATGATAGAATCTTACCCAATCCATTACTTTTTTTCATTGTAAATTCATTTGATTGACTTGTAATAAAGAATTCAGGTGCAATTTTTAGCCAAGTTTTATAGGTAATTTGGAATACCTCATCGGTTTTACAGTTAAAAACTTGATAATATGGATGCCCACCCCACTTTGTTGTCTTTTTGCACTGATAAACTATATCTCTATCGTTGGAATAAACATCAATTTGAACATGCCAATCAATATCCCATATATAGGATACAATTCTTGTTAAGGTACTTTTGTAATTTCTTTTAAAACTACATACAACATTCCCATGTTGGTCGAGTACATGAACCAATTTAGTGGAATGTTTGATTTTGGGAGGTGAATAGGTGTACTTCTGCATTTGAATATCCCTTCATTAATTCCTTTGTTAGTATTTTCATATAATTATACAGAATTTTTTATAGAATAGTTTCAATATAAAACCAATTTTGGATTGATATCGTTACTCCACAATCTGGCCCCGATACATAAAAAGAGCGCAATCCTGCTCTGGAAATGCGCCCTTTAATTGTTCACTTTTGAAACTGCACATAATAGGTTTTTTCTAACTATCTAAATGAATAAGGAGCCTCTTTAAGATGACATGGTAATCAATGTTTAATTCATGTCACCTGCTTTAATCCATTTTAGGTTTCTAACCACAGCATCTTTAGACCAATCAACGGGCATTTCTTGATCTGAAATAACACAATCAATTGATGAGAATGACCCTATATGAAAAAGAGCCTTCTGATTAATCTTGGAAGAATCAGTTACAACATAAACACTTCTTGATCTTTTCATCATAATAGTAGATGCAGTTGCTTCATCTATATTGAAATCACATATTCCATCTTTGCTAATTCCTCCACATGAAATAAACGCTTTATCAAAATAAAAGTGTTCTAATAACAGATTGGTTAATGGTCCACTGATTGAACGTTGCAGTGGATTAGTTATCCCTCCAAGTACGATTACTTTGCCATCAAATAGTTGGCTTTCTAATCGATTATTTAAGATTTCGGCTGCTGCTAATGAGTTGGTCACAATCGTGATATTTTTTACATTTTCAATGGAACTCGCAATATGTAAGGTTGTTGATCCTACATCTAGAGCAACTGTTTCTCCATCCATAATAAAAGTTGCCGCAACTTCCCCTATCATTTTTTTTTGATTATGAGAGATGCCGATTTTTTTATTAAAATGAGGTTCTTTAATCAAACAAAAATATCGAATAGCCCCACCGTGAATTCTACGTAATTTCTTTTTCTCTTCAAGCGCGCTTAAATCTTTTCGAATCGTTTCTGGTGTTACGTTTAATTTTATTGCTAAATCCACTACATTAACTTTATTTTTTATCTCAAGTTCTTTAATTATTACTCTATACCTTTCTGTCATTAAATGTTTATTCATACAATACTTTCAATGCCTCCATCATTTGGATTTGTTTTGTTTTAATCAATTATAAAAACTGAATATAAAAAAAAGCCTAAGAAAATGTTAAGTTTTGTAAATTTATCAAAAATGGAGAAGAAAACAAAACCTAAAAGCATCTTTTTCATCTATCTTTTCTACTATAAATAATCTGAATGTTTTTCTTATTAAGGCTATTTTGTTGTTTTCTTTGGCTATTTTGTTTTGTTTTTTTTACTTATATTTCTAGCATAATTAATATTCTATCAATATTTTTATTCTACGATGGAAATGTAGATTACGGGGATAATGGAGGCAGTTCTTAAATAATGATTGCTTGTACTTGAAACTGTATAAACCTTTTTTCCCTATTTTCTCTCTTTTCGATTGCTAGGCTCTAAAAAATTTTTAAAAATTTGGAGGTAATTTTCATGAGTAATCAGGATCAAAGCAAAGGGTTAGACAGAAGGAGTTTTATAAAAATAGGAGGAGTGAGTACGCTTGCGTTAACAGTTGCTTCTACTGGTTTGCCAGTTGATTTGTTGACTAATAAAGCACATGCTGAACAATCAGAAAATGCTAAGCTTCAATTTAACTCAGATGGCAAGTTTAAAGTTGTACAATTTAACGATACTCAAGATGATGAACGAATTGATCGCAGAACAATTGAACTTATGGAGAAAGTTCTTGACTCAGAGAAGCCGGATTTTGTTGTTCTTAACGGTGACAATATTGAATCAGGCATTGATACGGAATTAGAGATGAAACAAGCCCTAAATAATGTAACTCAGCCAATGGAAAAAAGAGGAATTAAATGGGCGGTTACATTTGGAAATCATGATGAAGATTGTTCAGCCAAGACCGGAATGTATGAGAATGACATGCTGAAGTTCTATAGTAATTACAAATATAATATGAATGAACCTGGAGAAAAGGGCCTTTCTGGAACAGGAAACATGAACCTCTTAATAAGAAATTCAAAAGGCGATAAAGCCGTATTCAACCTCTGGCTTCTTGATAGCGGAAGATATGCACCAGCACAAATAGCCGGGCAAGATTTTAAAGGATACCCAACTTGGGACTGGCTCCGTTTCAATCAGGTGAATTGGTACTATGAGCAATCTAAAAAACTTGAGAAGCAATACGGTTATAAAGTTCCTTCACTCGTATTCATTCATATCCCTTTATGGGAGCATCGTTTTATGTGGCATGGAGGCGTAGACGTAAGAACACAAGCAAGCCATGAGCTTGCAATGGCAAGGCATAAAATAGTAGGAGAAAGAAATGAAGATGAATGTCCAGGACCGGTTAACAGCGGCTTGTTTTCAGCCATGTTAGATAGAGGAGACGTTAAAGGAGTTTTCTGCGGACATGATCATATAAACACCTATTGTGGCAACTATTATGGAATTTTGCTTGGGTATGCTGGTAACACAGGTTTTGGAACGTACGGTCTTGGTGGTGCTGATAACAACAGACTACGTGGAGCAAGAGTATTCAATTTAGATGAAAATAAAGAAGGTGTTCTTGTTGAAACCCATATGGTTTTCGCTAAGGACTATGGAATTGATTTAACAAACAACGATCAAAGTATGGATCCTTTACCATTAAATGACAGAGTGAAGGAACAAGCGGTGAAAGGATAAATGTAGTTCATCTTATTCGTCTCAATCGTTTAAAAATATTTTTAATGGAGGCAACAGCATGTTACAAAACATAGGAGTACCAGGTCTAATATTAATTTTAATTATTGCACTCATCATATTTGGGCCATCTAAGTTACCTGAAATTGGGCGTGCATTTGGTAATACATTAAGAGAATTTAAAAATTCGACGAAGGATTTAGTATCTTCGGACTCTAAAAAGGAAGATGAAAAAATTTAAATTTTGGATTGAGAAAAGGGATATATTTCTTATCTCTCTTCTTTTTTATTATTGAGGTGAAAAACATGAAGGATAAGGAAGTTGAATTAACGGTACATCTAGAAGAATTGAGAAAAAGGCTTATCTATATCCTTGGAAGCTTTTTAGTTTTTTTTGCTTTATCGTTTGCTTTTGTAGAACAAATTTATAAATGGCTAGTTAAAGACTTAGAAAGTATGCTCGCCTTACTCGGACCAGGCGATATTTTATGGATTTATTTCAAAATATCGGCCGTCTGTTCACTTGCTCTTACTATACCATTAGCTGCATATCATGTTTGGCGTTTTGTTTTGCCTGCCCTTCAAGAGCATGAAAGAAAAGCAACCTTTATGCTAATTCCCGCACTATTTTTGCTATTTATTCTGGGAATTTCCTTTGGCTATTTTCTTGTTTTTCCTATTGTTCTATCCTTCCTGGAAAAATTAGCAGGAGAAGGATTTCAGCAATTTTATACTTCGGAAAAGTACTTTAGTTTTCTAATTAGTTTGACCGTTCCTTTTGGAATATTGTTTGAACTGCCTGTTGTCATTCTATTTTTAACAGCTATAGGAATAATATATCCTCAGATGTTAAAGAAATCCAGAAAAATTGCTTATTTTGTGATTCTCATAACGTCTGTGCTAATTACTCCTCCAGATTTTATATCAGACATACTCGTATTAGTTCCGCTGATATTAATCTATGAAATTAGCATTACTTTATCCGGTTCTGGTGCAAAAATGTTAGTTAGAAACATAGAGTAACAATTTTCTCTTCATTTCTATCTTATGAAGCTAAGCCAAATAATTTATGAATAAATTCTTTCTGGTTTTGGACAGATTTGTCCGGTAAAACAAGTTGCCCCTTTTTCATCATATGCATGACTTCAACACCACTCAATATAGAGATTGCTGTTTTAAATGACTTTAATCCTAACATAGAACGAACTCGTCTTTTAATAAACCGGTGGTCTTGTTCCACTATATTATTGAGATATCTAACTTGTCTTAGTTGTATGCCTTCAGGCATATGTTTCTCTCCCTTCAACTCTTGAATCGCTACAGGATAGGCAGGGTTCTTATCTACCGTTATCACGCGAGGTTTAGAAACATACGAAAAAGCCAAGGCTTTCTTGAAAAAGCACTTGGCTGCTTGTTTATCTCTTGATTTACTTAGAGAAAAATCAATTGTATTACCCTCTGAATCAACTGCACG
>NZ_NTTM01000101.1:0-304 GCF_002560985.1 Bacillus sp. AFS018417
AAAAGCCGTGCTGAGAAGATGGGTGTAGCAGTATTTGAGGTAAATCCAGCGTACACTTCTCAAATTGGTAAAATCAAATATATGAAACGTTTTGGTATCAGTATTCACCAAACAGCTTCTTATGTCATTGCTAGAAGAGCAATGGGATTTAAAGAAAAACTTCCACCAATTTTGTATTCACTATTACCGGAGAAGATGGTAGGTCTGCATCATTGGGCGCAATGGAAGTGGCTGTCTGGCATCCTGTCTGATTTGCGTGTTCACACATTCTATCAGATGGAGCTTTCGAACCATAACAAGATTC
>NZ_NTTM01000102.1:0-6111 GCF_002560985.1 Bacillus sp. AFS018417
AACTTTGCAACAGAACCGAACCAAGTAAGTAATTATGATTGCTTCTTAATTATTTTTTCTACAATACTCTCTTTTATGTATTTTAAAAAGAGTGCCTTACATTTTCAGGCACTCTTTTTAATTGATAACAATTCATTTCGGTAAACTTTTAATTAATTCCTCCATTATTATTTTAGGCTCTAATTTTTCTAATCCATAAACCAACGCTTTTTTATCATTTTGAAAACAATTAACAAGATGATAAAAATGGACAGGCCCTAAATCTTTGGGTCTATCCGAAATATTTACATTCTAAATTCTTAATTTTAAATTTAGTAATTGTTGTAACAGAGTTGGTATTCTTCTATGTGAAATATTCTAATTTTGCATTGGGAAAGAACTTTTCCATATAAGAATAAAGATAATTTTTTATATCTTCTTCTTCTTCTTTTTGATAAATGTATTTTCCAATTCCGTATTTTCCCCATTTATATCTTCTTTTCTCTTCATCTAATTCCAATTTTGTCATTGGGTAATTTTTTTCAATCACTCTCTTAGCAGGCTTTGTAAAACGATGTTGAATAAATTCAAACGTGATATCATCACGTGCATCAGGGGGTAATTCAGCATTAAGACGCTCAAACATCTGATAGTATCCATCTTTCCAACCTTCATGAAGATAAATAGGAGCAACAATGAATCCGAGGGGATATCCTGCTCTGGCTACTTTTCCAGCTGCCTCAATCCTTTTAGCTAGTGGAGAAGTTCCTGGCTCAAAATTTTTAATAACATAATCAGCGTTTACACTAAAACGAAATCTTGTTTTTCCGTTATGTTTTGCATCAAGTAAATGATCTACATGATGAAATTTTGTAACAAACCTCAATTTTCCATAATCGGATTCTCCAAAATGTTCAATTGCGCGTTTGAGGGTATGAGTCAAATGATCAATTCCCACAATATCGGATGTACAGGAAGCTTCAAACCTTGTTAGTTCAGGTGCGCGTTCCTCTATATATTTGTCAGCAGCTTCTAGAATTTCGTCGACATTTACATAGGTACGGATATATGGCTTACTTCCCATTGTTGTTTGTAAATAGCAATAATGACAATGGCCCATACAGCCTGTTGCAAACGGAATAGCATACTCTGCTGAAGGCTTTGAGGTATCAAATTTTAGTGTTTTTCTAACGCCCACGACAAGAGTAGATTTTGCTACCCGATACTTTTGAAAATCGTTTTCTCCTGGGAGATCTCTCACTTGATTATGAGAAGTAGTATGCCGAATTTCAACATCCATCTTTGCAAATTTTTCATGAAGCTCTCTCCCTAATGGATAATCCAATGCTTTGGGTTCAAAGTATACCAGTTTAGGCATGAATGGATTATTCATTCTAGCATCCCCTCTGAAGCATCCCCATAATAGTAGTTGTAAGCTTGGTTTGCCTCTTCTTCTGTAGAATAAACAGCCATTTCATGTGAAAGTGGATAATAAGTTTCATAAAGAAATAATGCTAATTCATTAGGAGTATTAGGGTTATTTACAACAGCTGCGGCTTGTATATTTGCTACATCCTGAGTGTGAGGATTGCGATAAAAAACATAGACAATATCTCCAGCATGATAAGTTTTGCTTTCGTTAGACAATTCCATTCGATCACCTTTTTTTATAAAATTTACTGCATAAAGTTTTTCATTAATAAAATTTTCCCTTTAGGGTTCAGAATTATGTCATCTTTATTATGGAAAAATTAAATGGAGTTAATTAAATTTGTAGAAGATAATATTTTTAGGGAATTAATACTATTACTTCTTATCAGAGGGGACCAGTGCTATTCTAACAAATTTATTTTTAAAAAAAGTGAAATCATTATTTGTGTTGCGTGCCTAACCCATATAAATAATACAAATTTTATGTTATTTTTCGATTTGCAGTAGTTGTTCTTCGTTAAAACAAAATGGGAATTCTGGATGTTTTTCTGCTTCTTTCTTTGTTCCTATAAAAAATTGCGAATATTCCGGTTCTGGTGCAAAAACTTAAGGACAATTGCAATGAATCTATAAATGGCCCAGTACCAGCGTAGCTGCGTTTAGGGGCAAAGTAGCCTGTTTTGTAACATAAACGTTCATTTTTGTTACATGAAGTATTTAAAAACAGTAAATTCTATAACCCTTATATTCGCTATAACAAAATACTGTATCAAAAATAATTTGTAACATTATTCATTTAGCACCTTTTTGTTACTGAAAAACATGTGTATATTAAGCTTTTTTTCTACTTTGCCTCTGGTTACAGCAACGCTGGTACTGGGCCATATAAGTAATTGGATATTTATAGTAAGATGAAGGTGAATGAGAGAAGAATTTATGGAGGTTACTCTATGGACTACAATCTATTTAGAACTTTACCAGAAATACCAAATCCTAAGTACATTGTATTTAGTGATTTTGATGAAACGTACTTTCCTCACCAATTAACCGCCGAACGAAAAAGTCAAATACAAGCATTAGAACAGACTATCGTAGAAAAAAGTAGGGTTTCTGGTTTACTTTTTGGCTTGGTAACAGGTAGTAACATTGAGGCTGTTCTTGAAAAAATGAAGAGGGGTGGATTTCAGTATCTTCCTCATTTTATTGCAAGTGATTTGGGAACAGAAATTCATTATTTCAACAAATTAAAACAAGGTGAAATTGATAAAGAATGGCTTAGCAGGTTTGATAATGGCAATTACCATCCCGATAAAATAAAAGAGATAGTTGATTTGTTAGCTTCTAAAAATATTGCTTTAGATAGCCAATCACAGATGGGTGCATCAAAATACAAAAGCAATTACTACTATTTCAGCAAGAATGAAAAGGACGATCAATTAAACCTTAACCATATTAGACAAGTTGCTAGTGATTTTAAAATTAGTATAAACATCAATCAATGTAATCCTTTGGCTGGAGACCCAGAGAATGCATATGATATTGATTTTATCCCTTTAGGGACTGGAAAAGACGAGATTGTGAGATATATATTAGCAAAATTTAAGATAGACCGACAAAATGCAATTGCCTTCGGTGATAGTGGTAATGACTTGAAAATGTTACAGGCTGTAAAATTCGGTTATTTACTTGAGAATGCTACAAGTGAGGCAAAAAATGGACATGAGCGTTTAACCATAGGTTCTTATTCAGAAGGGATACTTAACACCATTAAAGAACTAGTTGTGTAGTAGTGATTGGAACCATTTTTTATAAGTTTTTAAATTAAATGGTCTTTGTTTGTGAAACAAACGGATGCTAATGTTAAATAAACAAGATACATTGACTTCCGCTTTCGCGAACTATGTAAAGTAAACTATACAAATTAAACAATCTGACAAGTAAAGATGGAGGTATAGGAATTGTACGAGCAGATTTTAAAGGCATGGAAGAATACCTTAGAAAGAGTACAAGAAACAGAAGGAGAAACATTTTTTTTAGTTCAATCAGCGGCTGCAATTGAAGAAGTTATAGCAGTTGAAAAGAAATTAGGAATTACTTTGCCATCCAGTTTTAGAGACACTCTCCTCACATTTTCTAAACGTGTAGAGGTCGGATGGTCATTTTCTGATGGCGTCATGTTACCAAAAAAATTTAATGATATATTCTCAGGTGAGATAACATGGAATCTTCATGAGCTTACTCTTACATTAGATGAGGGAGGGACTCCTGATAAGCTTATCTTCCATTATGCCCCTAATGGTGACTACTGGGCATTAGACATTAGTTTAAATACCAATGATTGCTCAGTTGTATATTGGGATCATGAGGAAGATACAGTAACACAATTAGCTGATACTTTTATGATGTTTTTACACAGTATTACTGATTTGTATCTCGTCGGTTCTGAGATCTGGCAAATGAGGTATTTTCTAAATAAAAGAGGGCTCGATTCATCAAGTACTAAGGCTAAACAATGGAAAAAGTGGTTCGTAGAATTTAAAACTGTTCAAGGTACAGATTTTTATAATGACTTAGACAAGCTTATTATTTATATCCTACATTTTCGCAAGTTAGGGAGACAGGAACTTAAAGCTTTATCCGCTTTTGATAAAGAAGTTCTCTTTCAAAAACTTCTTAGCAAAATACAGAAAAGCCATGTAGCAGACCAAAGGTTATTATGTCTAGCCATTGGAGAGGTTTTGAAAGAAGATGTTCAGGAATGGGTTTTATCTCTTTGGAAAAATCCTAGTAAAATACCTTCCGATATGCGCTCCTATCTGACTTCGAGATGTCTACCTAAAGAGCAAGGTCTTGCATTAGCATTAGGATATGTGGAAAATTCTAATCTTGCTGCATATGAAATCAATGATTGTTTAAAGTATTTTCGCTCTAATGAAGTAATTCAATGGATGATAATTCATGCTAAATTGCCATATGAAGGTTGGGATTATCTATTTGCATATTCTAAGCCAACTTGGGAGGATATTAAAACTTGGATGCATCTTGAAAAGAGGCATATGGTTATCGTTATTAATGCTCTAGGCACAATGCTGTTTTTGAGTGAAGAATCTGATGTAGGACTAGGCTATGAGGGGGAACCAATAAAGATTTTTGGTATGCCTAATCGTGAAGAAGTTATTAGGATATTAAATGAGTTTAAAGAAACAGGAAAATTAAAGATGAGACATTATGTTATTGAAGAATTTATAGAGAATATAGATAAATTTTACTAAGTGAACGGGATTGACTACCGATAACAGGAATTACGTGAACATGAATACCCTCCAGGTTGCTTACTGGAGGGTATTTTTGTAGACTCCTAGATACATTGAATTCTGATAATGTTACGTTATGTTAACCGAGCATGAATAAGGTATACATTTCACATTTTATCTATCTTACTTAATGGTAACTGTCATACAATGAAGATAATATTAGGAAATTGTGAGGATGATTACGTTGAAAAAATTTGTAATTAGTTATGCTGCAAGTCTGCTTATTTTTAATATCATATGGTTCTTAATACCATATATTTCTGATCCTAGTTATTCTTCCCAGAATGATTTGGATTTGCCTAACATAGTTGGATTCACTATAATTCTCACCATATATGGTAGTATACTAAATCTTGTACCTTGCCTAATTGGAGAAGTATTATACAGGAACATAAAACAATGTAGGGAGTTTCGATTTGGAATTCCTGTATTTATAGGACTAGCTATTATCTATATACTTATACTCTTTCTTCTTAAAAATCCATATTCTTCTAGTTTGGTTACACCTATTATTATGGGTTCCTTAGCTTTTTATTTAGTACGTAGAAAAATATAATTAACTTCTAATAACGAATTTTATGTAAACACAATTACCCCTTATCTTTTAGATAGGAGTAATTGTGTTTTTTTAATCGGAAAAATCAGAAAATTCTTTACATTGAAAGCGGTTTCTTATATGATTATGGTGGGTTGGATGGCACGAGTGGCTATCAGGGTATCTGGCGTAGGTGGGGCCGATACTACGGACAGACTAGAAATATTGTTTTTTTTACTATTATGAAACTCTATATATATTATAAAGAAGAGTGGAAAAGGAACTGACTCATGATCTTATGAGTCAGTTCCTTTTCTGTTTTGCTACCGATAAGTGAGATTATGGTAACTAAAACAAGCACCTAGCCTTATCTAATTTAAATAAAGTTAGGTGCTATTTTTATTACGAACGTTTCGTTTAATAAGCTCCAAAATTCCTTTTGAGAGGAAAATAATACTTACTACCCAAGTGATTCCTGATAAGGCTAATTGAAGTGAATTCTCCTCTGATGCCATAGGGTAGTTAGAAAAGTTAGGTCCGATTAGAAGATTTATCAGAAGAGATAAACTTAAAGCAAGGGTTAAGAAGTGTGCAATAAACCAGATGATATTTTTTTCTTTGTACTTAATGAGCCAATAAATTAGAAGTATTAAAGAAACTATAATTACAAGACAGGAACCTGTAACTAAATATCCTCTAACCTCTTGTTCTAATGGCATATACATATTAATCACTCATTTCATCTAAGCGTCTATATTTATTTTTAGTATGGATCATTATTACTTTGGATAGTCCTCCGAATAATATGAATTACTTCGAATCAGTTGTATATTAGGCCCAGTACCAGCGTTG
>NZ_NTTM01000103.1:0-2295 GCF_002560985.1 Bacillus sp. AFS018417
TAGTATATGAAGCTATACAAAAAGACACCCAAGAAGTATCAAAAATTTTCCTTCGTCTGTTTGACCTCTTACAGAAAAACGGACGGAAATCCCATCGATATGAGAAAAAGACAGTCTTTGATATTTTAGGTGTCGTTTATCAGTTTACTGTATCCAATCTAAAGCAGAAAACTGATAATCTTTAAAAATACACCATATCAAGGTTTATTTGGTATGCGTATTTTTAAAAACAAATAAACAAATTATCAAGCATGTAGGCAACAAGAACGGAAGTTCATGGGAGACCCACCCTTAGCTTGATGGGCATGGGGTAACGCCAGCATTTTGGAAAAAAACCACGCTAAGCAAAAAATACAATAAGCTGCCCATATGGACAGCTCATTTACATAATTATCGTTAGCGGAAGTTCTTACTCATTGAGTAAATGTTCCAGTGTTTCTATAATTTCTTTTTCTAATTGTTCAATAGTTCCGTTATAAAATGTTCCTACACCACTATTTTTGAAATATCCTTGATAATAGTACCAAAGATGGATAGTACAGACCTCCCATGTTTTTGGTCCATCATAATCAAATCCAATTTCTGATCTATATTCATAATCTAAACATTCATTAGAAGTAATGGATTCTAAGCAATCACCATCTATATCTCTTGTAATCCACAATCTTAAGTTTTCTTTTCCGTTTTTTTTAAAGGCTTCTTTGTACATTTCTTGATATTTATTACAAAACTCTTCACTAATCCTTTCCAATTCCATAATCCTTTGTTTTAGGTCTTCGTTTATTTCACTCTTTGGTATTTCTATGTATTGATTAAACTCGTTTGCAGTCTCACCATTTCTTTTTTTCTTCCAAAACCATTTAAACAAAATATTCTCCTCCTCTTATATCATCTTATTTCGTCGTAGCTTTTATAAGACCCTATCTAAAAAGTGGTGAATATCATATTCATTTAAGGTTAACATAACGTCTCATTATCGGGATTCAATGTATTTAAAAAACTATTAAAAGTCCTCCAGATTGTTTAACTGGGGGACTTTCGTGTTCACATAATTAGTGTTATTGGAAATTAGGATTATAACTTCTCAAAAAAGAAAATTGTACGTTTAGACACAATTTGGACAGATAAAACCGAATTTATTAATTAAGGAGATTATTAAGGGTGCTCTCTCGTTTCTTTATATTCATCAATAATATATCCTGAATAGGTAGTAGATTGCCTTTCATATCCAATTGCGGTTAAATTTATATCATTAATCCATTGAAAATAATGGGTCAACTCATGTGCAATAGTAACCAGATAAAATCCTAATGCATTATCTTTTCCATGTTTCTCTAACGTATCATAATAATCCCCTGTTGAAATGCGAATATACGGTTCATCATTTCGATCAAACGGCTCGAAGAATGTTCCATAAACTAACTCTCCATCCATTGCTTTAATTTTATATGCAGACTTCACATATATAGGCACTCTAATTGGGAAAAAATATTCTTGTCGCAACCATTTACAAAATTCTTTAATTGCTCTTCTTACTTCAGAATCAACATCTTTATCAAATTTTAATCGTAATCCAGTGCGGTGATTTTTCTCTTCAAGATTATAATGTTTTTGCCAATTCGTCAGTGTCCAAATATGCATATTATCACCCTATCTCCTTATACTTTGCGAATTTTATTGGGACTTTTCTAGGTTCTATATAAAATGGGAAGACTCCTTTATGTATACTCTATTCATGCAAGGTTAACATAACGTCTCATTATCAGCAGTAACTAAATCTCAGGAATCCATTCATACCAAGAGTTTGCCAGCCTTCTGTTCCCTCCGCTGTATGCAGGAGTTCATACATCCCTGTCATAACAGCATTTAGCAGTTTAAACCGTTTTCGTAGCCTGCATGAAATCCTGCATATCCTGGGCGTATAAAATCCGCGTTTTACCGTCAGTACCCCTTGTAGGAATACTACAGGTTCTTGTTTATTTAAAGGACAGAAATATCTATTCCCTTTCTAGCCAAGCAATAGGAATTTCTTTTTCACCAGTTACTTCAAACTGAATTTCTCCATTTACTTCAAAGACCCGTTCAATAATTGGTATTGTAATCATTTTATTTTCCTTTATTTTTCGCTTTCGTACTAGTTCTAAGTCGATAATATTCATGATGAAATCCCCTTTTGTATATGTAAGACAGAGAAAAAAGCACCCAAATGAGTACTTTTTCAACTTGAATCACCATTTTACTTTTTGAGCTGTTGCTCTATGTGTATTTTACCATATTTATCTATAACATTTGTTG
>NZ_NTTM01000104.1:0-3467 GCF_002560985.1 Bacillus sp. AFS018417
TCATCTCATTTGCTATTTAAGGGGTCTCGCCGCATCGCTATCAAGCTAAGAAAAGCAAATACCCCAAAACGAGAAAATTGACATCTTCAGGTGAAAATGCGCATTTTTTTTGTTTTGGGGACATTATAAAATTCTTAAGTTGATGGGCATGGGGTACCGCCAGCATTTTGGAAAAAAACCACGCTAAGAGCATACAAGATTTTATACAGTTTTTCAGCTAATCCAGTAACAAACGAGAACCCGAAAACCCGCGCCACAATAGAAATGTATAAAAAGATGTATAGAATGATAGAAAAAGAAAAAGGCGGATTCCTTGTGAGAGTAAGGGTTTGCCTTTTTCCTTGCTACCAATAATAGGACGTTATGTTAACTGAACATGAATAGGATATACAAACAAAATAACAAAATTTATATGGGGTCCCGTCAGGAAAATGCGGATTTACAACGCTAAGCCCATTTTCTTGACGAGGTTTCTTTTATAAGATTCGCTTCTGTTGCCAGAAGTAGAGTATAGTAGGAGTAGTTGAAAATATATTCCAGGAGGCTACAGCCATGTCACAGGAGATTTGGATTAACCTGCCGGTCAAAGATGTTGAGAGGTCAACTGCCTTTTTCAATGAGATTGGACTCCATGCGGTGAGCGTTGGTAACGAGAGAGCCAAGCTTGCCATAGGACAAACAACGATTCTACTGTTCCCGGATGCGGCGTTTGAGAAATTTACAGGTTCAAAAACCGCAGATACTTCCCATAGCGCAGAAGTAATATTTTCCATTGGCGCTGAAAGCAGAGAAGAAGTAGATGCATTTATTCAAAAAGTAGAGTTTGCGGGAGGAAGCATCTTTGGCAAGCCGAGTGAAATTGATGGCTGGATGTACGGCGCAGGATTTGCCGACCTGGACGGTCACCGCTGGAACCTGCTGTACATGGATGAGAGCAAAATGCCGAAACGCTAATATGGAAACGCTGGTCACCTACTTAAGGTCACCGGCATTTTTCTACGCCCCGTATAATCACATATCTGTCATTCAATCCAAAATCGTTGCTTAGAAGGAAAATTCCTTAACGTTGTAAATCCGCATTTTCCTGACGCTACCCTATGCCCATCAAGCTAAGGATTTAGGACTACCCCCAAACGATAATTCTGTACAAATTGCTCAATTTTATCGTTTTGGGGTAGTTCATTTGTGTTAAGTTGATGGCGATGTGGTACTACCCCATTTATGAGTGGGGTTTTTTGTTTTTTAAGAAAAATAAAAAACAGACTCTAATATAAGAGCCTGTTTAAAGGATTCTATAATTAAGCTTTGTGCACGTTAGTTGCTTGAGGTCCACGTTGACCCTTTTCAACTTCAAAAGTTACTTCTTGACCTTCTTCTAATGTTTTGTACCCTTCGCCTTGAATCGCTGAGAAATGAACGAAAACGTCTTCTCCACCTTCACGTTCGATACGTAAGTCATCCGGTGCTTTAACGTTGTAAATCCGCATAATCTTGACGCTACCCAACTATAAATAATTTGGCTATTCGTTATTCACTAAAGGTCCCCCAACCATCTACATAACCATCAAACTTTTTGCTTATCTCACTCAATTTTTTCTGAGTTGCAATGATATCTCCATATTTCAACATCATTTCTCTAGAACAAGTACATGTCCATTCATCAAATTCTTCATCATATAATAATTCACAATGAAAGCCCACTGTGTTTAACTGTAAAAGTAATTCTTCTCCATTTTTCTGATTAGGAACCGCAACAAAAAAATCGATTACATGTAATTTACTAAAGTCAACTCCTCTTTTATATAACATCTTTAAGACCTTGCCATCTTCATCTTTAGGAAATTTCAATTGCCCATCTCCTTATATCTCACATTATTTTTTTAAAATTTGGTTAGTACCATTTAGTTGATTAGTATCGTAATTGAAATTATATAAAAAACAAAGGAATCCTTGGTATAGATTCCTTTGTTTCAATACATTATCAGTAAAAAAATTTATTCTTCTTCGTCAATTTCTTCTGCATTATATAATAAACTTTCATTAGCAATATAAATTGGTCCATTCGCAATATCAATACGTAGTACCCAAGCCCAAGGTACAGATAAACGTTGATACACTCCTTGCCAAAATTCACTTGAACGTCTCTCAAACTCTTCCATTTCTCTTAAAATTTCTTTATAAGAGCTTCCATCAAAATGAAAATTAGACTCTTGCAAACGCATTAAGGCATAATTTTTATATTCTAATTCTGCTGCTATTTTTCTTTCTTCTTCTGTTGCTATTCCAATAATTGTTCCATCTGGTGGCAGGATTTCGTAAACATTTTCCACTCGCACATATTCTCCTGGAATTGAATTAAATTTATTTTTTCTTCCGAACATATAAAATCCTCTCAAATAGCTTTATATTTTTACTACCCATTGATTTTTACCTGACTTATTAATTAACACTATTTCATCTTGACTAAGCCACTCTAATTTTCCTAAGTGCTTCACAAACGCAAATTCATTAGGACGGTCACTCTGAAGAAAAACACGTTTAATTTCTTTCTTATCATTATAGTCCTTAATAACCATATATATAGAAAACTCTTCAATATCATGTTGACAAAATACTTCTCCTATATATTTCCTTTTTGGGCTTACTTTTTGTTTCCATATATATTGATTTTGGTAATCTTCTTCAATAACTTTGTTGTACGCTTGCTCAAAAATTGAATAATCCCAGTTAAATTTTTTGACAACTAAACTTACACCTTCTCTAATTTTCTCTAAAATTAGTCTTTTCTTTTCATAATTAGATAAAGAAAAATAATTTTCAATTTCAAAAACCACTTGAACATCTGTGAAACCATCTACATTTAAAATTTGAGGACCTACTATTTTTTCTACACAATTTATCATTAACTTTTTGGTTTCTATTGTTTTATACTTTCCAAGATGATACAAATATAATTCTGCTACACAACGTACTTCATCACGAAATTTGATTCTTTTTTCTTTCCAATTTTCCTCATAATAGAAACGGATAGCTTCATCTTTTTTTAACTTATGTTGTTCCATAATCTCTTTTATATGAGTTCCTTCTTCTATAAAAGGTAAATCTAAATCAATTTCCTTCAAAAGCATTATAAATCATCCTTTCATTATCTCTATCTAGGTTTAGGATTTGTATGCCTACCTAAACTATTTTTTTCTGCAAACCTTTTATTTGTCCAATTCCGTTCCCAATTCAATGCAAGCTGTCTGTTTTTTATATTTTTAACCACTACTCTTGCTGCATATTGTTCTTTCCCAGCACGCCTATTCCAATCATTCACTTGTTGATTGGCTCGAGGTGAAGTTCCATTTTTATTTAATTTCTTTCCACTAATCCCTACTTTCACTACGTCACCTGAATATCGATCATAAATTTCATAACCATGCTGCCTCTTTTTACTCGCTTTGCTATTAGGCCCAATACCAGCG
>NZ_NTTM01000105.1:0-11532 GCF_002560985.1 Bacillus sp. AFS018417
GTAGGACGTTGCCAGGCAAAGACCTAAGTCGTTTTGACTTAGGTCTTTTTTATTTATTGTATATCTTTTCATTTTCTTATACGTACAATTTTTGTCTTAATTAATTTTATCAATTTTCATTCTTAACTGTTCTGAAAGCCTATCTTTGTTCATCTAATGTAATTTTTGATGAAAAAGAAGGCTTTTTTAATTATATAGAGGTTATTTATGTTTCATATAGAAATCTTACATATTAACTAGATGAAAACAGGGAAAAGGGAGGATTTATTTAATGAACAAAGCTGCATTAAAAGAAGATACAAGCAGGGTTATAAAGAAGCAGGAAACTTTACTTACGAAGTGTGCCGATGTATTTTCAAGGTGGTCACAGAAATATGTACCTGATGCTTTTGTTATTGCTGTGTTACTCACATTTTTTGTTTTCATTGTAGCGTTTTTTATGAATCCTTCTAAGCCGTCTGCAATTGTAAAATCGTGGGGAGATGGATTTTGGACCTATTTAACTTTCACTATGCAGATGGTATTGTTAATGGTAACAGGGATGACATTGGCTTCTGTATCATTTATTAATAGAGGCTTACAGTCTATGGCAAAACTAGCTAATACGCCTCAAAAAGCTTACATTCTCACGTTTTTAGTAAGTGCAGCTGCATATTATATTAATTGGGGATTAGCTGTTGTTGTTGGAGCAATTGTGGCAAAGGAAGTAGGGAAAAAGAATCCGCATGCTCATTTTCCATTACTTGTAGCAGCTGCTTACTCTCCGACAGCCTTATATAGCGCAGGGCTTTCTAGTTCGATTGGATTAACAATTGCTACAAAGGATCATTTTCTTGCAGATGTAATGGGTGTAATTCCAACATCTCAAACGATTTTTAGTTTTTCTACCATCACTATCTTTTTGGCATTATTGATTACAATGCCAATTATCATTGTACTTATGGCTCCGAAAAGTGGAATTGTTGGCTATAAAGCCGATGAGAAAACTGAATCTTCTTTTATAAAACCTTCTCAGAAAGATTTAACTATCGCAGAAAAATTAGAATGGACCCCGGTGTTGGGAACATTATTCGGTTTAATTGGTATGTTTTATTGTGTATATGAGTTTATTAATGGCCGCGGCTTGGACTTAAATATTATTAACCTATTATTTTTATCATTGGGCTTGTTATTGCATGGTTCTCTAGGCAATTTTTCGCAAGGATTTAAAGAGGCAACTGGATCAATTTCTCCAATTATTTTACAATTTCCGTTTTACGCAGGGATAATTGCTGTGTTAGGTAGTTCAGGGCTAGGAAGTTCTATTATTGAGTGGATGGCATCCATTGCATCAAAAGATACATTTGATATTTTTACATATTGGTCAGCTGGGTTAGTAAATTTATTGGCACCGTCAGGTGGAGGACAATGGGCATTGCAAGGACCGCTGCAAATTCCAGCTGGATTGAAATTAGGAGTAGACCCAGCGAATGTTGCAATGGCAGTAGGATGGGGAGATGCCTGGACAAATTTAATTCAGCCATTCTGGGCTTTGCCTCTTTTAGGTGTATTAGGACTAAAAATTAAGGACATTATGGGATACTGCTTTATTCTTTGTATTTGGGTAGGGATTGTTACAAGTGTACTTATGTTATTTCTTTATTAATCTTATAGAAGGAATTCGTTTTCTTTTTAAAAATTATCATGTGAAACTAACCATCAGTAAAGGTATCCTCCACTGATGGTTAGTTGAATGAATTTCTCTTTACTATCCTCAAATATCATATTTTACAGTATTATGTTAAAAAGACAGGGTTCCCTGTCTTTTTTTCGATGAAATAAATCTTATGAAACATGATTGTGTATTAAAAATATAACGCTTCTTTTTATATAAAAGAGTACAGGAATTGGTCATGATTTTAAAATCTTGCTGTGCTTGTGTGCCTACATAAGAGGAACTGTTTCATGGTTTGAACTCTTCTTAAAATCCTTTAAAAGTTGTATTGTTGTTTTTTGAATAAGTAAAGGCAATACATGAAATGAATATGGTTTATAGACACGCTCTGTCCATTTGTGACCGTCTTTCCCGTACACCCCCATGTTAATAGAAGGGATATTTAATTTACGTATAGTATCGTATGGAAGTGGATATAGTTGTTCCCACTTCGGGAAGTTTTGTAATAATGGTTTTAGTTCATCGTCTGTTTCGTGAATAGATAGGAAGCTTCCATCAGCTAAATAAGGGAAAAACTTTTTCAAAACAAATTGTTCTCCGGTCTCATCTTGTACATTTTGTAGTATTGTTTCAATACTGCTTTGTAATTGACGATTTTGTTCACTTGTTTGCTTTAAATAGTTATGTGGTAAAAAAGGCGGTGCAAAAAATAAAATAACTCTTGGTTTTTTTTCAGGATCCATTTCTTGTAGAGCGGCAACAATTTCAAAATAAACTTCACGTAAGTCATTATTCTTACTTTGTTTTAGGGTATTTTGAATAATTGCTTCCGTATTTATGCCATGTTGTTGTAATTCTTCTATATAATCTCCGTAACTTGTAACAGCAATCTCCCATGAAAGGTCACGTGATGGTAAGCCTGTTACAAGTAAATAATGCTGAAACTGTTCTTTTAGATACTCTTCAGCTTCTTTACATACTTGTTTTGTTTCGGCTAATAGTCGCTCAAGAACTTCTTCAGGTGTAGATTCATAAATAAAATAATTAAAGTATAGCTGGCTACTTGTTGCGGTTTGTACAGTATAACTGTCTTTATTATCGCGTTGATATAAACATGTTGGAGGTAGAACAAGCTCATCAGGAATAAATTCAGTTAGTTTATAGTTGTTGTGTAATCTGCGTGTAATTTGAGCAGCAATAAAGTTTGGATCAATTCCTGATAATGTATCTCCAACATGTACTTCTCTTCCATAAATATAGAAGCAAGGTAGAAGTTTCCCAGCTGTTCCTGTATAAATATAGCGCTGGTTGTCTCCGTCGTATAGAGGTGTGATGAAATCATTATTAATTGCTAGACAGTAGTGTAATTGTTTTTCTCGTTGTAGTCTTTCTAGTTCAGTTAATGCAGCTGTAATTCCGCGGTGTTCTCCCTCTTCGTCACCATTGAAAAGTAAAAGAAGATTTCCTTCTAATAGATCGGTATGTTGTGAGAAATATAAAATGTTAGCGATATGGACAGCAGCCCCACTTTTCATATCAACAGAGCCACGACCAAATAGCCAATCTCCAGATTTAGCATCAGTCTGGACATCAAGATTTCCCTCATATGTTTGAAAATATTCTTCTAATGTTTCTGAGGAAAAAGCATGTTCCTTTAATAGGCCGAAGTCTTCAATTCCAACTGTATCTAGATGAGAATGATAAATGATGGTAGAAGTTGATTTTTTGTTTCCTTCTACAAATGCAAATAAATTTATTCGGTTAATTGGATCATTTGGAACAGTTTGTACCCATAAATGTTCAGGGTGCTGTTTAAAATATGGAAAGCTTTTCAAAATGCGATAAAGTTCATCTATAATATGGGCTTCACCTTCAGTTCCGTTAATGCTATTAAATGAAACGAGATGTTTTGTGAGTGTCTCGACTTGTTTTTCTAGAGATAGTGAGTGTAATTGTTGATACATAAGATAAAACCTCCTTAATTTTTTGATTAAAAAAGTAATTGTTTGTAAAAGCATGTATTTTATTGTTTAAAAAGAAAACAGCAACAACATTTTGGATAACAACTCATACTAACCTCAAGTCTAAAACTTTCATATCTGTCTTTTATTTTCCACATTATGAAATTAGTTTCCGCTATATGAATAAAAAAATGGCGGCAGATTGTCGATTTTATAATACGGACGTTCTGCCGATTTTAGTAGATATTTCACTAGCGGCTTGTTTCACCTTGCTAATAAGGAAGGTTAGCCGATCATCGTTGATACGGTGGTTAAGCACTCCAACGCTTAATGCTCCCATCACTTTATTGTTAAAGCCTATAATGGGTGCCGCAACAGATGCAGTGCCTTCGGTTTTCTCACCATAACTTACGGCATACCCTTGTCTTTCTATTTCTAATAATTGATGTAAAAGAATTTGCTTTTGTTCTGGTGAGGAAGAAAGTAATTGGTCAATAATGTGATGTGTCTCTCTAGAATCCATATTGGCGAGTATTGTTTTATTTGGTGCACCGATAGAAAGAGGAATTCTTTCTCCTAAGTTATCAATAACACGAACTTTTAATGGACTGTCAATTCTTTCGATAATAATAGAATGTGTTCCATTTGGAATATTTAAATAAACGCTTTCTTCCACTTCATGTGCTAAACGTTTCATTACTTCTCTGGCTACAGATTTGTAGTCAATTTTCTCTAATTGACGTAAGCCGATTTCCATCCACATAGGTCCTGATGTATAATGCTTCGTTTCTGGAATTTGTGAAACAAGCTCATGTTTCATTAGAGAATTGAGTAACCTGTGTACTGTACTAACCGGAAGAGATGTTCTTTCGGCTATGTCAGAAATGGACCAGTACTCTTTATTGTTATCAGAATTTAGTAATTTAATAATACCTATAGCTCGATCGATGGATTGTACCATATACTGGCCTCGACTTTACTTGTAATGTGTAAATCTCTTTGATTAACTATCAATTTAGCAAAAATTTAAAATGAAATCAAATTAAATTTCAGAATAAACAAAATAGAAAAAATACAAAGTGGAAACGGATACAAAAAGATGTTGACTTTTTTACGTAATTATCTGAAAATTATAACAAGATTTCGTATAGTGAAAATAATTCCGTAATACGGAAAAATCTATTTTTATAATATCAATTATGAAAGTGAGGAAAACAATGACGCATTCTGACAGCAAGAATAATGAATTAAAGCGTACGATGAAAAGTCGACATTTGTTCATGATTGCACTTGGTGGTGTAATCGGAACTGGCTTGTTTAACGGTTCTGGTTTTATCATCAGCAAAGCTGGACCTGGAGGAGCTGTACTTGCTTTTATGGCTGGTGGATTATTGATGTACCTCGTCATGTTATGTCTTGGCGAGCTCGCGGTGGCTATGCCGGTGTCTGGTTCTTTCCAGGAATATGCTACGAAGTATATAAATCCTGCTACTGGATTTACTATTGGATGGCTGTATTGGCTAAGCTGGGCAAATACTGTTGGGCTTGAATTTACAACTGCAGGTATTACGATGCAGCGCTGGTTTCCTGATATTCCTGTATGGGTTTGGTGTTTAACATTTGGTGTTACAATTTTTAGTATTAATGCATTATCTGCCCGCAGTTATGCAGAAACGGAATTTTGGTTTTCGAGCATTAAAGTGTCAGCCATTGTTGCCTTCATTATTCTTGGAGGAGCAGCGATGTTTGGCTTTATTGACTTAAAAGGGAATGAAGCGGCGCCGTTTTTTTCAAACTTTACAGATTACGGTGGTCTATTCCCAAACGGAATTGGTGCGATACTGTTAACAATGGTTACGGTTAACTATTCCTTTCAGGGTACGGAACTGGTTGGTATCGCAGCGGGTGAGAGTGAAAATCCTGAAAAAACGTTACCGCGTTCCATTCGAAATATTATATGGCGGACGATGTTTTTCTTCGTTTTAGCGATATTTGTTCTTGCAGCCTTGATTCCTTGGGAAGAAGCAGGTTTAGCGAAAAGTCCATTTGTTGCCGTTTTTGATAATATGGGTATTCCATATGCTGCTGATATTATGAACTTTGTCATTCTCACTGCTGTTCTTTCGGTTGCTAACTCAGGATTATATGCAGCAACAAGAATGCTTTGGTCATTGTCCAAAAATGACATGGCTCCAGCTTTCTTACAGAAAGTATCGTCACGTGGTATTCCATTATATGCATTAATTATGACGATATCTATTTCTGCTTTTTCACTTTTGACGAGTGTTGTGGCTGCTGAAACTGTGTATTTATGGTTAATTTCGATTTCGGGCGTTATTACAATTATTGTATGGATGTCCATTTGTGCTTCTCAATTTCTTTTCCGTAGGCGTTACCTAGCAGAAGGCGGTAAGTTAGAAGATTTGAAATTCAAAACACCTCTTTATCCAATTGTCCCAATTCTAGGCTTTGGACTGTACGGTCTTATATTAGTAAGTCTTATCTTTATTCCTGATCAGAGACTAGGAATTTATTGTACTGTACCTTTTATTATTGCTTGTTATGCTTACTACTACATAAAAGTAAGAAAAAGAATTAGTAATAACAGTTATAGTGAGAATAAAATGAGAAAAATGATGTGAAGTTCATCTTGTTCTTTCTAAGTGCATTTTTAAAATGAAGATATTTTCGTAATGAAAAGAAATACTTTTTTGTTATTGGCTTTGAAATGAAGTGAAATAGCACCGTTCAAGTAATCTTGAACGGTACTATTTTTATTTATCCCGCTATTCGCAGGTAGTAAGAGATCTCCAGCCCAAGATAGAGAGAGAAGCGAAGAAGCTAGGTGGGGGATAACTGCTGGCATGCGCCCGATTGGTGAGAACATTCCATCAGTGGGGGATGAAGAAAATCCCCATTGATGGAATGTTCACTTTATAATATTTTTGGGATTTATTAAAAACGTTGCATCATAACTAAATGAAAGGACCCCGCTGGCTGGATAGCTTGTGTATTCTAATATTTCTTTCTTAGTAGCTAAATCAATGAAAAACCGATATCCTAATCTGGATATCGGCTGACTAGTTGTTTCTTTCGAATAGAAGAGATTGTTCTAGTTAAAGCAGTACAAAAGTAGTGAATACAATAGCTAACAAAATACGATAATAAGCAAATGGCTTTAATCCTATTTTAGCTAACAGTTTTAAAAAGGTAACGACTGCTAGCATTGCTACAATAAAAGAAGTAATGAATCCTACTGCGAACATTGGAATATCGTCTACACTTAAATACTTCCAACTTTTTAATAAGTCTAGACCAGTTGCTCCAACCATGACGGGAAGCGCGATAAGAAAAGAGAATTCTGATGCGGCTTTATAATTCACTTTTGCTAACAATCCTCCAGACATTGTGGATCCAGCTCTTGAGAAGCCAGGATATACTGCTAAACATTGAAATAACCCAATTGTTAATGCTTGACGATATGTTAAATCGTCTAATGAATAGGAGGTAGCTTTAGGTTTTTTAACTTCTGCAAAAATCATAAGGATTGCTCCTGCTACAAGCCCGATAACGACAGTGTATGGCTGAAATAAGTATGTTTTGATCACATCATGTAATAGTAAGCCAGCAACTACAGCTGGGAATACACCTAGAATCACATGTAATGCATTGAATTTTTTTTCTTTCTGTAGAAGTGGTTTTATATTAAATAAAGAAACAAGGCGTTTGTGATATAAGACAGCGATAGCTAAAATAGCTCCTAGCTGTATCACAATCTCAAATGTTTTTGCTCTTTCTCCTTCAAATCCTAACAAGTGACCGGCTAATATAAGGTGGCCAGTAGAGGAAATTGGTAAAAATTCTGCTAGTCCTTCTATGATACCAAGTATAAAGGCGGTGACTGTGTCGCTCATAATTTCACTCCTAATATATAAATGAAAATTCTTCTTTCAAACCTTGATAACTGGTGGAGATTTCTGGGATATTTTTTCATCCGTATAAATTAATGAATATCAACCTTTTTAAAATAGAAGATTGTTGTGATAAATCCGATCATAGCTGTAGCGGCAATAACGATATAAGAATATTCTGGAGGATATGTCGGTTGCAGTTCGTTGTTTACTATATCGAGTGTAGCCGTCCAAGGAAATAAATCTTTGTGTTCCGAATTTGTAACCATAAGATTTGCCATCGTTATAACAATTGTGAATATAATAGGCGGAACATAAGTCTTCATTACAAGAGTTAGCAGTACAATAAGGGGGGATAAGATAAAAAGGAGTCCACCGCCCAGCAAAAATTTCAGTAAAGATTGCAAGAGTAATGGGCCGCTTAAGCCAGGAAAGCCTCCTAATAGTCCTAATAGTAAAGTTAGTCCCCAAGTAACTATAGTCAACATCATAATCCAAATAAAAAGAAGAATAAATTTACTTATAATAAAGTTAAAACGTGATACAGGAATGGTTAATAGGCTTTTTAATGTATCTTCTGTGTATTCCCGATTAAAGAGATAAGCGGTAACGACTCCGTATAGAAGGACTCCCATTAATAAAATAGTATACATATTAGCATTATAAAAAAGGTCATCGAGACCCGCAGCTGGAGCAGATGGTTTTGTTTTCTTTTCTATATAAAAGGCCGAAACTATCATAAATGGTGCTACCGCTGCCCCAATAATACTAATCAAGAACATATTAGAGCGTTTTAATTTTAATAGTTCTGTATATAGTAGATTAACCAATTGTCCCACCCCCAACCAATTTGGTGAAGTAATCTTCTAATCTATCTTCGCTCATCATAATCTTTAATACTTCAATATCGTTTTGAACAAATGTTTTATTAATCTGTCCTTGCTGTCCGAAGTGAGAGTAAATGCGAATATTTCCTTCATCATGAACCTCATAATCAGAAATATGAAATTGATTTTCTAACAGCATCGCAGCTTTATTATCGTTATTTACTTGAAATTCTAAGTATTTACGATTTGTTTTTTGAAGTGTATCAAGTGCAATTTCCTCCAATAACTTCCCTTCATGAATAATTCCCATATGATCGACTAGCTGTTCAACTTCAGCTAAAATATGGCTAGAAATTAATATCGTTATGTTTCTTTCTTGGGCTAAAGATTTAATGAGCTTTCGCATTTCTTTAATACCAATAGGATCTAAACCGTTAGTTGGTTCATCTAATATTAATAGCTCTGGATAATGGAGAAGGGTTCTTGCAATTCCTAATCGTTGTTTCATCCCTAATGAGTATTTTCCTACTAGTTTTTTCGTTTCATGTTGCAGTCCTACAATTTCTAAGGCTTCTTCAATCGCATTTTTTTTGTGAACGCCCATGATTTTGGCATTAATTAATAAATTTTCTCTTGCAGTAAGGTTTTCGTAAAACCCTGGAACTTCAACGATAGAACCAATTCTTCTTAAAATTTCTTTTTGGTTTTTGAGAAAATCCTCTCCGAATATTTCGATTTTTCCGCCTGTAGGTTTTATTAGGCCTAGCAGCATTCGAATTGTAGTCGTTTTACCTGCGCCATTTCGCCCGATGAATCCATAAATCTCTCCTTGGTTCACATTTATGTTGAGATTATCTACAGATTTTTGATTGCCATAAATTTTAGTAAGATTTGTTGTTTTTATAATTGTACTCACTTTAAAACACCTACTTTCTATAATCTCTTAATTACATGATAAAAAGGAGGATTTAACTGCTGCTTAATCATTTCTTAACTATTTCTTAAAAACAGTTTGCTTCGGGATGGAAAATCCAAAGGTGGTTCTTTCCCATGGAATACTTTCTACCCAAATTTGGCCGCCGTTTTTTTCTACGAGTGCTTTAGCGATAGCGAGTCCTAGGCCGCTACTACCATGCGAAGGGTTCCTTGATTGGTCACTTCGGTACATTCTCTCAAATACGTTTTCTAAATCGCTCTTTGAAATTCCAGGTCCTTTATCCCAAATGAGCAAATGATATTCATTTGTGGTTTCCGAGAGCTCTATTCCTACTACCTTCCCAGGTTTTCCGTAATATATGGCATTTTTCATGAGGTTACCTATAACTCGCATTAGACTAAGAGAATCTGCTGTAATCGGGCAAGGTTCTTCTGGGATGTTAACTTGTAACTTAATATCATGCATGGATAGCTCAGGTAAAAATTCAATTAAAGATTCCCTAGTAATCTCTGAAAAATCAAGTTGTTCTTCCTTTAATGGAAACTCATCAGCATCTAGCTTGGCCATATTAAATATTTGATCAACTAATTGCTTTAAGCTGTTTGATTTCTTTGATAGTATTTCGAGATATTCTTGTTTTTCATCTTCTGAAGCAGCGATATCATCTTTTAAAGCATCGATATATCCAATAATAGAAGTAAGTGGTGTCCGAATATCATGTGAGATACTAGATAGCAGTTGTTTTCGGGCTTCTTGAAATCTTTTGGATTCAACTTGGACCTTTTCTAGCTCGCTTATTAATTCATTTACAGAAAAAACTACATCGTCTAATGAATGGTCGTTATTTGTATATAGTCTTGTATGTAAATTTCCGTTAATTGCCCGTCTTAATTTAGCCACTATAGACTTTCGGTTCTGAATAAAATGAAGTCTTATAAAGAAAAGGTTTATTGTTATAACAATAAGTGTAATGAATAAAGTTAATTTTAATGTGTGAACCATGTCTATAAATAGAAGCCCAGTAATGATTATAAGTTGACATATGATAAGGTAGAGAATTTTATCATTCTTCATCCTTTTCACCTACAAATTTATAACCGATTCCCCATACAGTTTGAATGAATTTAGGATCAGAGGGATTAGCTTCTATTTTCTTTCTAAGCTTTCTAATGTGCACCATAACTGTATTATCATCTTCTATATAGTTACTGTCCCAAACATTGCGAAAGAGTTGCGTTTTCGTAAAAACTTGTTCAGGATTTGAAGTGAAAAACTTTAATAGTTCAAGTTCTTTTCCGGTTAAAGATATTTCTTTTCCATCTACGTTAACTGTGTACTTTTTTAAATCAATTGTTAGCCCTTTAAATGTTAGGATTGTTTTTTCTTGCGTGTTAGCATTACTTCCTAATATTAAAAAGCGCCTCATAAGAGCTTTTACTCTGGCGACTACCTCATTGATACTAAAAGGCTTTGTAATGTAATCGTCCGCACCTATGCTTAAGCCTAAAATTTTATCTACTTCTTGATCTTTAGCAGTGAGCATTAATATCGGGATATTTGTTTTGTCTCTAAGTCTTCTACATACTTCGATACCATCAACTTTGGGCATCATAAGATCTAATATGATGAGGTTATATTTGTTTTGTTCAAATAAACGAAGAGCCTCTTCACCATTTATAGCGATATCTACTGTATATAGTTCCCGTTCTAGATATTTTTTTAATAAATTTCGTATTTCTTTTTCATCATCGGCTATCAGTACACGTATATCTTCCATATTTCCACCTGCTTCTAATATGATTTTGTTGGTAGTGTAATTTGGATAAACAAAGGTTGTATGATGGTTTTATTAATGAAAAATTTAATTGCTATCTAATTATATACTATAAATTGTTAAAATAAGGTTGTTAGTACAGAACCGAATAGGGAAGGTAATCCATGAGTAAGCTATCAGAAGCATATGGGAGAGTAAATAAAGTGAAACTTCCATCAGTGGGGATCTTACTGCCCGCGAATAGCGGGATAAAGACGTATTTGAGGTGTGTTTTTACAATCCTGCAGAAAGAACAGATAAATATCTCTAAAAAAACCGTTGACTATTGTTAGATAGAGGTGTAGTATTATACGAGTCGCTGATGCAACAGAGCAGAAAGCGAAAACGAAATAAAAAACTTAGTTGGCATTGAAACACAAAGATGTTAACATAAGGAAGTCGCCAATTGAGCGACAGACAAGTTCTTTG
>NZ_NTTM01000106.1:0-3971 GCF_002560985.1 Bacillus sp. AFS018417
ATGACTCGTCTTTTTTGTGTATTTTTATCATTATAAAATAACACTGAATTTCTTAATAAAGGAACTCAGCTTTATTTTATCGAAATAGACGAACCAAGTGGTCATGAAAAAATCTATCAAAACAGGAAATCATTCTTCATTTCTATAAAACATATCAGAAATATCCTTCATTTTTACTAAGAGACCTCGTATTCCAAAGCGTATTAAATTTTCTATGAAAGAAATTAAATACATTCTTTTTCCCAAAAAACAGCATGAAATCAAATATTGATAAATCATTTGTGTGGATTGGCAATCTCAAAGAGGTATGTGTGCCTCCTGCTTACGGAAAGTGTAAAATGCACAATCCTTTTTGTCATGTTTAGAACATGACTTTTTACACTGCTATATAGAAGTAATTTTCTGTATACTTAGCGCTGTGTGATTTGATATAGGTCTTTGGGCTGAGTTTAGAATCCATCATGGGGTTGATGTGGAATGAAAGGAAAAAAATACAATTACAAAAAGGTGAAGAGAATATAAGTAGGGGAGGATTACGGTTTATAGAGATTATGTAAGAAAGATTATTTTCCTTAGTACAAAGGGATGGGAGGAATGACGGTGGGGTCGTGGATTCGCTTTTCTTTAAAAATGTAGGTGTTGTCTTTCTTGCGATGATTTTTATTGTTGTTGGGGGATTATATTCTATTAAAACAATAGAGATGGAAGAAATGCCAAACGTTGATATTCCGTATATGGTTGTGCAAGTCCCTTATATGGGTGCCACGCCAGAGCAAGGATTAAATGATATAGGAAAACCGCTAGAAACTGCATTTTCTAGTATTCAAAAGCTTGATAATTTATATATTGAAGCTCATAGCAACATGGTAGTTGCTATTTTAGGATTTGATATGGCCAGGAAGATGGATGAGGCTGAAAAAGATGTGACGAGTGCAGTTGCATCTCTAAAATTACCAGAGGATGCAGGGAAACCTGTCGTTATGAAAGATGGACCTTCGCAGATGCCAATATTTACTTTCGCGCTTTCTTCAGACAATGCTAAGCAGGCGGATATTTCACAATATGTAAACGATCGGATTAAACCGACTTTGTCTACTGTTGAAAATATCGGCAAGGTGGATGTGTCAGGTGAAACCGAAAAGTAATTGTCTATTAGACTTGATGTTGAAAAAATGAAAGAAAAAAGATTACTTATGACATAGTAAAGCAAGCACTTTTAGCACACAATTTTTCTTTTCCAGCAGGTCAGGTGAGTATTAATGAAAAAACATTAAATGTTCAAGCTGATTACAAACTTAAATCGCTTACTGACGTGAACAATATGAAAATGGCAGTACCAAGTGCTGGGGGAGTACAAACAGTTAAATTGTCAGATATAGCAACTGTAGAGTATGGAAGTAAAACAGAAACTGTATATACGAGATTAAAAGACACGCCTGCAGTTCTTGTATCTGTTAAAGCGCAGCCAGGAGCTAATGCGGTGGAAGTGGTCAAACAAATTAACCAAAAACTATCTGATCTACAATTACCAGAGGGTTATAAACTGACAAAGTTGTATGACAGCTCAAAGCAGGTAGAAAAATCAGTTAATAGTATGCTTAGGGAAGTGTTGCTAGGTACATTGTTTGCTGTCATTGTGACATTTGTATTCTTGCGTAATATAAGAGCTACAATTGTAGCTGTGCTATCAATTCCGCTGTCTGTTTTAGCAGCGATGATTACGATGAAGTATTTACACTATAGTTTGAATATGATGACGCTAGCTGGTATTGCAGTAGCTGTTGGTCGAGTAATTGATGATTCTATCGTAGTCATTGAAAACATCTATCGCAGAACGTTAAGTAGCGCAAAGCGTGATGTAAACATGGTGTTAGCAGCTGCTAAAGAAGTTGGTGGTGCGGTTACATCTTCAACAATTACGACTATGGCAGTATTTGGTCCACTTTCATTCGTTCCGGGAATTGTTGGCAAGTTCTTTGCTCAGTTCGGAATTACGGTTATTGTTGCACTTGCTTTTTCTTTACTTGTTTCGTTAACAGTTGTCCCTTTACTTGCTAAATTTTTCTTGCTACGTTTGAAGCATAAGGAAGCGAAAGAAACAATATTGCAGAGAACATATCGGCGTGTGCTGAGCTGGACGATTCAGAAAAAGATGATTACACTCTTTCTCGCTTTTGTCGTATTTGTTTCATCTTTAGGGCTTGTGCCGCTGATCCCGAAAAACTTTTTACCAGAAGAAAAGGCGGCTTCATATAATCCGACGGCAGATTTACCTGTTGGAACATCACTTGACAAAGCTAATGGTGTAGCTAAAGATATGGAAAGTATTCTTAGTAAACAAGTGAGTGTGAAAAGCTATCAAACGATTGTTTCAGGAGAAAGAATTCGTTTGTCTATTGATTTGAAGGATGATATGACGAAAGAAGGAATAACGACTTTTGAAAAAGACGTAAAAGAAAAGATGAAAAATCTAGGAACGGGCATCGAAACAGCTTTGACACCGATTGGTATAACAGGAGGAGGACAATTTGTTCTTATTGTGGAAGGTGGAAATGCTAAGGATTTGGAGACTGCCGGGAATAAGATTGTAGAGAAGATAAAGGATATAAAGGGCTTGTCGAATGTGAAAACAAATTTATCTGCTGTAAAACCGCAACTTAATTTGTCAATTGATGAAGAAAAAGCAGTGGAAAAAGGTTTGAATCCGATGATGATTGCTGCTTTTGTAAGAGGGAATATTGCTGGTGAAAGTGTTACGACAGTCCAATTAGACGGAAAAACGACTTCAGTGAATCTAGGATTGAAAAATGATAATCTTACATCTATTGAAAGCATTACGAATCAAATTATTATGAGTCCTACTGGGCAACAGGTAAAATTGTCGGATGTAGCCACCCTCTCTGAAGCACCGGGACCTACTGCCTTGTATCGCTTAAATCAGCAAGAGTATGTACAAGTAAGTGCAAGATTTACAACGGATAATGTATCTGGTGTGCAAGCTGAGGTAGATAAACGTTTAAAAGATTCAGATTTGCCAAAAGGTATTAAGTATCGCTCTGAAGGACAGTCACAAGCTATGAATGAAGGGTTCCAAAATATGATTATTGCTATGGGGATTGCTGTTGTACTTGTCTTTGTTGTGATGCTAGTGACATTTGGAAATGCAATGGCTCCGTTTGCAATTCTATTTTCTTTACCATTTCTTTTTACAGGTGGTTTGCTTGGTCTATACCTTACGAAAGAACCTTTAGGTATGCCGGCATTGGTTGGGTTTCTTATGTTAATTGGAATTGTTGTAACGAATGCTATTGTGTTGATGGATCGTGTTATGCAAAATGAAAAACAAGGAATGGCTATAAAAGAAGCTTTATTAGAAGCAGGGGTAACAAGACTTCGTCCGATTTTAATGACGGCTCTTGCTACAATAGGTGCACTTACACCGTTGGCGTTGTCGACCGAGGGAGGGCTTATTTCTCGTTCTCTTGCTATCATTGTAATTTCTGGCTTACTAACATCTACGCTTTTAACATTAGTCATAGTCCCGACTGCATACTACGTGATGAGTAGGTTGAAATGGAATTTTACAATAAAAAAAAGAGTTTCGAAGGCGAAAAAAGAAACAGCATAAAAAACTAAGGGGACGGGAGAAAGTATTCTGTTCCCTTAGTTTTTTTATAAATAAAGAGGATAGCTTCATGAAAATATATAGGCGGTAGAATCGATGAGACAGTCATTGCTATTTGGTAGATTAGTTGGGAAAAGATTTTAGGTTAACAATGAAATGGAACATGTATGAAGAAAAAACAAAAAATATATTGATTTTGTGGAAGTAAGGGTATATTATATTAAAAGTCGCTGATGCAACAGAGCAGAAAGCGAAAACGAAATAAAAAACTTAGTTGACATTGAAAAACAAAGATGTTAACATAAGGAAGTCGCAATTAAGCGGCGAACAAGTTCTTTGAAAACTG
>NZ_NTTM01000107.1:0-2294 GCF_002560985.1 Bacillus sp. AFS018417
ATCTCTATTTGCCAACGTAGAGAGTAAATCTCGTGAACATGTTCCATCGGAACAATTTCCCATGGGATGTTGGTAATATAAACATTGATTTCTGTTAAACGTTTACTTTTTTCAGAGTATGTAACCCCTTTTTTCTTTTCAACATAAGTTTGCTGTTTCCTACGTTTATGAACTTGAGTTGATGTGAGTCTGTATATTACAACTCGTGAGGGTAATTTTTGTTGTCCAACATAGGCATTTCGAATTTCATAAGTATCTCCTGGTTTTATCTGATGCATGATATGTTCAAGGTCAAGTAAAGCATATAAAGATTGCTTTTTTACTGTCCCATCTCGAAAGAATTCTGGAGATTCATTTTTCACATATACTCTATTATTTAATTTCAACCGTGAAACATAGAACACCCCTCGTTGATCCATCTGGTCTAAATCTTTTAGAGAAAAGTATCCTAAATCTCGAATACATAAATCTCCTGGTCGTAAAGTATCCAAACATTCTGTACCAAAGGTTTTATCATTATTTTTACCTGGTTCCATTTGAAAATTGAGGAATTTTCCACTATGTAAATCATACTCTAGCTGAATCTTAATACCGGCTGTTTGTGCACATCCTCCTGAACCAGGATAAATAGGAGCCAAATGATTGGGTACTTGAAAAATAGTAGCATCTAAAATACGTATACGTTGAAAATAAGAAGTATATTGGTTTTGGATTTGAGACGAATCGTTTAGTTGGCTTTTGACTAAAAGAGAGAATATACGCTGTAGAAATAAAACAGCACATCGGTTAAAACGTTGATTAAGTCCTTCTGGACTCATAAGTGTAGCTGTATTTGCATAAAGCTGGCTACATAATCGAGTAAGAGAATCGCTTGCTACATGTCGACTGATCCAAATACATAAAGCAGCCATATCTCGTGCGCCATACTTACTTTTACGTTTTACAAAACCTGTCTCCTGTGCGAGTTGTTGGAAGATATGTGGAGATAGATATCGCTGTAGTTCTTCAGCGAATAAATGAAACTCATCTTGAATCGATAGATTCATACAAAAACGCCATCCTTTCTGTATATTTCTACAAAAAGAATAGCGTTTTTTTCGTTTTATGGATACAATTTTTTAGCTTGATGGATGTGTGGCTGTACCCCTATTACATATTTATTTTTGGAAAAATAGCCTAACTCCAAATACTAATAATACTGTGCCAGTAATACCCTCTATTGTACGATTCACCTTTTCTTTTCTTAAAAAAGTTCTTAATTGACGTATTAGAGAGATATAAAGTAGATACCATATTGCTGTCAAAGTCGTAAATGTGAGTCCCAACAAAAGAAATTGGAAGAAATGACTTTGATTACTCACAATAAATTGGGGTAGAAAACTAAGGAAAAATACAGCCGTTTTTGGGTTTAAGATTGCCGTGGTAAATCCTTGTCTAAAACTTTTAACAGTTCCAATATCCTTAGAGTTTATTTCCACTGAACCTGACATATCTTCTTTTTTAGAAAAGGCATTTTTAATTGACTTTACAGCTAAATAAATTAAATAAAATGCCCCAGCATATTTTATTAATGTAAATAGCATAGCAAATTTCATTAAGATAGCAGAGAGTCCTAGTGTAGCCATTATTGTATGAATCATCATTCCAGATACCGTTCCTAAGACGGTCTTTATCCCACCATTTCTACCATGAGAGATAGTGTTTTTTGTAACTAAAGCAAAACCGGGACCAGGCATCATTATAATAAGGAGTGCTGTAAGGATAAATAGTAAATAATTTTCCATGTTCTGGTATTTCCTTTCTGATTTTTAGTTTCGCTTATAGTATAGCTTTTTTCCTTAAAACATTAAATATAAAAAGTGTGATCAGGATAGTATCATAAACTTTCAAGGTGTTGTAATTGAATTATAGAGGGCTTCACTTGAATAATGTTCTTCTGTAAATGAGCGTTTTAATGGAATACCAATTACATAAATAATCAGATTTTTGTATGAAAGGATAACTCAATTAAATAAATTAAGAGCGTTTTTTAATCACTTTTTCTCGGAACACTCTTAATTTTCTTCCGTTTATCGAGGGTATTAGTATCAACTTGACCAAACATTATCCAAAAACTACATTGATAAAACACACAGCAAAGCTATGCATACATTTTCTTTAGACAATTAGCTAACTATCATCTAAGCTGTAATTTTATGAAAATATAATAGCTGATTTCAAACGTAATTGGAAATAAACGTAAGTCTATGACCTATTTTTACACGTATCTCGGCTATACCCCCTAAAAAGAAAAA
>NZ_NTTM01000107.1:2321-9423 GCF_002560985.1 Bacillus sp. AFS018417
TTTTTCTTTTTAGGGGGTATTTTGTCTAGTTAGCTTGATAGCGATGTGGTTCTACCCCTTATAAATGTTACAAAAATCTTTCAAATAGCTCTAACTTGCACAATGCTTCCCGTTAATATAATACGCTGATTCTGTGAAAACCGTAAATACAACCTCTACTTCTGGAAGTCCAAAATCCATTACATATGTAGTAATGGCCTTGGCAAATCGATCACGAATTTCCTGTCCACGCTCGAACCATTTCACTTCAATAAGAGGAAACGCTTCTATTTCTTCTCCATTGAATACAAACGTAGAACTTGGTAGTTCCAACGTAAAATTATCCGTACCACACTCACAAATCTCTGCGAGCTCTTCTACTAATGGCTTGCTTATGTGTTTTAATTGTTCAGTAGTAATTCCACGAAACACAACATGCGGCATGTGAATCCCTCCGTTAGATAGCTTTATATTTGCTCACATCATAGCACAATTTATTTTGCTGCACTAGAATCTATTGATACATTTCAATGACATTCTTAAGAATGATCATATGTTATTGAAGCAATACAAGTATTGTAACTATTTAAAACATGTGAGAGCTCGGTAATTGGGTAAATAAAAAATGCCTTATCATTCTCCCTGTAAGGAGGCATGAGGGGACCTCTATTAGGAAAGGGATGGTGCGCTTATATATTTTAAAAAGAAAAGACACCCTAAAGTGCCTTCCTCCGACTTGATAACCACTTTAATTTTAATAACATTGGATTCCCATCCGAATATTATTTTACCACGTTAAGTAATGTTGGTCATTGAGAAAGTCAAATACGTAGTGTTCATATATAGTGACCCCTAGGATCAAACAAGATTTAATACAGTTTTTTGGTTGATCCAAAAACAAACGAGAAACCTAAAACCGCGCCAGAATAGGAATGTATGAAAAAATGCATAGGTCCATAGAACGAAAAAAGGAGGTTCCCTTGAGAGAGTAGGGTTCCTCCTTTTCCTTGCTACTGATAATAGGACGTTATGTTAACTGGACATGAATAGAATATACATGATTCTTTTTTCAACTACAGAGCAGGTTAGTTCAATAATTAAAACAAAACTAATATTAATTGATAAATAATCATTGACAAAATATTTTATTTATGTTATTATATAATATTTCACTATTGTTAACCCTCTTTTTAGATGGTAAGTTGAACTAGGTAATACTTTATAGCTTACATTTAAAATTAGGAGGAGATTAAATGAGAATCGATAAAGGATTGGCAATGCTAGAATTAAAAATTCAGGGTTTCGGACTAAACCCAACATTGATATGGGATGATGAAATGGCCGTTTTAGTTGATACTGGTATGCCTGGACAATTGGAACAAATACGTCTTGCCATGAGTAAAGTGGGAGTCCCTTTTGATAAATTGAAAGTAGTAATTCTAACTCATCAGGATTTAGACCACATAGGTTCTCTCCCAGAAATACTAAACCACTCCAATAACGATATAGAAGTGTATGCACATGTTTTCGACAAACCCTATATTGAAGGAACCTTACCTCTAATTAACACAGACCCGGATCGAATGAGTAAAGAACAGTGGGCATCATTACCTGAACAAATGCAATTCTTATACAAAAATCCTCCAAAAGCAAAGGTAGATAAGACATTAGAAGATGGTCAAGAGCTTTCTTATTGTGGGGGTATTCAAGTCATATTTACACCAGGCCACACTCCTGGACATATTAGCCTCTATTTGAAGCAAAACAAAACTCTTGTTGCAGGTGATGCTATGGTAGTAGTTGATGGTGTTTTACAAAGACCCGTTTCACAAACGACATTGGATATGAAAACTGCAATTGATTCTCTGGAAAAATTTTTGGACCTTGATATTGAAAAAGTGATTTGTTACCACGGTGGGTTATGTAGTATTAAGGACAAAAAACAAATTGAAGATCTATTGAACTAACAGAGTACTTGAGTTGAACAAGAAGTCTAAAAAAGACTACAAAAAAGTGCCATTTTCTTTTTTGGTGGATTCTCAAAATTGTTGTTTAACATAGCAAAAATAAAAGCTTTTGACTTCCGTTTTCGAGAATTATGTCAAAAGTAAAACCGTCCATCAGGACGGTATTTTATATTTTTTACTTAGCTTGTTTTTTTCCAAAATGCTGGAGATACCCCATCACCATCAAGCTAAGAAAATACAACTACCCCCAGAACGAAAAATTGTGCTTACTTGTAATAAAAATCTCATTTTTTCGTTTTGGGGTGTTATAAAATCTTTAAGTTGATGGGCATAGGGTGGGACCCCAAACAGTACGATTTTATTTCAAAGACACAACGATCTTACTACACACTTTTTATTTATCCCACACTCTCATCTGCTAGTATTACTATTTTTTATTACTAATGTTGCCGTTTCACTCGGATGGCTAAGAGGAAAATGATGGCCATATGGAACAAAATCAACCTTACCAAGATGCGATGGAGCAGAATAGCCTCTGTCATAATCCCCCCAGATAATGTGAAGATTATACTTTGTTACTTCATTGAAATCACCTTGATCGTTTTTCAGTAGTAAACTGTTAAGCTGAACCGTAGTATTTAAAATTCTAGGAGAAGTAAAACTGTTACTTATTTTTTCAATATAATGTTCAGGGATGCTCTCCGTACTTTCAAACAAACCATTACTTAATAAATAACGCCCTATCAAATTAGTAGTTGCCAATTTTAATGTCCATTTGTTCATAAATTGAGGAACATTTAGCGATTTAGCATTTTTTTTAGCAACAGGTGGCTGAAGTAAAGTGATTGAATACTTCTTATCTATGTACTCTTGTACCAATGCTTCCAGAAGAATAAACGCACCGAATGAATGGCCAATTAGATGTGCACCATTAGTAGCTTTCTCCAATAACTTTTTCACTACATTCAAATAGATATCTAGAAGATTTTTCTCTCGTTTAAAAGGAGAACGTCCCAAACCTGGAAGATCCAAGATCCATACAGGTTGACCAGTTTTTTCATGAAGCTCTTGTGCTAAAGGAAATAAATCCTCTCCATCACTCAATAAACCATGTAATAAAATAAACGGTTTACCCTCTCCTTGTAATTGGTAAAGGGTAGTGTTATCGCATAATGTTCGTTTAAATAAATGATTATGCTGGCCATTTTGATACATCATTCGATAATCCAGATCAGCTACTACGGCAGGGAAAAATTTCATTACACTCGTCTTCTTAAACCAATCTCCTCCCATAATTTTTTTCGCTGAAACATTTGAAAATTTTCGTTTTGTAATAAAATTCAGTCCATCAGAAGGAATTTTTGTTATTTTACTTACTCCACTATTCATAATTGCCTTCATAAGTGGCATTGGGACAGAGATTTTTGGTGCCCTCATATTCATACTTTCCGACATAATACTTAATAATTCAGCAATGTTCTGATCGTGCTGTTTGTCTTCAACAAGTGTATATGTTTGAATAGTCGGTTGCTCCAATCTGAAAACCTGCACAATAAACTTCGCAAGCTCATCGTTTGAAATAAGTGGTAACCTATATCCCTTACCTCCAGGAATCACTGGCATGAGCCCTCTTCGCATACTCATCACAAGCAAACCTAATCCTGCTATCTGCTCTGTACTCCCTGTTTTACTACTACCGACTACAGTTGGCGGATTAATTACAGAAAGCGGATAACCTACTGCTGATGCCTGGTGACGGATATAAAGATCTGCTAAAAATTTTGTTCTCTCATATGGATTTTTTATTTTCAAATAATTGTTTCCTTCTTTAAACACATCAATTGCAATCTTGCTATTTTTATCATCAAAGGGACTCATATAACCTACAACATGAATAAATTGTTGCAAGCCCTTCAATTGATGAATACTTTTAGCTAATTCACTAATATGTTTGGCGCCATTTAAAAATACGGAAGCTGCCTCTTTACTTGTCACTTGAATATCCATGGGGCCTCCTGCGTGAATAATCACATCCGTTTTCAATATCCTCTCCTTATCTTCAGCACTTAGACCTAAATCTATTTTCGTCAAATCACCTTCAATAAAGTGCATAACTGCCTTTTTTAAGATGCCTCTTTCTTGTAAAATGCGTGTTGCTTTACTTTTCGACCTCACTAAAAGAAGAATTTTAACATCCTCTTTGGCTAATTCTTTCACTAATTGCTTTCCAATAAAGCCTGTTCCACCAATTAAAAATACTGTTCTCATATAAAATCTCCTTTTTAGTACTATTTAGTACTAATTTGATGTAAAAAAAAAGCTTCTTTTATCGAAGCAAGTTAAAAAAATGATCTGCTGTTTTCGTGATTACAGTTGCATCCTTCAATGTTTCTGAAATAAATAACGCTCCTTCAAGATTTGTAATAAAAAGTGATGCAACCTCATCAATATTAATCGTATTTCTGAATTCCCCATTCTCTACCCCTTGTTTAAGTAATAGAGAAACTTTCTTTTGTAATTCTGTAAAAAAAAGACCTATTTTTTCTTTTATTTGCGTGGCCTGTGTAGGACTTTGAATATAAAGAGTAATAAATGGACAGCTCCCCTTATACTCTCTCGACTGAACTCCTTGTGATAATTGCTTTAAAAACAGTTGGATACGATCTTCAACTAAAAATTGGTTCTGAGAAAGTACGTCATCAATTGCAGATTGATACATTTCAATCCAATAATCAACGACCCCTTCTAATAATTCTTCCTTATTAGAAAAGTGATAATACACATTAGACTTTGAAACTTTGCTTACACGTACTAATTCATCCATACTTGTATAAGCAAACCCTTTTTCTAAAAATAATGTTGCAGCTACTTCAATCACACGTTTTTGATTCACTAATTTTACCTTTGTCATAACTAGAACTATATAGTACTAATTTAAATGTTGCAAGTATTTATGTTAATTTAGAAAAAAGTGTGATTAATAAAGTTCCACTAACATTGATTTTACTGCAAAAAAATCTTATTTTGAATAAAGTTGAACTGAACCCCGAAATTGTTAATTCACTATCGTCTAATAGGGGTCACCATACATGCCCATCAACTTAAGAAAAAGAAATGCCCCCAAAACGAAAAAATGAGCGGCTTCTCAGAATAACTATCTGTAGAGAAAGAAAATTTTAATTTAGGGGGATATGAAAATATTAGCTTGATGGTGATGGGGTCACCATATCAAAAAAAGAAAATTGTACGTTTAGACACAATTTGGACATATTTTAACCGGTTCCCTGTACGTTAAGGAACCGGTTTATCAATTTACTGCTTTTTTATAGGTTTTTTGTCTCGTAATGGCCTTAAATTATTGAAATTCGTTTTTTGATTTAGGTTCCATACATAATCACCTGTTAAAGTAATATGTTCCCAGCCAAGTGGAGATATATGTTGTAAATATTCTTCTGGGATGTCTACTCCTTTTGCACGTAAAGCATCTACTGCACGTGATATATATACTGTATTCCACAATACAATAGATAAAATAAGAAGTTGCAAACCGCTTGCTCTATGTAATTGATCCTCAATAGAAGAAACTTATTCTAAATGGAAAAGTGGAGAAATAACAGCTATTATGTTTATGGAAATGTTAGAGCTAAAGAAAAATACGTTTTATAAAATAATGAAGGAATATGAGGAAATAAAGTAGCATCTCTCCTATGAGAAATCCTACTTTTTCTCTGGTTGTAAGAATCTTGAAGTTTTTGTATCAGAATAGTATTATGTATATCGAAAAAAATAAAAGACAACTCCAATTAAGAGTTGTCTTTTTGTGTAATAAAATTCCCAAAATATGAAGATATACAAACGAATATAATACGTTATGGTTGATATTATAACAAAAACAAAGAGCATTGAGAATAAAAAGAATATTGTAATTTTTTAGGATTTTAGTTAAAAAGGCTTCGAAAATAAACCTTTTATAAAGGTTTATTTTAAGTATGATTATTGTATTTCGAGGGGCTCCTTATAAATCTTAGCTATATATTTTACAAAATCAATGACGGGATAGTGTATGAGTGAACGGTGCTGTGTAAAACGAACCCCTGCTTTTTCCATTTTCGAAATAAGTTGTTCAATTTCCAACTCTTTTTGTTGTATCCTATTATAATTTTGATATACAATGTTTTTCCATTGATAGGAAGAACCGTAAAAATAACTCTCTCCTTTTACCCTGTGACTAAATATTATTTCTATTTTTTCTCTACGTTGTTTTTCCTTCATATGCGCTTCCGTTGACTGCATGTTTATCGCCTCTTCCCTTTGTGTTGTATACTGTTTCACAAAATTCGCTCTAACTCATCATAGCCAATGTACATTGATCTTGTTGGGAATTGTCATTTAAGGCTATCTCATCAACTGTATTTGTTTTTCAAGCGCTTAATCTAATATATTGGATCTTCCATCTAAATAAGTTGATAGTGTGTATAAAACACTATCAATCTTTATTATAAAACGATTCTTTATGGGCATGCACCTTTTTATAATCACCAAGATTTACAACATGAAGAGTATCTTCATCCATGAATGTTATTCTCTATTTGCTGAGAAAAGGAAAGTAATATTTATTTGTAGAAAATTTTTAATGATAAAAATGAATGTAAATATAGAATGACTATCTATGATAAGAAAAGGGGGCACTTATATATGCTAACAAATGATTTAGATTTCCGATTAGAACCACGTTTAAAAGAACTGTATGAACAACATAAAATAAGAGCGCAGAAGATAGATTGGGGTTATCATGAGTTTTTACCATGGGATAAGGGAATGGACTTTAAAAGAGTTCCTTGGGATGATAGTCAAGTTACTCTTCCTTCTGGTGTAATTACGGCCATTGAAACAGCTTTATTAACAGAAGTGAATTTACCATGGTTTACAACTTATTTATCTGCGACTTTTAAAGGATCCCTTTCTGTTATTACAGACTTTATACATACTTGGACTTCAGAAGAGGATCAACATTCGAATTTATTGGAGACCTATTTACTACTCACTCGAAGTGTGAACCCTAAACGATTACATGAATTAAGAAAGTCAGTAGTTGAGGGTGGATTTGAACCTGATTTTCATACACCAATCGAAGCGATGACGTATACGACGCTACA
>NZ_NTTM01000108.1:0-403 GCF_002560985.1 Bacillus sp. AFS018417
TGATATTATCCCCTTAAGGTAGACAGTGTAAAAAGACCATGAATACACATGGATGTTACACTTTTACTTGGAGGGGATTTTATTATGGTTAAAAAAGGGGATAAATTTCAAACTTATTCAGATGAATTAAAGATACAAGTTGTAAAAAGTTATTTAAATGGTGAGGGTAGCCAATCAGCTATAGCGAAGAAATATAAGCTTAGAAGTAGAACACAGTTAATGAATTGGGTCCGGAAATATCAAGAAACAGGCGATATTTCAGACTTGCGGGGGAAAAATGGTGGTAATAACGGCTTAAAAAACCTCTTGAAAGGTCGTTCTCGTACGAAGTTCGATAGTATAGAAGAAGAATTGGAATACTACAAGGCGCAAGTGGCTTACTTAAAAAAGCAGTATCCAAATC
>NZ_NTTM01000109.1:0-212 GCF_002560985.1 Bacillus sp. AFS018417
ATTCAAAGCACAACATACTGTAGATACTTATGTTCAAAATCATACACTTTGGGTTCAGGATTTTGAACAGGCTCGTTACAGTCAAATGTTGATTTCAGGTCGAAAAGACGCGAAATCAGGAAACTTTGTATTTACATACAATACAGAATCACAATCTTTACACTTTACAACACCAAACGGTGTTGTAGTTGAAATTCCGAACCTTACATTTC
>NZ_NTTM01000010.1:0-42700 GCF_002560985.1 Bacillus sp. AFS018417
GTGGAGACTGTGTAAGACGTAGTGGGACACCCGACTATGCAACAGTTTATGAAATAGGAAGCCCCTTATTCAATCGACCGGAAGGTGGATAAGGAGGGGTTATTCACATAAGACGTTGTGATACGAAATGTGATCTTTTTGCGCAGTAATCCCAAAGAAACCCATCATTTTACAGGGAGCTTTTTGTTTTTGAGTTAGATCAGTCAGGCAACTTTGCTTTGTCTATGGACCATTCAATTTTTTTAAATCTGTTCAACAATCGGGCACGATTGTTGAACAATACAGGTAGAAAATGATTAAACTTTTTTATAAAAGCCAGACTAAAGTCTGTTGAAGAAGAAATCATTTTGATCAATCTTTTTTCAAAATGGTTTCTTTTTATTTATCATAAAACGTGGGTTTGCGAGGTATTTTTTGAACAAACTTTATTTCAAAACTACAATTCGCTCTATTTTGAAATTTTCTCCTTCTTTATCTTTATCTTCATAAATGTAGTGAATATATGACAAATACTCCAGCCGTCGAATTTTATAGTTATAAATCAAGGTACAATTTCAAAAACAGTACCTTGGTTAAAATCAGTCACTTTCATAGAGCCATAAACGCCTAAATATAGTCTGGTTTGATCCAGATTCGTTCCCAAACTAACATAATAAGCTGATTGAGACCCAAAATTATAATCGGTTTCAATAATACTAAAATCATTTAGTTTACAATCTGTACTTACCCTGGTATAAGCTAAAACCCCTCTAACCGGAGGTCGAGATTCTTCATGCCGAGCAAAATCGGTAAACACAACGCTTCCCGTTAAATTTGGGATTCCATTCCCCATATATGGCTGGACTCCTGTAAGTGCAGTTCCTCCAAACTTGTCTGATCTGGGATCTTTATGAAAATAACTAGTTAAAGGTTGTAGACGCCTCACTGAAGTTTTTACTGTTTCATTGTAATAAGCAATTGTTTTCTCATCCAAAGTCGGATTCGCAGAACAGCTACTTATAAACGCAGTAGGAAAAGCACCTTCCCACCCCCGCCAACCAAAGTTAATAAATCCTTCTTGATCAGGGTTAGATCTCATTAAAGAAGCTTGAATAAGCTGAGTAACCGGTATTGGTTTATAATGTACGAATGAAAAAATCGACTCTACCAAATCCTGTCCGACAATCCCTACATATTTGATATACTGATTATAAAACCTTTGAAATGAAATGCCTGTTATATTACGAACCCCTTTGGCAATTACCGTAAGCGATTCCTGGATAGGTACGGGAAGTTCATTAAAACGTGTGACCACGGGTGGATTATTGATAAATGTATTCTTAACTACATCAATTTCAATTATTTTACCGAATATTTCCATATTATCCTGACTTAAATTAAATGGATCATAACCTGCTCCACCATCACCAGTTGTTAGAACAAGTTTTCCAGTTTCAGGTGAAAAGTTTAAGCTATTGACACCATTATGATTAAAAAATGGTCTTCTTATGTTAAGTAATGTCCGTCGTTTTTGAGGTTGACCATTCGATTGTAAAATCCATTCTTCAACTGTATCAATATGATCATATTGAGTTTCTCTATTTGTCCACCTTAGGTTTAAAGTTCTGGGATCACACGGGTTAGGCTTAAAATGTTCAGAAAGAGCACCTGGACCTTGTGTTCCAGCTACTGAATAATGAAGATAAAACAGACCGTTATAATAAAATTCTGGATGAAATGCTAGCCCTAGCAATCCACGTTCATCATATCCACTACCAGAAACACCTTCCTCAGAAGTACCTAATTTTATGACTCGCGGGCGAATATCTAAAAAAGTCTTGATAACTCCGTCTCCTATGTAAAAGATCTCTCCTACCTGGGTTGCAATAAATAGTCGTTCAATTGAATCACCCGGAAGTATAGTTGTTTTCAAAACGGTGGGTAAATTTATCTTACTTACAATAGGTCGTAAACGAACCTTAACTTTTATCAACTAATTTTACACTCCTTCTTATTGTTTTCTTTTATAAGAATATGACTAGAACTGTTCTATTAGTATCAAATTAGGGCCGGGGAATTAGGGGAATTTCCTTTTAATATTGGTCCGTTTTTGGTAGGTTTTATGTGGATATTAAGATGAGTATATGGAAATTTCAAACTGTTTATATTACTCAACGCAATTGTAGATGGTGCTTTTGCATTTATATTGAATGGTGTTATTAAAAAGATAAAAGTATTTACATTAGTTCGGTTAAATTAGATTCAACATTAAAGTTTTGTAAGGGAATAACCTCTTAATTTAACGAACTATTAAGTAGAATATTAACAATGAAAATTAACATACCCTAATAATCAAGAAGAAATAGGAGGATAGATAGGATGGTAGATCATTTTTCAATCATAAATATCATTTTTAGTATTCTCTTTTTCGGTTTAATCGTATTATTTTTTGTTTCGCTTGGAGCGTTTATACGATCACGATTCATCAATCAATCTAGTCGAAGGACTTCTTTAGTTGAAATTGAGAAGAAGTTAGATTGAATTATTGAGATGTTAGAGGAGAAAGAAAAAAATTAATATTTTCAATAATACAAGTGAAAGAAAATATTAAATTTAGAAAAGAACAAGAAATATGGATAAACCATGTTTCTTGTTCTTAATAATCACAAATATATCGAACATAAATGCTATCTGAGTATTTAATTTATAATAGTATTATATAATTCTAGAGCTTCTTTTACATTCAATCCATTTTTTACGATGCCATGAATAGATTGAATCATAGCAACCGGATGTTCAGATTGCCAAATATTCCGTCCCATATCTACACCGATTGCTCCTTCTTGCAGTGCGTTGTATGTAATTGTTAGCACTGCTTCTATTGTGTCTAATTTTGGTCCTCCAGCAATAACGACTGGGGCAGGACATGTACTTGTGATTTTCTCAAAGCCTTCACAGTAATACGTTTTAATAATATCAGCGCCCATTTCAGCACATACGCGTGAAGCTAGTGCTAAAAAACGTGCTTCTCGTTTTTGAAGTTCTTTTGCTACTGCAGTAATTCCTAGTACGGGCAAACCGTAATCATGTGCTTCGGATACAACATTGGCAAGATTTGTTACAGTTTGAGTTTCATAATCAGATCCAACAAAGACAGATACACCAACCCCAGCTACGTTATGACGCAGTGCTTCTTTTATTGGAGTAACAATTGTTTCATTGGCAAGATCTTTCCCAACTACAGTGGCCCCACCTGACACACGAAGGACCATAGGAGTTTTACAATTTTCCGGTATACAAGAGCTAAGGACACCTCGAGTTAAAAAGAGGGAGTCTGTATATGGAAGTAAGCTTTTTACTGTTTCAAGAGGTTGTTCTAATCCATGAATTGGCCCTAAAAAGTAACCGTGATCAATTGCTAGCATAACTGCTTTTCCGTCAGGCAAAATAGTATTTAAGCGATTTTGAAATCCCCAAGTCATAGGATATCACTCCTTAATTACATTTTGGATTTTCTGTTTGTACAGTATCTTTTTCTTGCAAGTGAGGCGATTTAATAAAGAGCGCTTTAAAATTTTGAGAAGAACGATTGATGAGATAGTGGGATTCATGAGGACGAACTTGTAAGACATCGCCTTGTTTAATAGGAACTTTTACATGATTAATATAGAAATCTATTTCACCTTCTAATGCGTAGAAAATTTCTTCACAAGTTGTATGATAATGGTTTTGAAAATCTTGCCCTGGTTTAATGACAACAACACCTATATCAATATTAGGTCCCTTCACTAAATATTTTGGTCCATTATCACCGAAGCGATAAGAAAAATCTTCTTCATTTACTTTTAGCATGCTTTTCACTCCTTTATGTAACAATTTACAGAGCGCCAGGTGCAATCCACATATGAGAAGTAAATCCTTGATCAGCTAATTGTAGTTGCTGCTGATATACAATTTTCCAGTTTTGATATAATTCTTGATACTGTTGATGGTTTTCGATATTTGGTATATACGTTGTTTCCCATTTTACAAATTGTTCAGAAACGGCTTCCATTGAATGATAAATACCAGCACCAACTCCTGCAACTATTGCTGTTCCTAAAGCAGCAGCTTCTTTTACTACTGGAACTTTTACAGGAACACCTAATACATCAGCTACAATTTGACACCATAACTTTCCTTTTGAAGCCCCCCCAGCAAAAACTACTTCTCTTGGGAAATGTCCTGTTAATTCTTCAATTAATTTTAAATTTCCATATGTTACAAAAGCAGCACTTTCTTCAATTGATCGAAACAGTTCTTTCTTCCCGCATTGTTCAGAATCTAAGCTTAAATTTATAAAAGAGGGAGATGCATGGCGCCAAGAAATATAGTTCATGACATTAGAAAAAATCGGAATGATACCGTGTGATCCAACTGGGACATGCTTTGCTTGTTCCTCTAATAATTCGTAAGCATCGATACCTAGTTCTTTTGCTCTTTGTTTTTCTTCTTGACAGAAAGCGTCCCGAAACCAGCGCATAACAAGGCCGGGAAAAAAGGCAATTGTTTCGTATTGCCAAAGAGTAGGAAGAACGTGACAATTTACACGAATGCGAGCATTTGGATCTGGTACAGGATTGTTTACATTCACTTCTTGTTGCCAAAAACTTCCTCCGCAAATGAATGTTTGCCCGTTTTTGACAACTCCAGAACCGAGAGAAGCCATTTGCGCATCTCCACCTCCAGTAACAACAGGCGTTCCCTCGAATAATCCAGTTTCTGCTGCGCTTTGTTTTGTTACGTTTCCAATAAGAGTTCCGGCTTCATTTATTTGTGGTGAGAGCACAGAGGAAAGTTTGCATTGGGCCACTAATTCTGGAGCCCAATTTCTATTTTGTAAATTGAAAATTCCCGTTGTACATCCATTGGAAGGGTCAACTTGTAATACGCCGCACAGTTTATATAAAATCCAGTCATTTAACATGGTAATAGAATGTACTTTCTTATAAATCTCTGGTTGGTGTTCCGCAATCCATCGTAACCTTGGTAATGCACCTAGAGCGAACGTTTGCCCTGATACCGTATATAGATTATGCTCAATGTGAGGGTGTAGTTGTTTAAGTTGTGTAACTTCAGCAACAGCACGGTTATCAACATTTGCACACGCCCAAATTTCAGTACCATCTTTGTCATATAAAACAAATCCTTCGCGCATACTTGTTGCACTAATTCCTTGAATAGAAGAAGGAGGAATACCACTTGTTTGTAGTACATCTTTTGTACATTCTTGAATAAGTTTCCAGTTTTCCTTTACGTCAAAATCCATTGAACCTGGGTATCGTGGGTTTTCTATGTGAACCCATTCTCGTTGACTAACAGCAAGTTGATTACCTTGTAAATCAAATAAAACAGCTCGGATACTACCAGTTCCGGCATCATAAGCTAATAGAGCAGCCATTATATTCCACTCTCCTTTTCCAATAAAGAAAGGGCAGTTTCTTCATCGATAATCAATGTATGAATGTACCTGCCTTTCAATGCCCCGTAAATCGCATCAACTTTTTGTTTACCGCCAGCTACTCCAACGACGTGTTTCATATTCCGAAGTATAGAAAGAGGCGTACCGATAATTCGTTTATGATGAGATAAACTTAGGATGTCTCCATCGATGGTATAAAATTGTCCAAGAATATCACCAACACCATGTTGATTTCGAATATATGTCATTTCCCGAAGGGTCATTTTTTCTTCTTTTAAAATAGTCGCATCAGAAGATAAGCCGCCAATTCCAACAACAGCAGTATTTGCGAGCGATGCAACATGCAACATGTCTTTCACAGATGGTTCAGATAGTATGCTGTCTGCCATTTTTTGTGTAGAAGCTAAAAATGGAGAAGGGATAATATGGAGATTTCCATGTACTTGATTAAGGTAATTTTGTTTTTTAGGAAGATAGTAACTTACGCCGCCGGTTAACGTGACCATAGAAATATTCATAGTTACATCAAAATTAATATTGTCCAGCGTTTTTGAGATAGTTTCACCCCAGCCAATACCGAGTAAATCGCCGTGTTGTAAATGTGTTTCTAAATATTGCGCAGCTGCTTTACCTAATGAATCAGAAAGATTATCTTTCGGCGTTGGAATAATGAAAGCATCTATTAGTTGAAACGCTTTTACAAGCTCTCTTTCTATACTTAAACAATGTAAACCAGTGCCTTTAATATGAAATGTAACGATTCCTTCAGTCCGTGCTTTTTCTAATAAACGGACAACTTTGTTCCGGGATATATGTAGTAATGAGGCGATTTCTTGTTGGGTAAGGTGATCTTTGTAATAATACCAAGCAGCTTTTGTTAACAAATTTTCTTCAAAGTTCAGCTGTGTCATGCTTTTCATCCTTTCAACAAATGACCGATGTTTAAACATATGTAAGTATATTTTTATTTATACCGTCTGTAATAGGAGGTTTACTTGAGAAAAATAAGTTCTAGATATGAGGAAAAGGATATACAATGCTACAAAACAAGTAGAGCAAAAAATTAACGGTTGAAAAATTGTTTCCTGTTAAAGGTAGGTGAAAGAAGCTTGGAACAAGTTCCTTTATTGGAAGTTAAAAATGTAAAAAAAGCATTCTTACAGCAACCTGTGCTAAAAGGAATCAATTTAACAGTAAAGAAAGGGGATATTTTCGCATTAGTAGGTGGTAACGGGGCTGGAAAGTCGACGTTAATGAAGATATTGACAGGGTTGTACACTTATGATGAAGGAGAAATCAAAATAAAAGGGAGATCTGTTACATTTTCCAATCCATCTGAGGCTCATCGAAACGGTATTTATTTAGTTCCGCAAGAACCGCTTATTTTTCCTAATATGACTATTGAAGAAAATATTTTATTAGGCATGAGGCAAAGTAAAAGAGAGCTTCGGACGAAATTAGATGTACTCATGAGGCAACTTGGCTGGAATCTAAGGCTGGGTGAGCGTGCTTCATTGTTGCCTATTGCACAGCAGCAATTAGTAGAAATAGTTAGAGGATTAATAAGAGAGGCAGAGATTCTTATTTTAGATGAACCTACATCGACGTTAACAGAAAATGAAATTAAGAGTCTATTTGTTGTGATGAAAAATTTGAAAGAACAAGGAATTGGCATGATTTATATTACTCATAGGTTTCCAGAGATTTTTGCAATTGCGGATCAAGTAGCTATTTTACGAGACGGCGTAATTTCTAACCAAGGTAATGCAAATGAATTTACTTACGATATCCTATTACAGGGACTACTACCAGAAGATTATCAGCAAATTCAAAAGAGAGAGAGTTTATATAACGAGACAGCGTCGTTAAAGCAAGTATTACAAGTAAATCATTTATTTAGTCATAGATTTCGAGATATTTCATTAGAAGTAAAAGCAGGAGAGATTGTTGGAATTGCTGGTGTTGTGGGAGCGGGAAGAACGGAATTAGCTGAAGTATTATATGGTATTACATCTGCAACCGAAGGAAACGTTCTATTAGATGGGAATGAAATTACAATGTGGTCAACAAAAAAGAGAATTGATGCAGGAATTATATATGTACCTGAAGACCGAGCGAGGCATGGGATTTTTTCAATTGCTTCTGTACAACAAAATATGACCTCTGTTCTCTTATATCGTTTAAGTGCATTTTTTTTAAATCAAGAAAAAGAAAGCGCTTTAACGGATGGGTATATTAAAAATTTTCGAATTATGGTTCACGATACAAATCAAAGCATAGAGTCTTTATCGGGAGGAAATCAACAAAAAGTAGTGTTAGGGAAATATCTTGCTTGTCAGCCTAAGCTTATTATTTTAGATGAACCAACACGTGGTATAGATGCAAAAGCGAGATTCGAAATATATGAAACAATTAAAGAACTAAGAGAAAATGGTTTAGCGGTATTGTTAATTTCCTCAGATTTAGAAGAAATCATGAATTTAGCAAATCGTGTGTATGTAATGCGAAATGGTAATATCGTGTCACATTTAGAACAGGAAGACATTTCATTGGATCGTATTACACGTTCTGCTTATGGGGGAGAGGAGGTTTCAAATGGATGAAATATGTTACATATATATTGAAAGTGCGTGAAACCTCTATTGTAGGGCTGTTATTTCTTTATATTATCTTTGTTAGTGTAATGAACAAAGATTTTCTTCAATTGGATTCTTTTTCGATTATTTTAAAATCAAGTCTTATTTTAATTGTTCTCGCAATTGGTCAATCATTCGTGTTATTCACTAAAAATATTGATGTCTCGGTAGGATCGATAATGGGTTTATGTGCTGCTTCGTGTGGAATGTTTTTGACCAGTGGAAATAATCCTTTTAGTGCAATTATAATTACATTTTTGCTCGGTGCGTTTATCGGAATTGTAAATGGCGTAGGTGTGACAAAGTTTCATGTTCCAGCAATTATTATGACACTAGGAATGCTAGGTATTATTCGAGGTTTGATGATTATATATACAGAAGGGAAATGGATCGAAGATATTCCAAATGACTATAAAAAATTGTCTTCCGTAACATGGTTAGAGATTCCGATAACAGTTTGGTTCATCGGACTATTATTAATAGCTGCTTATCTTTTCCTAACAAAGATGTCGTTCGGAAGATATTTTTATGCGGTAGGAGATAATAAAGAAGGTGCAAGACTGATTGGGATTCCGGTATCGTTTGTGCAAATTTTAGCCTTTATGATTTCGGGCATTACTGCTGCAATTGCTGGATGTCTATTTGTTATGAATATTGGGTTTGTACCGAATCAAACAGGAACAGGAATTGAACTGCAAGTAATCGCTGCTGCGGTGCTTGGTGGTATTAGTTTAAAAGGTGGTACGGGATCAGTTTTTGGTGCAGCTTTAGGAGCATTGTTTTTAGAGGTGATTAGTAGTTCATTAGTATACTTAAAAATCCCAGCCTTTTGGAACAACGCAATTTCAGGATTTTTATTATTACTTATTATTATTCTAGATAGTGTAGTACAGAAATGGAGGAAACAGAGGCGGAGGGAGGTGGAAATATGAAGTCTAATCACTGGCTCTTTTGCTGGGAGGGAGCACTCCTTCTTTTGTTATGTATGGAGTTTATCGTTTTTAGCTTATTAAATGCAGATTTTTTAAATATAGGGAATTTATTGTTTAGTATTAATGATTTTATTTTTATTACAATAGCCGCGATACCGATGACATTTGTCATTATGACGGGAGGAATCGATGTTTCAGTTGGGGCAGTTATGGGGCTTACATCTATTCTTATCGGTGTATTATGGATAAATGGGGCATCTATTGGTATTGCGGTAATAATTGCTCTTATTATAAGCGTATTAGCTGGTTTTTTAAACGGTGTTATTATTCAAATGACATCTGTTGAACCGCTAGTTATAACATTAGGAACAATGTTTTTATATTCGGGTATCGCTCTTGTAATTTCGGGTGGATCTAAAGCAACTGGATATGAAGGAATTAGCGGATTGCCAGATTCATATGTCCAGTTTGCAAATGGAATATTCTTAGGAATTCCTAATTTATTTTGGTTACTCCTTATTATGACTGTTTTATTCTCTATTCTGCTGCGCTATACAAGATATGGTCGATATGTAATTTTAATAGGCATGAATGAAAAAGCAGCTAAATATTCTGGAATTCAAACGAAGCGAGTTGTTATTTTAGCATATATGCTTTCTGGTCTAGGCGGTGGATTAGGTGGAATATTTCTAACGGCTTACTTTGGTTCAGCTCGAGCGGATTTAGGAAACGAAGCAATTTTACCAGTCATTACAGCAGTTGTATTAGGCGGTGCTCTTATTACTGGTGGAAAAGGAAGTATTGTAGGAACTGTTCTTGCAAGTATTGTTATTGGAATTATGCAATATGGGCTACAGATGACAGGATTAACAAATGAGCAATCCAATGTTGTAATCGGTATTATTTTAATTCTCTCTGTTATGGTACGCCATTCCAAGATAAGATACTTCTTTATCAAAAAAATTGTTTCACATAGGGAGGAAACAACATGAAAAAGAAGATAAGTGTATTCATCATTTTATTGGTGTTTGTTGTTTCTATGATGGCATGTACAAATACAAAATCAGATGGGAATAAATCAAAAGATGTGAAATTTGCCTTTATTCCTAAATTAACTGGAGTCGGTTTCTTTACATCGGGCGGAGAAGGCGCAAAAGAAATGGCGGATAAGCTCGGTGTAAATTTAAAATACGATGGACCTTCTGAGGCAAGTGTATCAGGACAGGTAAAATATATTAATAACTTTATTAATCAAAACTATGATGCGATTATGGTTTCATCTACTTCTGTCGACGGTTTATCACAAGTTTTGCAACGTGCAAAGAAAAAGGGGATTACAGTATTAACATGGGATTCTGACGTTAATCCGAAAGATCGCTCTTTCTATATAAGTCAAGGAACACCAGAACAATTGGCCAATTTGCTTATTCAAATGACTGCTTCACAAATTGGTGATAAAGGAAAAGTAGCATTCTTCTATTCTAGTCCAACAGTAACAGATCAGAATCAATGGGTTACAAAAGCGAAAGCAATTATAAAAGAAAAATATCCGAATTGGGAAATTGTGACGACCCAGTATGGGGAAAACAATGCTCAAAAATCACTAGCAGTAGGTGAAAGCATTTTGAAAACATATCCAGATATTAATGCAGTCATTTGCCCTGATGCAACTGCATTACCAGCAATGGCACAAGCTGCAGAAAATTTAAAAGTGGATAAGAAAGTTGTTATTACTGGTTTTTCAACACCTAATGTCATGCGAGATTATGTGAAGCGTGGTACAGTTCAACAGTTTGGCTTGTGGGATGTAAAACAACAAGGTGCACTTGCAACCTATGTTGCAAATGAAATGGTTGTAAAGGGTAAAAAGTTAAAAGTTGGTGATAGCTTTGAAGTTCCTGGTATTGGAAAAGTGAAAGTGGAACCAAATTCGATTCAAGGATACGATTATGAAGCAGAAGGAAATGGAATTATTGTATTGCCAGAACGGGTTGTGTTTACAAAGGATAACATTGAAAAATATAATTTTTAATAGTGTGTTTTTAAAGAAAAATTAATTATAATGATGAATATTTTCAAGTGAAGAGCAACCTAATATGGTTGCTCTTTTTTATGAAATAAAAATGAAACTTTTTTGAAAATCGAGAGAATATAGAGTGAAAGCTTTGAGAAAGGAGCCCCGATGCGAGTGAAGTAGAATTACAAGAATGATTGCTGTCCAAAGGGAAAAATAGTTGTAGACTGAAAAAGGGGGCTAGATATAGAAACAAAAGGAGCAGATGCAGCCCCTTTTATTTCTTATCATAAGGCTCTGTTAAACTAAAATGTTGATAAGTGAATATGAACAATGACTGTCTAAATTTCACAGTCATTATTTTTTTAAATCCTTTCTAATTGTTTCTTTCCATTTATTGATGTTGTTTATTGCATTTTTTTCTCCACCATTATATAAATCTTCAATTGTCATTGACCATCTTCTATATATACGTTTTCTTTTGTGGTTTGGCAGTGGATTGGTTATTTTACCTACTTTTGAAACGAGTTCCCTATTTTTTCTAAGAATATAACCAGTATCCCAATTATTATCATAAGCTCCAGTGAATAAGTTTATCAAATGATTATATCCATCTTTAGTATAGTTAGATGGGTGTTGAATCATATAACAAGAAACAAGCCAAAAATGTAAATCATATAATTTAGAGTCGTTATGCTCCCAAACCAGTGGGAATTGAAACATCTCGTAACAGGAAAGTCCATCTATTTCATTTGCTCCACATTCAATACATTTACCAGATTCCATTATTGTATTATTGTCAACCATTGTCGTTAAATCCTCCACTGATATACTTGTTCTTTTTGGGTATGTGGTAATTTATCAATGTGCTTAAGTAGATTACTAAATGCTTTGCTCATTCTTGCTTCCTCCGCGAATGTTTGTTCTTATAACAAATATACTAAGGATTCGAGAATGTATTAAATATCAACACTATACTTTAACAGAGCCTATCATAAAAACGGACAATATTTTATCACCATTTTTACCTTTGATTGTCCCAAAAGTATGATTTTCATTTATTCTCTAGATTTTTATGTTTGCTCATGAGTTTCTCGGTATATTCAATCGATTTTCCTCTAGGAACAGAAAGGCATTTCCATTTCTCATTTTTAAGTAACTTCCCTACATATACAATTTGGCCAATATGATAGGAATAATGTGATATTTGCCTTTCAATAGCTTCAATTACAGAATGAGCCTCTCCGCGTATATGAATTGTCTTTTCTAAATCGTTTTCTTTCAAACTATTCAATGCTGTAAATAAAACTTTCCATCCTTGATTCCATGCCTCATATAAGGCTGCTTTAGAGGGAAATTCCCCAGTAAATTCATCATCACGGTTTCTAGTTGATTTTTCCCCATCTGTTGTTAAAAAATCAGTCCATCTAGAAAGCATGTTTCCCCACATGTGTTTGACGATAATGGCGATACTATTAGATTCTTCATTCGGATATATATGGAGTTCTTCATAACTTAATTGATCGATAGCATCTTCGCCTAACTTTTTCATAGAATGAAATGTTTTTAATACACAGCGTAAATACTCTTTTTCAATTCCCATTATAAACACCTACCTAAAAAATACTTTTATAAAGGATTCGATATTTACCTGTTGTAACCTTTTATTTGAACGTAGTGGAATATAAAGTTCTTAACAGCCCTTTCTTTCATAAGGAAGGGTTGTTTCGTTATAAGTCGAATACAGTAATGTTGCAAGAGAGGAGTAATCATATGTTATTTCAACAAGGAGAGCTATCTATTCGATACATAACGGAAGATGATGTTCAAACATTATCAAACTGGTTATCAAATCCTGAAGTTTTACGTTTTTATGAAGGGCGAGACAAACCACAATCAGTAGAACAAGTTCGAGAGCGTTATATAAGTAGTTCTGAAGATAAAGAGAAAAAGTGTATTGTGGAATATAAAGACCGAGCTATTAGCTATGTACAAATGTATCCTTTAGATGCAGAGTGGAAAGCGTTATATGGATATGGTAAGAAAGAGAATGTATGGGGGATGGACCAATTTATTGGAGAAACAGCATACTGGAACCGAGGAATTGGTACAGAGCTTGTGCAAGCTGTAATTACATATATCAGTAACAAATTAGGTGCAGTCGCAATTGCGATGGATCCAAGGGTAAGAAATGAACGAGCAATTCGTTGCTATGAAAAGTGTGGTTTTCAAAAAGTGAAATTGTTGAAAAAACATGAATTACATGAAGGAGTATTGGAAGATTGCTGGATGATGGAGTATAAAAATGAGGGGAGAGTTGGTTGATGAAACAAGCACTTATAGTAATTGATGTGCAAGAAGGAATGTATACAGCAGGTGTGCCTGTACATAATGGCTCTGGCTTATTGCAAAATTTACAGGAAGTAATTCAAAAATGTCGTACACATGATATACCTGTTATCTATGTACAACATAATGGAACTGAGGGTCATCCGCTAGAAAAAGGAACACCGGGTTGGCACATTCATTCTAAAATTACTCCGATGTCAAATGAGGTTGTAGTGGAAAAAGAAACACCTGATTCTTTTCATGAAACAAATCTTCGTGCAGTTTTGCAAGAAAAAGGAATTAAACATCTTTTCATTTGTGGACTGCAAACCGAATATTGTGTAGATACAACCGTTCGCCGTGCCTTTAGTGAAGGGTATAAAGTAACACTTATTCATGGTGCACATAGTACGTTTGATTCAGAGCAATTATGTGCAGAAGATATCATTCAGCACCACAATAAAGTGTTAGGCTGGTTTGCGAATATAGTAGATGTAAAAGATATAAAGTTAAATTAGAAACATAGTATGTAGAGAGAAATATTTCATAATCTAAGTGTATTTTGATGAAAGTTAAGCCACCATTTTTAGAGTGAATTGTGGATTTAAAACAAAGTTCAACCGTTTATATATGAGTGCAGTGACATAACTAGGAGGTTTCCACTATGACAGCTTTCTTTGAACCTATGGCGTTCCAGCTGAAAACCGAACGACTTGACCTGAGTATGTGGGAGGAATCCGATGCAGCCTGGTTGAGAAAACTAATTGGTGAACGTGGTGTGGACATGCCGACTCTTGACGCCGCCCGTAGCCGGATTATCGAGATGCGCAAGAGAGCAGTCGAAAATGGCATTTCCCTTCTCACTATTCGCCGCCGAGACGAAGGCGATTTCATCGGATACTGTGGCTTGATTATCGGTCGTTCCACACTTGAAGAGCCGGAGATCGCATATGAGCTGTTCCGCAGCGTTCACCGTAAAGGCTATGCGACTGAGGCAGCATCCGTGGTCCTGGACGCTGCGATTGCTACCGGGCGCAACAGGCTTTGGTCGACTGTAGGCGCTTGGAATGTTGCGTCCTTCCGAGTGCTAGAAAAGATAGGATTTGAGCGGCACCACAGCACGTGGGACGAGCGCGGTGAGATAGTTTGGAACGTACGCGATCTTTAGAGATTCCGACCTTTTCCGAAACTATGGAAAAGGAGAAAAGGTCATTACTTTAGGGGAGAATCCAGATACAGGTAAAAGGGCTGGTTTATAACCCAAATAGTGACAAACTATAACCAATACGAAGCATTTACTCCTGCTGAAGTAGTGACAAAAAAAGGTGGCTGGACAAAAATCTTATTGCACTAACTGAGTGCTTATCTTGAATAAGATTTAAGAGACGATCTTCAAGAATCGGGCGTGGTTGTTGAACAACATAGGTAGAAATGATCAAACTTTTTTATAAAAACCAAACTTAAATCTGCTTAGAAGAATCCATTTTGATCAATCTTCTTTCAAAATGGATTCTGTTTATTTATCGTAAAATTTGGGATTGCGAGGTATTTTTGATCAAACTTTTTTTCAAAGCTACATAAATCCCTAGAGATGATGCTTATTTATAAGTAAATTTAGTTTTTCATTAAGTCCTTACACAGTTCTTCTCGCCGAAATTAGTCAATGTCATGCGGAGTTAAAAAGTAGGAGGAGTAATTGCAAAGATTACTACTGCTTTCTCCTTATACGGATTTTCCCATTTATGCTTCATATAAGATGGGATTTTTACACTATCACCTGTGTATAAAGTTAATGTTTCTTGATTTAAATTTAGAGTAACAGTTCCCTCTAAAACAAATGCGATTTCTTCACCTTTATGCTCTATTAGTTTTTCGGAAGAAGAGGCTTGAGGTAATAAAGTCATAAGAGCAAGTTCAAGGGCTCCCGTTAAATCTGGAGATAGTAATTCATATGACAAATGTTCACTTTCAGGAAAACTAATCTTTTTTCGTTGGTCAGCTCTTACAACTAAGCTTTGTGCACTTGTATCTTCCAAAAAGAAATTAAACATAGGAATATTTAATGCGTTAGATATTAATTTAAGGGTTTGCAAGGATGGGTTTGCAGATCCTTTTTCGATTTGACTTAACATAGAAGGTGTGACATTGACGAGTGTTGCCAGTTCTCGACTACTCAAGCCTTGTGCTTTTCGGTATTCTGCTATTCTTTGTCCGACATTTATATCATTCATGTTGATTCTCCTTGTATATGAATTATTAAAGATTTTTATTAAATTTAATTTAAATTTATTAATATATATTTAATTAATTTCGTTTGTGTGTTAAATTTAGTTTAATTATAATAAATAAAATTAAATTTTAAAATGCTAACATCTAACATTAATTAAATAAGGATAAAGAAGGGAGAATTCACAAATGAAGAAGTATGATAGCACAGCTATACAAATCTTAAAAGAAAAGCACCCTTTACTAAATCAACTCGTTTTGACGGAGGAAGTATTTTGGGTCAATCCTAATAAAGAAGAGTTTGAAACCGGAATTAAAAAAGCACCTCTTACTAAAGACGATGTAAAAGATGCTGAGGAAAGATTAAAACGTTTTGCACCGTATATTGCGAAAGCCTTTCCTGAAACAAAAGATACGAATGGGATTATTGAATCTCCTTTAGTGACAACGCCTTCTATGAAACAACATTTAGAACAAGAGTATGAGCAGCATATAGTAGGGAATTTATTACTAAAATGTGATAGTCAGCTTCCGATATCAGGATCTATTAAAGCAAGAGGCGGAATTTATGAAGTTCTTAAACATGCGGAAGATTTAGCTTTAGAACATCATTTATTAAATAAACAAGATGATTATTCCATTTTAGATAGTGATCAATTCCGCACGTTCTTCTCGCAATATTCAATCGCAGTAGGTTCAACAGGGAATTTAGGGCTTAGTATTGGCATTATGAGTGCAAAATTAGGATTTAATGTGACAGTTCATATGTCCGCTGATGCAAAGCAGTGGAAAAAAGATTTACTTCGAAGTAAAAATGTCACAGTTATTGAATATGCAGCGGATTATAGTAAAGCAGTAGAAGAAGGAAGAAGACAAGCCGAAGCGGATCCTATGTGTTATTTCGTTGATGATGAGAATTCAAAAAATCTGTTTCTTGGATATGCTGTAGCTGCTTCTCGCTTGCAAAAACAACTGCAGGATCAAAATATTGTTGTTGATGCTGACCATCCATTATTTGTTTATTTACCATGTGGTGTCGGCGGAGGTCCTGGCGGCGTAGCATTTGGTTTGAAATTATTGTTTGGTGATCATGTACATTGCTTCTTTGCGGAACCAACTCATTCTCCATGTATGTTACTCGGTTTGCTGACAGGTCTTCACGATGAAATTTCTGTCCAAGACTTTGGCATTGATAATGTGACAGAAGCTGATGGCCTTGCGGTAGGAAGAGCATCTGGATTTGTTGGAAAAGTAATTGAACCGCTGCTAAGTGGATGTTACACAGTAAGTGATCAAGAATTATATAGACTATTAAAAGCTTTTGTCGATACAGAAGGAATCAAATTAGAGCCGTCAGCATTGGCAAGTGTATACGGACCTGTTCAATTGTTCAAACAACAGCAATATATACAAGAAAATCATCTGCAAGAAAAAATGATGCATGCAACGCATATCATGTGGGGAACAGGTGGAGGTATGGTTCCACCTCACATTATGGAAGAATATTATCAAAAAGGGTAAACAATCTGTGTCTAATGTATATTTAAGAGTACATCACTTTATCTAAAGTGGTGTACTTTTTGTTTTTTATAAGATTCTTTTTGATTTAATATATTACTATAACAAAATAGTAACAAGAATAATTTACCATAACATTAGTTTCAGTTATAATAAAGATGTTTGTAAAATTATAAAAATTCTAACTGATGAAGGGGGATTATTTTGAATACAACTCAACTATCTCAACGATTCAAAAATTTTGCTAAAATTGAATGCAGAGGTTCAAGTAAACTGTATGAGTATTTATCTATAAAGATTTCAGAAGATGATGAGTTAATGGAGTTATGTGCAAATTCTCGAGAAGGGCAACCAGTTCCTAATTTATTTTTAGGGGCTGTTCATTATCTATTGTTAAAAGGAAAAGAACATGTTTTAAAAAAGTATTATCCAAGTATTACTAAGCATCCAAGAGAAATAGAAGATTCTTTTATTCATTTTAAGGATTTTTGCCGAATGTATAGAGACGAAATTATTTCTATCTTAAAAAGCAGGTTAGTACAGACTAATGAAGTAAGACGTTCTGCTTATCTATATCCAATTTTTTGCTATATTTACAACGTTGTAAAGAAGCCCTTATCACTAATAGAAATTGGAACAAGTGCTGGTCTGCAATTGTTATGGGACAAGTATAGTTATTCATATGGAACAAATGAGGTTTATGGAGATAAAGACTCAAATGTCCATATAACATCTGAAATAAAAGGAAATCATACGCCGCCATTTCTTTTATCTAGTCCTCCAGTAGCTTCAAAAGTAGGATTAGACTTACATATTAGTGATTTAGGAAATTCAGAAGATTATTTATGGTTAAAGTCGCTTATTTGGCCTGAACATGAAGAAAGGTTAGCGCTTTTTGAAAGTGCAGCTAAATGCCTTATCGAGAATCCAGTAAAACTTGTAGAAGGGGATGGAGTGGCATTACTTACAAATGTTGTAGAAAAACTTTCAAATGATAATGCTATTTGTATTTTCCATACTCACGTTGCAAATCAAATACCAGAAGGTTCTAAGTATGAACTAATAGAAAAAATAAAAACGATTGGAAGTAAAAGAGATGTTTTTCATATTTACAACAATATGTGGGATAGAAAACTTCATCTTGATTATTTTTTAAATGGTATAGAATATAATCAAACTATCGGAGAAACAGATGGACATGGTAGATGGTTTGATTGGGACTTGAAGTAGATTTTTACTTAATGTATTAAGGAGAAAATTTTTATGGCTAAAATCGCCATGAAGAAAAGATCTTAGTAACTATTGGAGCAGAACATTGTTATTACATTCAGCAGGAATTAACTAAGATAGGCATAAACGTAATTTTCCCGATTGAAATTAAAATTAGTAACTACCGATAACTATAACTTATGGTAACCCCAAAAGTGATTCTGTGTAAGAACACTTTTGGGGTTATTTTTGATAAAGGGCTATCTCCGGTCTGTACGTACTCTGGAACTGTCATGTTGGTAATACCTTTGAATATGAACGAAATGAAACGAGTGAAATATGTTAAATAATTGTGTTGATTATAGTAAAAAAACTTGGTATGGTTATACATTGTTATAGCTAATATGGGAAAAAGAAAAGGAAAGCGAAATCAAGATAAGGATTGCTATTCTACTATGAAGGATTTTAAAGGAACGCTGTTTTTGTATAAATAGAATATTAACTATAAATGAATATTTTCAATATAAGGTACAAGGAGATAATAATATGAAAGATAAACTAAGTACAATCCCCTCATTATCTTCAAACTCTGTTTATTTGGGTGTTTTGCTAGCTGTAGTTGGAGGGTTTTTAGATGCTTACACTTTCATTAGCAGGGACGGAGTATTTGCTAATGCACAGACAGGAAATGTAGTACTACTCGCTATAAGAGCAGCTAATGGGGAATGGGGAAGTGCTTTGCTTTATATCCCGCCTATTTTAGCTTTTATATTAGGTGTTTTAATATCAGAAGTAGTAAAGATTCCTCATATAAGGCATTTATTACATAGTTATAGACGCTCTATTCTTATGCTAGAATGTATTGTTTTAATCATTGTAGGTATCTTGCCAAAAAGTATACCTAACATAGTGGTAACAGTATGTATTTCGTTTGTATCATCTTTACAGATCTCTACTTTTAATAAACTAGACAAGTGGGCTTACAATTCAACGATGACAACAGGTAATCTTCGAATTGCAACGCAGGCAGCATATTTAGCATTCAAAGAACATGATCAGGAAGAGAAAAAACGATTTAAAGAATTTCTTGTTATCATTGTTTCTTTTATATTTGGTGTGCTGTTAGGGACTTTTTCCACCACTCATATAGGGATCAAATCTATTTGGATTGCATCTGGAATTTTAGTGATTGCTCTTATTATGTATCATAAAGATAGAGGTTATTGGAGAAAATCCGTAACGTTGAAATGAAAATTTTTAAAAAATGTTGCTCTAATAATCCCTCATGTGGAGTGCAACGCGCTGATAGCATAAAAATCGTAGCTCGGTAAAAAATCCTGAGAAATAATGGTTCTCAGGATTTTTCCAATTGAATTTAAGGTCAGTAACTACTGACGACTATAACTTATTGCAATTCAAAAAGTGATCCTGTGAGAGATCACTTTTTTGTTATCTTTGATAGAGTATTATCGTAAATAGCTGTGCGAAATGTATCATTTCCGTTTTTTCGCATCTGTAACATTCTGTTCTTCAGCAAACTCTGTTCCATAAGCTAGCGATCGGTGGAAATTAATATCTTTTTTATTGCTTGTTTGCTGAGTAGAAATACGACTGAGTAAATAACTATGAACAAAGACTTCTGCTACTGTAACTACTATTGCTGATAAAATACTTCCCCAAGCAATTTGCATATAATTATCTAGAAGTACGCTGCCGAAAATCCATACACTCATATAAGTGAAAAGAAAATCAACCATGATTGCAGCGGTATTTCCCACCCGTGGTAAGAAGATTAGGTCTCCTAACATATACGAGGCAATCGTGATAAATAGACTGAAGGAAAAGATGTCAACAAATGTTGCATCAAAGAAAAAATCCAAGCCAATTGCAAAAGCAATTATGCAGGATACAAACTTTATAAGCAGAATAGTAATATGATTCATCATCTGAACCTCTCTTTTTCTATTTAGTTTGAATGAAAATAGGAAGTTTATGCATGGAAATTTAAAGTTCAAATTGTAAGGTGGAGTTAAATTAACAATGTATCATTGTAAAAAAGATAAACACCTAATTCGAATACCTAAATAGGAGGAAGATAATGACTCAATTATTAATCAATCCGATGTTCTTAGTACTCATTCTGTTTCCGGTTGTTACGGTAATTTTAAGTGCAATCGCTTATGTAAGGTTAAAAAATTTATTTGTTATGCCCTTAATCATTTTTCTGCTTTCAATAGTCTTTATGATTATGTATGCAAATGAAACATTTCTCTATTGGGTAATTTTATATTCAGCTTTATCAATATTGGTAGGGCTTTTGTTCAAATTTATTTTGTCTAAATGAATTTAGTGATTTGAACTGCTGTTTAACTTTAAGTTGAAGGATTTTTGAATGAACTGAAAGGAAAATGAAATGTTATTCTCAAAGGTAGAACTGATTTTTAAAAGTAAAAATTTTTATCACTCTTCATTTATCTGAATGTTAAAAAAACACAAAAAATGTTATATTAAAAAGAGGAAATTAACATTTTTAGGTAAGGAGGGATAGAGATGTGGATTACTTCAGAGGTAGAAATTCCAGATGAATTATTTGATAAACTCGAACAAGGGAAATTGGTGGTATTTGTTGGAGCTGGAGTATCTATGAAAGGTAATTCAAACTTACCGAATTTTGATGACTTAGTTGATTATATTGCGAACGCTCTATATGTAGAAAAGCGTGAGGAAAATGAACCGCACGATTATTATCTTGGAAAAATTGCGAAAACGAAAGATGTTCATCAGATTGCTAAGAATCTTGTTCATGTAGCGTATTCAAAGCCAAATCCATTGCATGATTCTATTTTACAATTATTTGCAGCTGATGAAAATGTTCGTATTGTAACTACAAATTTTGATCAACATTTTACAACTTTACTCGAGGAATCGAAGCGTAAAGTAAATATATATTATGCTCCGGCACTTCCAACTGGAAGAGCTTTTAAAGGATTGGCATACATTCATGGTAATGTGGAACAAGAAAAAGAAAATTTAATCTTGACAGATGGTGATTTTGGAAGGGCTTACTTAACAGAAGGATGGGCAAGGCGGTTTTTAGTAGACCTATTTTCTAATTATACCGTTTTATTTATTGGTTATAGTCATAATGACCCTGTTATGAAGTATTTAGCAACTGGATTACCACCTAGTACGAGAAGGTATGCCTTTGTTGCTCATGGAGAAAATACATATCACTGGGAGCATTTAGGGGTTAAGCCGATTGTATATCCGAATAAGATGCAAAATCATCAGTCATTAGCAAAAGCAGTACAGCGATGGGCAGAGCTAATGGGTGATAATTATATTACAAAAAGAACACGGATTCGTGATATCGTAACGGTTCCACCATCTTTAGAGCAGGAGCAGCTGTCTTATATTAAACAATCTGTAAAAAAGATTGAAACACTTCGATATTTTGTAGAGTTTGCAAGAGACTACGAATGGGTGGAATGGCTAGAAAAAGAGGGGCAGTTACGGAATTTATTTTCAGAAGAAACTGATACTTCTGAGAAAGATCAGTTGCTTGCACAGTGGATTGTTGATCATTTTTTATTAAGTCATCAAAATGAATTATTTCAGTTAATGTATAAAAATAATACGAAGATATCGGCCTTGTTATGGAATACGATATGCACGTTTTTAGTAGATATGGAACAACCGATACATACGATTTCCTTTGCAAAATGGCTTTTATTATTGTTAGAAAAGGCGAAAACAAAAGAATTTTTTATTGGCAATTTGCCTTCTTTACTTCATAAATGTACGTACCCGGAGCATAAAGAAATTATGGTTCTTTTACTAACTTGTATATTAGATGGAAAACTGAAATTGAAGCGACTTCGGCAATGGGAACAAGAGACGCAAGATGTTGTAGAGTTAGCGGAAACAAATCACCTGTCAGCTGCAACTTTTTCAAAAATGCAGCACATATGGGAAGTGAAAATAAAGCCGCATCTTTCTTATTTTGCTATACCAATTTTGCAGATTGGATTAGAAAAATTACAGAGATTAGCTCTAAAACAAAAGACCCTTCAAATCCATGATACAATCAGTGAATTACGAAGTGCAATCGAACCGCATGAGCAAGATAGCCAGCCGCGTGAATTTTCTTTTTTAATTAATATTGTTAGAGATTGTATGAATTATATTTGTGCACATGATGAAAATAAAGCAAATTTTTATATTGCTTATATGCTTGAATTTGGAAACACACTGCAAAAGAGAATTGCAGTGCATAGTATGAACCATACTGTGTTCCGAACGCAAAATGAAAAAATTGAATGGTTATTACAACATAAATTGCTTATTGAAGACTCTTGCAAGCATGAGGTGTTTCAACTGTTAAAGAATCATTATGAACAGGCATCTGAATCTTCAAAACAAAAAGTGTTAAAAAACGTAATGAAACACTTTGAAGTAAAAACTTGTTACGCGGCTTGTAACTTAATAGATTGGCTTTACATGTGCGCTCCAGATAACGAGTCTACGAAACAAACATATGAATTTATGAAACAGAAATTCCCTCATTTTTTATCGAGAAAGTATCCGGATTTACAAGAAGAGCGGACGTTACAGCCGATTACATGCAATTTAACAGCAGATGGTTTGTTGCATATGAGAGAGGAAGAAATGGTAAGGCAAGTTCTTCAATATTCACATGAAGGATTGTTTGAGAAACATCATTTTTTAGAAATGCTTTCCAAGGCTTGTAAAACAAATGCACAATGGAGTATTTCTCTTGCATATCAATTAGTTAGATATAAAGAAGTGAGTAAAGAAGTATGGTTTGTATTAATGAGGGAGTGGCGCAATAATCGAAAATTAACAAATGAGCAAATACAAGAGATTTTACCATTGTTACATCAATTTGTACGATATGCCACTTATCATTGGCTTATTAGTAGTTTTCTGTATGAAAAGAGCAATCGGTTAGAGGAATTTCAAGAAGACACAATTCGAGCAGTAAAGCAGCTTGCTTTTTCGTTGTTCCCTCATGTTATGAAAGGCGAGCAAGGAGGAAGAAAAGAGCAAACGGATTACTACAATGAGGCTGTTCAGCATCCGGTAGGGAAAATAACATCAGTTTTATTAAAACTTCTTGCATATGAACATCTATATGATCGAAATATACATGCTTATTTGTATGTATTTGAAGAGCAGATGCGAAAAAAATCATACTACGTAAATGTTATGCTTGCTAGGCTCACAGCTGATTTAACATTTCTCTATCATATCGAGAAGCAATGGTGTAGAAAGCATATGATTCCTTATTTAGATTTGCAGAAAAATGAAGAGGAAACAAAGTATGCATGGGCTGGGTTTGTAAATACTCAAATTAATTTGCCTTTATTTATACAAACAAAGAAATATATTGCTTTTGCTGTTCGCCATTTACATTTGTTGAATGAACAAACACAAGAAGTATTTATGAAGTGGCTGAGTCTCGTCTTTCTAAAGTGTATTTTATATTGGGATGAACAAATAGATTGGTTATACACTCTTTTTATACAGGGAGAAGAGCTAGAAAAAGTAAAGTTTGTCGGAAATGTATCTTACTATGTAAAAACATTAAGTATAAAAGAACAACAAAAGTTTTGGCAAGACTGGCTTGCAGATTTTTTAGTAGAACGTCCCAAAATGAGTATAATATTAGGGAAAGAATATATCATCTTTCTGCGGTTTGTGTTACACATGGATGCTATTGCTGAAAAAGGGATTGAAGCTGTTTTATCGTATTTTTCTATATCTTCACTGCATAAAGAGAAACAAGAAGTGAAATATTTGTTCAAACAGATGCTGGAAAAAAGTGAGCTAATTCATCAAAATCCTAAAGTGTATGCAAATTTATTTTTCGTTTTATTAACAAAGCTAAATGATGCAGAGTGTATTGAAAATGAAATCATTAATCTTCAGAAAATATTTGATGAAACAAAGCTTGAAAATACACTATTTGAATGTATTCAAAATGAGATGATGCGCATCGGATTGATCAATCGAAATGCAAATGATTCACATTTGTTATTATGAAACATACGATGCAGTGTGAGTAGAATTTTTAAAAAATAATGAAAAAGTGTTGACATGGTTAAAAATAACACTTTATAATACAAATCAATACTTAATAAAAATAAAGCATTGAAGGGAACATAGTAGTGTTTATCTCCCTGTAACAGAGAGCTGATGGCTGGTGGAAATCAGTACAAAGGTAAACGTGAATTACAGTCCTGGAGCATCTTTTTCGTAGTAAAGGCAGATGTCTTTATGAAGGAAAAGACGGTCGATATGATCGTTAACAAAGAAGAGAGGTAGACATATTTGTCTACAACTAGGGTGGTACCGCGATAATAATCGTCCCTACTGATTGAATCAGTAGGGATTTTTTGCATATATGCGGACCTATATGACAATAAAATAATAAGCGCGATGATAGGAAAAATAGTAGTGGTTGTTTCCCTGTAACAGAGAGCTGGTGGTTGGTGTGAACCAGTACATAAACAAACATGAATTACAGTCCTGGAGCATCTTTTTCGTAGTAAAGATGATGTCTTTATGAAGGGAAAGACGGTCAGTGTGATCGTTAACAAAGAAGAGAGGTAGACAATTTTGTCTGCAACTAGGGTGGTACCGCGATAATAATCGTCCCTACTGATTGGATCAGTAGGGGTTTTTTGTATATTTTTCACAAGGAATCGTTACCAACCTTCTTTTGTTACAAATATTAGGTTTAGAAAATAGGGAATTTTCAATCCCCTATTATAAATTTTCAAATGATACAAGGAGGAATTTTCAATGGGAAATCATGAATTAGAACAATTACGTAAACAGGTGGATGAAATTAACTTACAACTTCTGCACTTATTAAATGAGCGTGCAAAGGTTGTTCAAGAAATTGGTCAACAAAAGAAACTGCAAGGTACGAAACGCTTCGATCCTGTTCGTGAGCGTGAAGTACTTGATATGATTGCTGAACATAACGAAGGGCCATTTGAAACATCTACAGTGCAACATATTTTCAAAACAATTTTTAAAGCAAGTTTAGAATTGCAAGAAGATGACAATCGTAAAGCATTATTAGTTTCACGTAAAAAGAAACAAGAAAACACAGTTGTTGATGTAAAAGGTGAATTATTAGGTAGCGGTGTACAAACATTTATTATGGGACCTTGCGCAGTTGAAAGTTTAGATCAAGTTCGCCAAGTTGCTCAGGCAATGAAAGAACAAGGTATAAAATTAATGCGCGGCGGTGCGTTCAAACCGAGAACATCCCCTTACGATTTCCAAGGATTAGGAATAGAGGGTTTGCAAATTTTACGCCAAGTAGCAGACGAGTTTGATTTAGCAATCATTAGTGAAATCTTAAATCCAAATGATGTAGAAATGGCGCTTGATTATGTTGATGTGATTCAAGTAGGCGCTCGTAATATGCAAAACTTTGATTTATTAAGAGCTGTTGGAAAGGTAAATAAACCAGTATTATTAAAACGTGGTTTAGCAGCGACAATTGATGAGTTTGTCCATGCAGCAGAATACATTATTGCACAAGGAAACGATCAAATTATTTTATGTGAGCGTGGTATTCGCACATACGAAAAAGCAACGCGTAATACACTTGATATTTCAGCAGTACCAATTTTAAAGAAAGAAACACATTTACCGGTTGTTGTGGATGTAACACATTCAACAGGACGAAAAGACTTACTTCTTCCAACTGCGAAAGCAGCACTAGCAATCGGTGCAGATGCAGTTATGGCAGAAGTGCATCCAGACCCAGCGGTTGCATTATCAGATTCCGCACAGCAAATGGATATTCCACAGTTCCATGCATTCATGGAAGAGTTAAAAGGATTTAAAAATAAGTTATCATAATTAAATAGATATTGCGTTGAAAGGAAAACAGTAGTATTTATCTCCTTGTTACAGAGAGCTGATGGTTGGTGGAAATCAGTACAAAGGTAAATGTGAATTACAGCCCTGGAGCATCTTTTTCGTAGTAAAGATAGAAGTCTTTATGAAGGGAAAGACGGTCAATATGATCGTTAACAATAAAAAGAGATAGACATACTTGTCTATAACTAGGGTGGTACCGCGATATCATCGCCCCTACTGAGCTGAATCAGTAGGGGCTTTTTTATAGGGTGAACTTCCAGTAGTGGAGAGGCTACATATAAGCTTTCGCTGTCTAAAAGTAGCAGGATAAAATCGTAAAGGGGAAACAAAGATGAGATATATAACAGCTGGAGAATCACATGGTCCGCAGTTGACAGTTATTTTGGAGGGTGTTCCTTCTGGTCTTTCTTTAACTGCGGAAGATATTAATATAGAGTTATTAAGACGACAAAAAGGTCACGGCCGCGGAAGACGTATGCAAATTGAAACGGATACTGTTGAAATTGTAAGTGGTGTGCGTCATGGCTATACGCTTGGTTCGCCAATTACATTAGTTGTGAAAAATGATGATTTCAAGCATTGGACAAAAGTAATGAGCGCTGAACCGATTTCTGAACAAGAAAGTAAAGAAATGAAACGAACGATTACAAAACCACGTCCAGGGCATGCTGATTTAAATGGAGCAATTAAATATGGTCATCGTGATATACGTAATGTATTGGAGCGTTCTTCAGCAAGAGAGACGACTGTGAGAGTAGCGGTAGGAGCTATTGCAAAAAAGATTTTAACAGAATTAGGAGTAACTATCGCAGGGCATGTGCTTGAAATTGGTGGTGTGAAAGCCAAGCAAGTTCCACATGTATCATTAGCAGAGCTGCAGGTTATTTCAGAAAACTCATCTGTTCGCTGCTTAGATCAAGAAGCAGAGCAAGCGATGATGGAAGCGATTGATGCAGCGAAAAGTAATGGAGATTCCATTGGCGGAATCGTTGAGGTAATTGCTGAAGGCATGCCGATTGGTGTTGGGAGTTACGTTCATTATGACCGGAAATTAGATGCAAAATTAGCTGCAGCCATCATGAGTATTAATGCGTTTAAAGGTGCTGAAATTGGCATTGGTTTTGAGGCATCCTGGCAACCAGGGAGTGCTGTTCATGATGAAATTTTATGGGATGAAGAAACGGGTTACACACGAAAAACGAATAACGCTGGCGGGTTAGAAGGCGGGATGACAACAGGTATGCCAATTGTTGTGAGAGGTGTTATGAAACCAATTCCTACATTATATAAACCACTGGCAAGTGTAGATATTGACACAAAGGAAACGTTTCAAGCAAGTATTGAACGTTCAGATAGCTGTGCAGTACCAGCAGCAAGTGTAGTAGCAGAATCAGTTGTTGCGTGGGAGCTGGCAACTACATTAGTAGAACAGTTTGGGAAAGATCGTATGGATCTTATTAAACATAATATTGCTCAGCATAACAAGTACGCAAAAGAATTTTAAAAAGGAGGGATTTTCGTGAAAGTAAAAGAACAATTAGGAACACTGCAACCATATAAACCGGGTAAATCGGCAAAACAAATGCAAGAAGATTATGGTTTTCATTCATTTGTAAAATTAGCTTCAAATGAAAATCCATTTGGCTGTTCACCTCGTGTTATGGAAGGGTTACAAGGAGAGTGGAATGAACATGCTTTATACCCAGACGGGGGAGCGGTTGAACTCCGTCAAACAATTGCGGAAAAACTACATGTTAAAAAGGAAGAAATTTTATGTGGAAGTGGGCTTGATGAAGTGATTCAAATCATTAGCCGAACGATGCTTTGTCAAGGAGATAATGTCGTTACGGCTGGAGAAACATTTCCGCAATATCGTCATCACGCAGTAATCGAGGGGTGTGAGGTGAAGGAAGTTCCGTTGCAGAATGGAACTTATAACTTAGATGAAATTGCGTCAGCAATCGATGGGAAAACAAAGATTGTTTGGATTTGTAACCCGAATAATCCAACAGGAACATATGTAAATGACCGAAAATTACGTGAATTTATGAGGGAAGTTCATAAAGAAACATTGGTTGTGATTGATGAAGCATATTATGAATATGTCACAGCGAGTGATCTTCCAGATACAATTTCATTATTAAAAGAGTATAAGAACCTTCTTATATTAAGAACATTTTCAAAAGCGTATGGATTAGCTGCATTTCGAGTTGGTTATGCAATTGGGAATGAAGCAATAATTGAGAAATTGAATGTCGTTCGCCTTCCATTTAATGTGTCAGCACTTGCACAAAAAGCAGCAGTGCTTGCATGGAACGATGAACAGTTTTTACAAAAGACAATTCGTGCAAATCGAGAAGGCTTGGAGCAATATGAAAGATTTTGCAAAGAAAATGAAATTTCGTTTTATTCGTCTCAAACAAATTTTATCTTTCTACCGTTAGAAGATGCACAAACAGTTTATGAACTTTGTGCACACGCTGGGTATATCATTCGTCCGTTTCCGAATGGTGTTCGGATCACGATTGGCACGAGTGAGCAAAATGAAGGAGTGATTGCAGTGTTAACACAACATTTTAATAATAGTAGGTCTCGAGATGAGGCGCATGTGTAAAAAAGTTGTATTAATTGGAACAGGACTAATTGGCGGTTCACTTGCTTTAGCAATTAAGCGAGAACATAGTGTAACCATTACTGGTTATGACATTCAAAGTGAACAAGTAAAACGTGCAAAACGATTGAATGTAATCGATGAAGTGGGAGTGGACTTAAAGACAATGTGTGAAGAAGCACATTTAATTATCTTTGCATCTCCTGTCGAAGAAACAACAAAATTGCTTAGAAAACTTGCTTCATATCAATTGCGTGAAGATGTTATCGTTACGGATGTCGGGAGTACAAAAGGAACAATTATGAATGAAGCTGAGACGTTACTAGAAAACGGTATTACGTTTATTGGTGGGCATCCGATGGCAGGATCTCATAAAACGGGTGTAGAAAGTGCGAAGGCACACTTATTTGAAAATGCCTACTACATTTTAACGCCAATGAATACTGTTCAGACGGAGAAAGTCGAACAATTAAAGGCTTGGTTAAAGGGAACGCGTTCGCATTTTCTTGTGTTAAATACAGAGGAACATGATTATGTAACAGGTGTTGTGAGTCATTTTCCGCATTTAATTGCTGCAGGCTTAGTTAAACAAGTAGAAAAACATGCGGGTGACAATCCATTGATTCATATGCTGGCAGCTGGCGGTTTTAAAGATATTACCCGCATCGCTTCTAGTAGTCCGAAAATGTGGAGTGATATTGTAAGACAAAACCGTACTCATTTATTACAGTTATTAGAGGAATGGATTATGGAAATGAAGCAATTACAGCATACAGTCGCAGAAGGAGATGCAGAAGTACTACACACTTACTTTGCGAATGCAAAAGAATACCGTGATTCCATGCCTGTTCGTAAAAGCGGTGCGATTCCTGCTTATCATGATTTATACGTTGATGTTTTAGATAAAGTAGGGGCGTTAGCGCATATTACAAGCATACTTGCAAAGCAAGAGATTAGTATTACAAACTTGCAAATACTAGAAGCGCGTGAAGGATTACTCGGGGTGTTACGTATTAGCTTTCAAACAGAAGAGGATCGTATGAGAGCAACGCAATCTTTACAGCATGAACAGTATCAAACATATGAAAATATTTAAATGAAAGAAGGTGCCGTAACAAATATGAAAACTGTACAAACAGCTATAGAAGGTTTGCAAGGAAAGATTATTATTCCAGGTGATAAATCAATTTCGCATCGTTCTGTCATGTTTGGCGCAATCGCCCACGGAAAAACAACGATTAAAGGTTTTTTACCAGGAGCAGACTGTTTAAGTACTATTTCTTGTTTTCGCGAGATGGGCGTATCGATAACGCAAAACGGAGATGAAGTAGAGATAATTGGAGCAGGAATTGAAGGTTTACAAGAAGCGAAGCGAGTACTTGATGTTGGGAATTCTGGTACAACGATTCGTTTATTGCTTGGAATATTAGCGAATACAAATCTTCATTTTTGTTTGCAAGGTGATGCTTCAATTGGAAAACGACCAATGAAACGCGTTACAAAACCGCTTAGTCTAATGCGAGCAACAATTGATGGAAGAGAAGACGGAACGTATACACCGCTAACGATACGAGGAGGAAATCTTCAAGCGATTGATTATATTTCACCTGTTGCAAGTGCTCAAGTAAAATCTGCTATTTTATTAGCAGGCCTTAGAGCGCAGGGTGTAACAAGTGTTACAGAACCTCATATATCACGAGATCATACGGAAAGAATGCTTCAAGCATTTGGTGTACAAGTAAAACGAGATGGAACAAAAGTTTCAATAGAAGGTGGGCAACAGCTAAAAGGTACGAACATTCATGTACCAGGAGACATTTCATCGGCTGCATTTTTCCTAGTAGGCGGTGCCATCACTCCGAATAGCAAACTTACATTAAAAAATGTTGGAATCAATCCAACAAGAACGGGAATTATCGATGCTCTTACAAAAATGGGAGCAAAGTTAGAAATTGAACAATATGATACAGATGCTGCAGAACCTGCTGCTAATCTTATAATTGAAACATCAAAGTTAAAAGGAATTGAGATTGGCGGCGATATGATTCCAAAATTAATTGATGAAATTCCAATTATCGCTCTTGCAGCAACGCAAGCAGAAGGTATTACAATTATCAAAGATGCACATGAATTAAAAGTGAAGGAAACAAATCGAATTGATACCGTTGTAGAAGAATTAACAAAATTAGGGGCGCGTATAGAAGCAACGAACGATGGTATGATTATTTATGGGAAAACATCATTAAAGGGAAATACCGTAAATAGTCATGGTGATCATCGGATTGGAATGATGCTTGCAGTGGCTGGATGCATTGCTGAGGGAGAAACATTAATTCAGGATGCGGAAGCTGTTGGAGTATCGTATCCGGGATTTTTTGAAGAAATTGAGAAATTGAAGTTAGAAACCCGGTAGATTGATATAAAATCTATCGGGTTTTCATTTGAAAGATTTATGTTTTCTGATTATTGTGTTATATTTCATTGTGCATGTGCAGTTAGTAATACGATGGAGGGAGAGCGGGAGCATGGAAGTAACTCAATTATTAGAAGAACAACATCGAGAGGCAGTCAGACTATCTGAATATGCCTTTCAATATAAAGTACCAGAAGATCAAATTGAAAAACGTCTTCAGCTTTTTAAAAAGTATCATCAAATATTTGGGATATTAGAAGGAAAAGAGCTTGCCGCAAAATTACACCTAATTCCGTTTGAAATCTTTTTAGGTGAAGAAAAGTTCAAAATGGGTGGAATTGCAGGGGTAGCTACATATCCAGAATTTAGACGCAATGGGTATGTAAAAAAACTATTAAAGTACGTATTAGAGACAATGAGACAAGATGGTTATAGCGTTTCAATGCTACACCCATTTTCTGTTTCTTTTTATAGGAAGTATGGATGGGAATTGTTTGCGAATCGCCTTGTTTGCTCATTATCAAAAGCTGATTTAATCATGAAAGAACACGTACCAGGAAGTATAAAACGTTTTAATAAGGAATCACATTTGAAAGAGGTTGAAATTGTATATGAGCAATTTGCAAAAAGATATTCTGGTATGTTAGTTCGTAATCAGGATTTCTGGTTGGATTTTGTTTATGGTGATCTGCATGCAGCTGTTTATTATAATCAAGTTGATGAACCTACAGGTTATATACTTTATAAAATAGAGAGTTCTAAGATGAAAGTAGAAGAATTTGTGCCATTAAACAGTGAGGCTAGAAGCGGTTTATGGAATTTTATTTGTCAGCATGATTCGATGATTCAAGAGCTTGAAATGATTGTTCATGAAAAAGAACCATTGCTGTTTTCACTGCAAGAGCCTCGTGTTAAGGCTGAAATAAAACCTTACTTTATGGTTAGAATCGTAGATGTTGAGCGTTTTATTAAGCAATATCCATTTGCTTGGGAACATAACGAGGAAGAGCTTATTTTACATATTTCTGATTCATTTGCACCTTGGAATAATCAGACAGTCTTATTACGAGATAAAGAGGTAGTTATGGTAAAAGAAGAAGAAGCTATAGCGTTGAAAGAAAAAGGCGTACACCTAAATATTAATGCTTTGTCTACAGCTCTTTTCGGCTATAGAAGTCCATGGGAATTAAATCAAATAGGTATCATTTCCGGAACAGAAGAAGACATAAATCAATTTGAAAACTTGATTCCTTCCCAGCAACCATTTATTTATGATTTCTTTTAATTGCTGTGAATAGATAAAGAACATAAAAAGTGCTATGTGAAAATAGCGCTTTTTATGTTCTTAAAAATTAAATGGTTCATCAATATTTTCTATATATTGTAGGAATGTGATGGTAATAATAGCTGACTTGTGGATGTGTTACTGATAAGTGAATGGGTGGATATGGCCAAATGAAAGGCGTTACAACTCCTACAACGGGGCTTGCTGTATGAATAGCAGCAACGTGAACGGCAGAAGGGGTTGCTACAGGAATGCCAGCAACAACCCTTGTTAGAAAGAGGTTCATAATATGTTCACTCCAATGGATCATGTATGAAATAGTATATTCTTTCGTTTGTTTGAAGTGTGCAGGTGAATTTTAATTAGGATTGTAAAGGTTCTTTTTCTTGTTTGTAATTTCTACCTTCAGGAAGTGGTTATTTCACTTTTACTCCATCGATAAGAGCATTCAATTGTTTACAGTTCATTAAAAAAAATGCTATGTACTCATATCTTCAGTTTGTATTCTGAATATATATAGCGCCCGTTCAATTTCTATTTATTTTTAATAATATTTATTTTATAATAATTATAATTAAATTGTATTTCTTATTTGGAGGTGGCGATGAAAAATTATAGATTTTATTCATTTTGGATAGCTCAAACAAGCATCTCATTAGCTGATGTCGTATACATCATGGTCATTACGACTTATATTTATCAGAAAACAGAATCTGTATTATTCGCTTCTTTATTTCCTTTTTTTAAGGCCCTTACAAGATTAATAGCTGGCTTGTCAGCACCACTAATCCTACAAAATACTTCTATGTCAAAAACACTTGTAAACTTACAAATTACTAAAACCATTTTGATCACTTTATTACTATTAGGATTTACATTCTTAACTTCTCATATTTATATTTTATTCGCTTACATATTGATACTTTCTTTCGTAGAAGGATGGGGGAGTCCTTTATTAAATTCTATAGTTCCCCAAATTGTTTTAAAGGAAGAGCTCGTGAAAGCTAATAGCTTGTTAAGTATTTCTAATCAAGCGGTACAAATTGGCGGTTATACTCTGACAGGACTTATTGTCGTAAAAATAGGACATATTCCTACTTTACTAATAACGGCTGTCTTGTTATGGATTTCTATCGTTTGTTTGTATATAGCAATTCGCTCTTTTTATGATCAGATAACACAAAATCATGAGGCATCCAAATGGACCCTTATGAAGGAAGGGTGGATTCACCTTTGGAGTAACTCAACCTTGCGATTGGTTACGTTAATGGATGTAATTGAAGGGATTGCAGGTCAAATATGGGTTGGTGCGATTACATTGGTTTATGTAAAGGAGGTACTTCACAAAGGAGAGCAATGGTGGGGTTACATTAACGCTAGTTATTATATCGGTACAATTGTAGGAGGGTTTATAACAATATATCTAGCGAAAAAGATTCAAAAAAATCTTATACTCAGTATGGTAGCAGGATCTTTTTTATTTAGCATTCTTACTTTGTTATATGGGCTTAGTAGTATTCCTGTCTTATCACTTATACTCTGTATTGCCATGGGGCCGGCATATCAAATACGGGATGTAGCACAGCAAACTGCATTTCAAACAAATATAGAGGTGTCATTACTTCCAAAAGTATATGCATCTCGTAGCGTGCTGCTATCAACGATTTCGAGTCTTTCTATTTTTATAATTGCCCTTATAGCTGAATACCTGGGTATCAGAATGGTTTATATATTTGGAGCTATACTTATTTGTATTTCGGCTGGACTATCTTTTGTTTTACTTAAAACGAAAAACGAGAAAATGAATGTTCATAATACAATTGGATAGAGCCGAGAAAATATGAATTTACAATGTAAAGGAAATCCTAATTCCTCGTTTATAAAACCGAGAAATTGACAACGGAAACGACTGAGCGTTCCGGCACAAAAGCCAGAAACAAGGGTTGGGAGGCTGCTGTTTCGACTATTGAGATGGCAAATTTAAATCGCCAACGCCCGTCTTTATAATAAAGTGAATGGATAGATTTCTTCAGATTATCGGCACCCCCATTTCATTGAGAGACTTGAATGGGGGTATTGTCGTGTATAGGGCAAGTTTCAAGTTGAATATGTTTCTTCCATATCTAGCTTGTCAGTTTCTTTAAATTCGTGGCAACAATCGTTAAACATTACTTAATATTAAAGAGCGAGAAGCAAGATTCTAATGAGAGTGTTCTTTTCATGTAAAGAGTGGCTGGGCAACAATTGGATAGAGCTTCCCATTTAAGGCAAAGGAAATCGCTCGTGTCTCCTCAGATACAACTAGTGCAAGAGCATCGCTTTGTTCCGTTACTCCCAGCGCGGCACGATGCCGTGTCCCTACTTTCTTTTTCCCTAGATCTTTTATCGTTAAAGGAAGAACGTTCGCTGCTGAAACAATTTCATTAGCCCGGATTAAAACAGCACCGTCATGAAGAGGATTTCCAGGATAAAATATGGACTCCAATAGAGTTGAAGTTACAGCAGCTCCTACCATTGTTCCTTTTTGAATGATGGCATCAAGTGGGTCGCGACGTTCGACAACAATCAAAGCACCATGCCCCTGTTCAGATAGATGTTGAACACAGCTAGATAAGTCTTTGTACGTGTCAGTATAAGATGATAAATAACAATTTAGATAAAAAGAAGCGGCTATTGATTGAGTATGTAAAAAATTTCCCTTAATCTCTTGAAGGTTGCCTAGTGTGCAATAATTTTCATTTCCCAGCATGTTTAAGTTATGTTGAAGTGCTTGGATAATTTGTTGTATATTTTCTGCAATCCGTTGTTTCATAGGTGAAAAATCGCAATCTGTATACTTCATGTGCATATACCTCCACTTGTTATTTATGATAGTGTGTAGTTGCTTGAATTAGCATCATCGAACGGTAAATTTCTAAGCAACACATCTTCTTTTTTAGGTATGGTGATACCTAAATGCCTATATCCTATCTTCACTAATTCATACTTCTTAACAAGGAGGGACTTGGCAGGAAGAATCCAGGGATCTTCAAATCATATCTTGTGGGTTCCATTCTTGTTCAATTTAGTGTAGTTGAAGATAGTATCAGTAAGTTATTCGGTTAATATAACTTGTTAATTTTAACCGAATCATTCAATGAGGTTGAAGTAATCGCGGCCAGCATTAAAGGAGGAGAGGCATATAAGAAAGAGACAGGCAGAGATTTAGGAGCATGATTTTGGATCGGGATGTCTACTTGATTTCCATTAATTTTATATACAATATGTTATGATTTAATAATTTTAATCATCGGAAGCTGACCTTTTCTTCTAGGTGACAATTTTTTAGTATCTCTTTTTGCTTAAGAGCTTCATGGGGAAGTTCTTGGATATATTTTATATATTTGATTAAATTAGATATTTTCGTCTAGAAATAATCTTTTGATTTCGATGTGCCTTTTAAAGTCTGCTTCAAAACTTATGAATTATTGATCTGTTTCATCAAGTCCATTAAATTTCAATGTCATATCTCCTTTCCCTCATTAATATAATTAACTTTTCCTCATTAATAAGTATTTTTAGAATGAACCAAGTTTCGATTAAGTATAAAAAGTTCATGTGTATTTATAATAACACTATAATGATTACTCTAAAAGTGAAGGCGGCACCTGTGAAAGCCATCAGTATCGTCATGTTAATTCTACTCGCTTCATTAAAAAGCGAGTACGTTCTATGATAGGATTCAAATCCTTTCAGACAGCCAAAAAGAACAGATTGATTTAAGGGATTAGTCTGTCCAAAATCAGAAAGAATCCATCCATCAATAATGGGGATGCTATTGCGAAAAGAGGTGAGGAAAATGTTCCGAGTTATGATTCAGTTATTAATAATTTTTCTTTCTTCAATTTTATTATGTGTTGCTTATAATGTTTTTCTTATACCTAATAAAATTCTTAGCGGTGGGGTCACTGGAGTCGCAATGATTCTAGGACATCTGTTCCCTTTAAATACAGGGATTATGATTTCTCTTCTAAATTTACCTATTTTTATCCTGGGATATTTTAAACTTGGAAAGAAATTTATCTTTTACAGTATATTTTCGGTTGTTACAACAACTATCTTTATGCAATATATCCCAGTTTATAAGATAACATCCAATCCTCTTCTTGCTTCAGTATTCGGAGGAGTTTTTGGGGGAGTTGCTATCGGATTAATATTTCGATCTTCAGGATCAACAGGCGGATTCGACATCATTTCATTCGTAATTAGAAAAAAACGCGACATTCCAGTAGGAGCATTGGGTTTCATTCTAAATACAGTGGTTATTGCAATTTCTGGTTTTATTTTTGGGTGGGAAAATGCGTTATATACTATTATATTCATTTATGCAACCGGGCGGCTCGTTGACGTAGTTCATACTACCCAATTAAAGTTAACCCTGACTATAATTTCATCGAAGCCAAATAACATCAAACAAGAACTGCTTCCTCATTTTAATCGGGGAATGACAATTTGGGAAGCGAAAGGGGCTTTTACTGACGAAAAAAAGGGAGTTATCATGATGGTAATTACTCGCTACGAGTTATCAGATGTAAAAGATTTTATTCGCAAGATTGATCCAAAGGCTTTCGTAAATATTACACAAACAGTCGATGTGGTAGGGGTATTTCGAAGAGAATAATGAGCTGGTCATTTATGCAACCTAGAGCCGCATATAAGGATAGGAAGAATTTATCTCTGACGGTATGTCTTAGATCTTATAAGCATTGTGTTTATAATTATAGAAGCTAAGTTATTTCCATAAGGAATAAGGGCTGCACTTGAAATAATTTCACCCTAATCTATTTTATGCCCATATACAATACCTACTGACATAATTGTATTGATTTCATTCTCATCATAATCCCAACCAACTGAAGCTGAAAGAGCAATAAGTCTAGGTATTTCTTCTTTACAAAATTTATATATTTGAAACTCAATTTGACTCTGCACTACAAATCCCTCCGCCTTCTATAGGTCTCAATACATGACAATTCCATTTTATCAATAACTTTTAAAACTTTAATATCCAAAAGCTAGATAAACAAAGCTAATAGAGTAATTTTATATTTAAGACTCTTTAGTAGCGTAAAGATGAGTTAATTGTTTACTTATAATAGTTTTCTTCATATCAATAACTTTAGCTATTTAATTTTTTGTTATTTGTGGAAAAGATACGAAAAAAAGTTTTGAAAAGCTTTTTATAAGAAAATAGAGGAGAATATTTATAAATAGACTCATATTTCCAAGCATCAAAATTAGAAGTTTTGTGTTGTATCTTTAAACCATTGGAATCATTTCGATTGTTATGATAGCTCATACATTCACATCTCCTTTGATGGTATTGTCTACGCGTTTTGAACAAAAAGTTATGCTTCCTGAGCTTCTTTCAGAATAGTAATATACATTTGTAGGAAGAGAATCGTATTTAGACGACATTTAATATATAGGATAGTGAAGTGAAATTTATGAGAGAAAGACGAGGAATTGCCGCAGAAAGCTCTTTGATTTCCTTGCAGAAAATGAATCTATCGTTGCTATTCATTCAAGTTCTACTATATAATAGCAATAGTCTAAAATAAGTGAGTCGTAAGCTGCGACTTTTAAGGCAATTGGCGAGAAAACGCTGAAAACAGCGGTATTACTAGGAGGAACTACATGATTACAGTAAGTAACGTAAGTTTACGTTTTGCAGATCGTAAGCTTTTTGAAGATGTTAATATAAAATTTACACCAGGTAACTGTTACGGTTTAATCGGAGCAAACGGTGCTGGTAAATCTACATTCTTAAAAATTCTATCCGGTGAAATTGATCCATCAACAGGAGATGTTCATATTACACCAGGTGAGCGTTTAGCTGTTTTAAAACAGAATCACTTTGAATATGAAGAATTCCCAGTTTTAGAAACAGTTATTATGGGGCATACACGTCTTTATGAAGTAATGCAAGAGAAGAATGCGATTTACATGAAAGAAGATTTCAGTGATGAAGATGGCATGCGTGCAGCTGAGTTAGAAGGCGAATTTGCTGAGTTAAACGGTTGGGAAGCAGAATCAGAAGCTGCAATTCTTTTAAAAGGATTAGGCATTGGAGAAGACCTTCATGCAAAAAAAATGTCTGAGTTAACAGGGGCAGAGAAAGTAAAAGTATTACTTGCACAAGCATTATTTGGTCAGCCAGATATCTTATTACTAGATGAGCCTACCAACCACTTAGACTTAAAAGCGATTCAATGGTTAGAAAACTTCTTAATGAACTTTGAAAACACAGTTATCGTTGTATCCCATGACCGTCACTTCTTAAACAAAGTATGTACGCACATGGCTGATCTTGACTTTGGTAAAATTCAACTTTACGTTGGTAACTACGACTTCTGGTATGAGTCTAGTCAATTAGCATTAAAATTAACACAAGATGCTAATAAGAAAAAAGAAGAGAAAGTAAAAGAATTACAAAACTTTATTGCACGTTTCAGCTCGAACGCTTCAAAAGCGAAGCAAGCAACTTCTCGTAAGAAATTATTAGATAAAATTACATTAGATGATATTAAACCATCTTCTCGTCGTTATCCGTTCGTTGGTTTTACACCAGAACGTGAAGTAGGTAATGATTTATTAACAGTAGAAGGCATCTCAAAAACTATTGACGGTGAAAAAGTATTAGATAACGTGTACTTCACTTTAAATAAAGGTGATAAAGTTGCATTTATCGGCCGCAATGATATTGCGATGACAACATTATTCAAAATCTTGATGGGTGAAATGGAGCCGGATAGTGGTTCATTTAAATGGGGTGTAACAACATCTCAAGCATACTTCCCACGAGATAACTCTGAGTTCTTCAAAAATAGTGAGTATAACTTAGTAGAGTGGTTGCGTCAATTCTCACCACAAGACGAGTCTGAAAGTTTCTTACGCGGCTTCTTAGGTCGTATGCTATTCTCTGGTGAAGAAGTAAAGAAAAATGTATCTGTTTTATCTGGAGGAGAGAAAGTGCGTTGTATGCTTTCTAAAATGATGTTAAGCGGTGCAAACGTATTAACATTTGATGATCCAACAAACCATTTAGACCTTGAGTCTATTACAGCATTAAACAACGGTTTAATGGCATTTAAAGGTACAATTCTATTTACATCTCATGATCATCAGTTCGTTCAAACGATTGCAAACCGAATTATTGAAGTAACGCCAAGCGGTGTTGTTGATAAACAAACGTCATATGATGAGTATTTAGAAAACGAAGAGCTTCAAAAACAAGTAGCAGCGATGTATAAAGAAGCAAAATAAATGCTAGCATCCCCTTATATGGAGGGGATGCTTTTTTATGTTTTATGGAATAGGTAAAATTGATGCTGCATAATAAGAGGAGTCTTTGCTTTTTAAAAAGAATAGATAGTAAATATTTTAGAAAGTTGAAGGGAATGAAATGCATGAAAGATTTGAAAGAAAGTGCACAACGGGTACAAAATAAATTGTTAGAGCTAGGATATGCAAATCAAGTAATAGAATTACCAGAAAGCGCAAGAACTGCTCAAGAGGCAGCAGAAGCAATTGGCTGTAAAGTTGCGCAAATTGGTAAATCGATTATTTTTAGGCTCAAAACGATTGATAAACCACTGTTAGTTGTCGCGAGTGGAACAAATCGAATTAATGAAAAGCAAATTACGAAACAGCTAGATGATACATTAGGAAAAGCTGATGCTGATTTTGTACGTAAGCATACTGGATTTGTAATCGGAGGTGTTCCGCCATTAGGACATACAGAGCCTATTATGACATTCATTGATGAAGATCTTTTGCAGTACGATGTGATTTGGGCTGCTGCAGGGCACCCGAAAGCAATATTTCGTTTAACACCTGATGAACTAGTACAAATGACAAAGGGTCAAGTAATTTGTATAAAGTGAGCTATTAAAATGGAATGCACATTAAAACAATAAACTACCTGTTTCTATATTCAGTGGAGGGACAGGTAGTTTATTGTTTCTTAATTTCACCTTTCAATATGTCACAAGTCAGGAGGTCAAATCGTTTTAAGGGTAAAGGGGGAATTAAAATGAAACATATTGTTATTTTAGGCGGAGGCTTTGCTTGTATTATTTGAACAATTGAATCCAATTGAAAGAGCAATCTTTATACTCCGTGAAATTTTGGAATATGACTATGAAATAATTGCTGAAATTGTACAAAAAAGGAAGTGAATTGCCGTAAGATTTTAAGTAGAATGAAAAAAATGCTTCCAGAACTTGAAAAGCACATTGAGGTTGAAAATGTAAAGGTAAATCATGAACAAGTTATCACATGTTTTATAAATGCTATTCAGCAGGGAAATACAAATCAAGTTATGGAAGTTCTTCGGGAAGATGTTGCTTACTATGCAGATGGCGGCGGAAAAGTAAAAGCTGCAGTAAAACCTATATACGGTGCAGTGCGTGTAAAACAACTTCTTATTTCTTTAGCAACTAAATTTCTTACGAATCAAGAAGACTACTCTATGATGCAAATAGAAGTAAATGGTTGGAGTGGAATTGTAATAAGAAATCATATAGGAATACAGGCAGTACTGAGTTTTGAATTTGAAAGAAATAAAATTAAATCCATTTATATTATTTTAAATCCTGATAAGTTAAGACATTTGCATATTGATACGCATTCAGCTAGTTAAGAAAGGAATTATATTACTAGGAATTGTTAATGATGGTTCATTTGCTTTGCGAACTGGATATGATTTAATTTCACATACTGTATGAAAAATATAATTTTATCCGTATTAAAGAGCAATAAGTCCTCTATTGATGAAAGTTTCACTTTATTATGAAAATATAAAAGGCTTACATTCTTTATAATAGAATGTAAGCCTTTTACCATGTTAAATTCGTTTATCGTGCCAAAAATTTAATGGGAAATGTTCATTTTCATTATAACTATCAAGCTCATAACCTTTTTCCTTTAACCCTTTAATAATAGCAGGTACAGCAGAAATGGATTGCGGATGAATATCGTGTAAAAGAATGATTTCATTGTTTGATTTTGCACCATCAAGTACATGTTGTACAATTTGAGCAGAAGCAGCATCCACTGGTATTTTATTATATTTCCAATCTAAAGAATCAATTGTCCAGTCCCATACTCGCAAATCATTTTCAACGACTTGATTTCGTTCGGCTTCAGTAAGACCTGGCATTGAACCGTATGGTGGACGTGTTAATTTTGGTGCATATCCAATAATATTGGCAATTAATGCTTGATCCTCTTTCATTTCATTTACGTAACCGCCTTGTTTGTACAATTTATTATAGTCATGAGACATACTGTGCATCCCAACATAGTGTCCTTCTGATATTTCACGTTTTACTAAATCGGGATATGCTTTAACATTGGAACCGACCAGGAAAAAAGTAGCTTTCGCATCGTTTTGTTTTAGTATATCCAATAATTGAGCTGTGTACTTTCCTGGTCCATCGTCAAAAGTAAGATAAGCAACTTTTCTAACTTGACCATTATATTGTTCGGGTGCTTGCTTTGGAGCCAGTGAAGTTTGTATTTCACTTACTAGCTGAACTGATTGTGAGGAATCTTCTGTACTCGCATTTACAATGTATTTTGCTCCTCCGGATACTCCATATATGCACGAAATTCCTACGCACATAATAAAAGCTCTTTTAAATAAGGTTACAAGAGATGGTTTGCTACGCATACATGTCCTTCTTTCTATTTCTATAATTCCATTCCATTCCATTCTATTATATTAGTAATTGTATGTATAGTATTGTAAAAAAATATGTTTACATGAATGAAAGGGATTAATGGCGCGCATGTGAGATTTTTTTGTTTTTATCATATCTGGCGAGAAGACCCCCACCTCAAGCGCGAAGCAGATAGGTGGGGGATGAATCGCTTTTTTTGTTTTTTTTTAAGTATATAAATAGAAACGTATGTTCCTTTTTGATATGCTTTGTGTATACAAAACAAGAAAGGAGCGTGTCCAATGAAAAAAGCATATTTTTCCATTCGTATCTACAAGAATGCACTGAATCCGAAGTATGTTGAAGCTATTGGACAGGCTCTTTTCGTATTTAATCGTGCGAAGCATTTCGCTTTTCAAACGCAAGTGTTAGAAAAACGTTCTGGCACCTCCAGACGT
>NZ_NTTM01000110.1:0-210 GCF_002560985.1 Bacillus sp. AFS018417
TACAATTTGAGCTTCCGTAATCTGGTGGAAATGATGGAAGAAAGAGGTTTATCCATTGCTCACACAACGATTATGCGCTGGGTTCATCAATATGGATCTCAATTAGAAGAGAAAGTACGACAGCATCTTAAATCAACAAATGATTCGTGGAGAGTCGATGAAACCTATATCAAAGTCAAAGGAGAGTGGTGTTATCTCTATCGTGCAATC
>NZ_NTTM01000111.1:0-302 GCF_002560985.1 Bacillus sp. AFS018417
AGTAGGACGTTGCCAGGCTTACAGTATTCCGCAGTAGCTCAGTGGTAGAGCTATCGGCTGTTAACCGATCGGTCGTAGGTTCGAGTCCTACCTGCGGAGCCAATTGGAGAGCTGTCCGAGATGGCCGAAGGAGCACGATTGGAAATCGTGTATACGTCATAAGCGTATCAAGGGTTCGAATCCCTTGCTCTCCGCCATAATATTTTGGCCCGTTGGTCAAGTGGTTAAGACACCGCCCTTTCACGGCGGTAACACGGGTTCGAATCCCGTACGGGTCACCACTTTGGAGGATTAGCTCAGCT
>NZ_NTTM01000112.1:0-1650 GCF_002560985.1 Bacillus sp. AFS018417
CACATCCATCAACTTAAGGTATATTTTTATACAAAATGCGGTCTTTCCATATAGTTTTTTATTATCTTTTATAGATTTTATAAAAGTGGGCATATCAAATAAACCCTGACGGGTTTCAATTTTTTTACTATGCTACCTGATGAGTAGAAGTGGTATACTCATAAACAACACCCAAAATATCAAAGACTGTCTTTTTCTCATATCGATGAGATTTTCGTCCGTTGTGCTGTAGGAGGTTAAACAGACGAAGGAGAACCTTTGATAATTCTTGGGTGTTTTTGTGTAATGCTTGGTAAAAAAGTAAAAAATAATCCTTAATTATGTACATCGCTTTATATTCACTTAGCTCTTTCTGTTTCTTACGTAACAGGAGTTCTCGCATTTTAAACATAGTAGAAGAACATAATAGAATACTAATGAGTTGCCCATAAAGGTGACATTCTAATCGTTCTTGTTTAATAGATTTACAACGATGAATTTGAAACCAAGATTTCCATATTTTAAATAACAGCTCAATTTGCCAACGTAGTGAATATAAATCATAAATTTTCTCTTTTGGTACCCATTCCGTAGGAATGTTTGTCATATATACCGTAATACCTTGTAAAAGTTTCGTACGCTCTGTATATGTAATTCCTTTTTTCTTTTCGCGAATAGCTCGATCACGTAGGCGTTTCTTTTTTTGCTCCTCGGTACATCTATAAACTACAATACGAGTAGGCAGTTTGTCTTTACTCCCTACATATACATCATGTAATTCATACACTTGGCCAGGCTGCAATTGTTTCATGATGTCTTCCAAATGAATTTGTGTATATACCGGTTTCAATTGAGCAGGTTTTGTTTTAAATACCACTGTTTCAAATTCTTTTCTATATATTTTAGTTGGTAACTTAAGACGTGATAAATAATATCCCTGCTTATCTTGAATAGACTTAAAGTCTTGTAGACGAAAATATCCTAAGTCACGAATATATAGTTCATTCTTTTGTGCCATGCCTGTTCGAGTCGCACTATATGCCTGATCACTTCGTTTTCCTGGTTCAATTTCCACATCAGAAAATTTTCCACTCAACAAGTCATACTCTAGTTGAATTTTCACACCAGCTGTATGACTACATCCTCCGGCACCAGGATAAGTAGTTGCGAATCGATTTGGAACTTGGAAGGTTGTAGAATCAAGGACGAGAATCCGCTCAAAATAAGAAGAAAGAGAATGAGAAATCTTAGATACTCCTCCAATTTTAGCTTGTAGAAGTGTAGTAAATACAGTTCGAAAAAAGGCTACAGAAGCCGAGTTAAATCGTCGATTAAGTCCCTCCGGACTTAATAAGATTCCTGTTGAAGTTTCTAATTGACTACAAAGTTGAGTAAGAGAGGTAGTAGCGATTTGTTGATTTAACCATACACACAAAGATAAGAAATGGTGCCCGTGGCACTTACGTTTTCGTTTCATTCCGCCTGCTTCTATAGCTAATTGATTAAGTGTAGCGGGAGACATATATCGATATAACTCTTCGGCAAATAAAGATAACTCTTGTTTTTGGTGCATATTCATAAAAAGCACGTCACCCTTTCTCATTAACATAAGAGAATAGTAACGTGCTTTTAGCTTCAAAAATAGTCTAAATCCTTAAGTTGATGGATGTG
>NZ_NTTM01000113.1:0-981 GCF_002560985.1 Bacillus sp. AFS018417
CATATAAATTTATAAATATCATCGCGGGGTGGAGCAGTTCGGTAGCTCGTCGGGCTCATAACCCGAAGGTCGCAGGTTCAAATCCTGTCCCCGCAACCAAATGGTCCCGTGGTGTAGTGGTTAACATGCCTGCCTGTCACGCAGGAGATCGCCGGTTCGACCCCGGTCGGGACCGCCATTTAAACTTCTAATGGAAGTTATTTTTTTGTTAGAGGGTATGATAAAGTGTATTTTGTCACTAGAAAATCTTGTGAAGCGAATTTAAGTGATATCCTCAAAGATGTTAATTTATTCGATTAAATCGATGGGCTATAGCCAAGCGGTAAGGCAACGGACTTTGACTCCGTCATGCGCTGGTTCGAATCCAGCTAGCCCAGCCATTTAAGAGCCATTAGCTCAGTTGGTAGAGCATCTGACTTTTAATCAGAGGGTCGAAGGTTCGAGTCCTTCATGGCTCACCATTTATTTCATTTCGCGGGTGTGGCGGAATTGGCAGACGCACCAGACTTAGGATCTGGCGCCTTTGGCGTGGGGGTTCGACTCCCTTCACCCGCATATGCGGTCGTGGCGGAATGGCAGACGCGCTAGGTTGAGGGCCTAGTGGGGGCAACCCCGTGGAGGTTCAAGTCCTCTCGGCCGCACCAAAAAAAGAAATAAAAAAATACTTGCATTAATCTTACCACCATGGTATATTAATAAAGTCGCAAAAAACAAACAACATACATTAAGCGCCCGTAGCTCAATTGGATAGAGCGTTTGACTACGGATCAAAAGGTTAGGGGTTCGAGTCCTCTCGGGCGCGCCAATTACGGGAAGTGGCTCAGCTTGGTAGAGCACCTGGTTTGGGACCAGGGGGTCGCAGGTTCGAATCCTGTCTTCCCGACCATGCGGGTGTAGTTTAGTGGTAAAACAAGAGCCTTCCAAGCTCTGGTCGAGAGTTCGATTCTCTTCACCCGCTTTTAGTTCTTTGAAAACTGAACG
>NZ_NTTM01000114.1:0-5853 GCF_002560985.1 Bacillus sp. AFS018417
ACTTTGCAACAGAACCATAATGCTTCCACTTGAATAAATTTCGATTTTCCATACTGATCACGCACCTTTTTTAGAGTAATAGTATCAGTATGTCCAAGTTTAAGAGATTTTTTGCACCAGAACCGATATTGGAAGAGGTCGTTGGTTAGTTGCCCTATTTATTAAATCCCTATAAATTTACAACTTTTGATGGTAACTTTTTGTCCTTAGCTTGGTTATCAGGTTTTGTAAAAATACAGAAAATAAGACTGGCAAGTAATAATAGCGTAGCACTCAATAAAACAGAGTAATTAAATCCGACCCTAATGTTATCGCCTGCAGATTGGACAACAAAACCAATTACAGCTGGTCCAATAATTCCTGACAAGTTTGCAAGCCCTAGCAATACACCTGACATTAATCCTCTTCGTTCAGGAAGTAAGTGATTCACAATCTGGGGTGCAAGTGGAAACATGCCATTTACAAACGCCATTCCCAAAAATAAGGCAATAATGGCTCCATATACACTTTGGACAACTGTTGTAGAATAAAAACATACAGCAGCTAATATTAGAGATGGTCCAGCAACAAGCACACGGGATTTTCGAAGATTGTTTGTTTTTTTAAGTACCCGATCTGAGATAAATGAGATAAGTACACCACCAAGAGCAGAACCAAGGCCGATGAACATAACAGCATAGCCCATCTGTGCTTGTGTTAACTGCACAATTTTAACAAGATAGGTCGGCATCCATACAAACGACCATGTAAGAATCCAGTAAGCCATGAATAGAGCAAGAAGAGTAAAGATAAAAGTAGGAGATAGAAAAAGTGGATAGATCTCTGACCAGTTTACTTTATTGGAAACTAGGGTAGATTCACTTTTCACTATATTCCCCTCAGTTTTCCCTTTAAAAGTCACCAGCCACAGAACTGCCCAAACCAGGCTTAATACGCCTAAAATAGCCAATGTCATTCGCCAACCATAAATTCCAATCAGGGAAATAAGAACAGGAACCATCAATTTAGCAATCATGCTACCTGTATTCATAATGGAAATCGCAAGGCCGCGCTGTTCAGGAACGAAATGTTTGCTTATATGGCTAATCGCAGTTGCATGAAATGGTCCTTCAATAGCACCCAAAAGGACACGGCACAAAATTAGCATTGGCAAGCCATAAATTGCTAATGCTCCAAACTGTACTATTGTCAAACCAATAGCCATAAAAGCGAGCATTCTGCCTGTTCCAATTCGATCTGACAATGCGGCTCCAACTATAGACATAATTGAAAACAACCAAAAGAAGCTGCTTCCAACTATACCCCATTGGCTATAGTTAAGTTTCAAATCTTCCATAATAGGAATAGCTGCGTATCCTATAATCGCCTTATCTGTAAAGTTAATCAGGTAAAGAACGGCCAAAAAAGCTATAACAATCCATTTCATTTTCATAATCGAAAACACATCCTTTTTTTATAATAAGATGATGTACGTACACTACATGAATCAGCTTAGAAAAGGAAGCACACATGGACTTTACTAATTTTAGTTAAGATCAATATGGCTGGAATTTTTATTGTAAATCCAATAAAGAAAGCGCTTTAAATTTTAAAAGCCCCAAAATATACGACGTGATATTCAGCTATGAATTGCACATCATGCGTTCGAATAGCACAGGCGCAAAATGCGAATCAGCGACGTACCTTCTTTTCCCTCCTTTCATTTTTACCATCCGCTGAAGGCGTTTCTGGAGATGGTATGAGCTACTGCTAGTTTATGAGCATCGATTGCGGAATCTGTAGAGTCTCTAAATAGAGACTCTACCTAGTGTTTACACTACAAATTGATTGCACCGTATATGAGTGAAGCGAGTACTACTAATCCAGGATGTACTTTCATTTTTTCCATTAATAAATAACTGCCGATTCCTAAGAATAGAATGTGTCCTATTCCTATCTGAAAGTAAGACTCATAGAATGATTGAACAGCCATCACACCAAGAAGGACCGCAATCGTCGGTTTGACATAAAGCGTCATGCGTTTGACTTGCGGGGACTTTCTGAATTTATACAGAAGACCCATTAAAGCAAGCATGAGTATAAGAGATGGCGCAACTGTGGCAAGTACCGCTAAAAATGATCCGAGGTATCCACCCTCTTGAAAACCGATGTAGCCTGCCATCTTTGTGGCAATCGGACCAGGCAGCGCGTTCCCCATCGCTAAAGCTTCATTAAATTCTTGCGTCGTCATCCATTCATAGCGCTCTACTACTTCCTTTTGAATGAGAGGGATGGTGGCTGGTCCTCCGCCGTATCCTAAAATATTGGTGATAAAAAAGACCCAAAAGATATGCAAATACATCATCATGCTGATATTTCCTTCTTTTTTTTCTTTTGACGAGAGGTATCGGTAGGCTTTACGACAGCAATTACTAAAAGAGTCCCTATTATAAAGCTGGGATGAATACCAAAGTATTCGATAAGCACTAATGCGACAATGATGTGCAATGTGGTAAAAAACCACTTGAGCCCTTTAATGGAACTCTGGACAAATTCCCAAGTCAAGACTCCAAGCATTACCGCTACTACCGGTACAACTGCCTTTGTCATGCCTTGAACCCACTTCAAATCTTTGAACACAACTAATGTACTGAGCAATATAATCATTAAAATGATAGTAGGTAAAATAGTGGCAAAGATGGCGTTGATCATTCCCAGTACGCCGCCGATACGAAAGCCGATATAGCCTGCCATCTTTGTTGCGATCGGGCCGGGCAATGTGTTTGCAATCGCTAATACATCACCAAATTCTTCATTGTTCATCCATTTAAACCGTTCTACTACCTCTTTTTGAACAAGAGGAATCGTCGTAGGTCCCCCGCCATATCCAAGCATGCTGCTGCGAAAAAATGCGATAAAAATGTCTAGTTGTTTCATAGAATCAATCCTTTACTGTAGATTACCAACTGGCAATTGCCCCATCTGTCCTTGATTCTGTGCCGCCCATCAGTACACCCGTTTCAGGATTTCGCCATATGATTTGACCGCGGCCGAACGAACCTGAGTCTACCGCCACTTTGATATCATGCCCTTTTCGTACTAATTCTTCTGTAATATGAGATGGGAATGTTTTTTCTACTTCTACAGTTTTTTCGCTCTTCCACTGCCATCTTGGCGCATCTAAAGCTGCTTGCGGATGCAAGTGAAAATCTATTGTATTCATAATGACTTGGACATGCCCTTGCGGTTGCATATATCCTCCCATGACACCAAATGGTCCAACAGGTTGATTATCCTTCGTTAAAAATCCCGGAATAATCGTATGATACGTTTTCTTACCGCCCTTCAGGCAGTTGTAATGAGTAGGGTCGAGGCTGAAATCATGTCCGCGGTTTTGTAAGGCAATTCCTGTTCCCGGCACTACAACCGCAGAACCAAAGCCCATGTAATTACTTTGGATAAACGAGACCATGTTGCCCTCTCCGTCCGCTGTCGCAAGGTACACTGTTCCTCCGCGCGGCGGTACACCTGGAGCCGGCGTGCATGCTTCCCTTCCGATCAGCGCTTGCCGCTGCTGGCCATACGAAGTGCTTAACAGCTCTTCTGTGGTCATGCCCATATGCTCAGGGTCTGTAATGTAGTGCTTGCCACAAGTATAAGCAAGCTTCATGGCTTCGATTTGTTTGTGGTATGTGTCTGTCGTTTCTTTTGCTGTAAAATCAAATCCTTTTAAGATATTTAGAGCCATCAGAGCTACGATACCTTGCCCGTTTGGCGGTATTTCCCAAACATCATAACCACGATAGTTTACTTTAATAGGATCAACCCACTCCGGTTTAAAGGCCGCTAAATCATCTTTTGTTAAATAGCCCCCGTAAGTCGCAGAAGCTGCGGCAATTTTGTCTGCAAGTGCCCCTTTGTAAAAGCTTTCTCCGTTTGTTCTGGAGATTTCTCCCAGCGTGTCAGCGTGGTCAAGAGACGACCAGATTTCTCCGACTTCAGGTGCTCGTTCCTTCGGAGCAAAGGTCTCAAACCAAGCTTCAAATTCTGCTCCTGTACATTCTTGTTTGTATTGTTCATATGCCTTTTTCCAAAAGCGGCCTAGCGTAGGCGAAACAGGAAAGCCGTTTGCGGCATATTCAATTGCCGGCTTCATAACCTCCAGCAGCGGCAGGCGGCCAAAGCGTTTCGATAATTCCACCCAAGCTGCCGGAGCGCCCGGTACCGTGACAGGCAACCATCCATGCTTTGGCATCCGTTCATATCCAACTTCTTTTACCTTTTCAATCGAAATATTCATCGGTGCCGGACCGCTTGCATTGAGTCCGTGTAACTTTCCTTTCGTCCAAACAAGCGCAAATGCGTCTCCGCCAATACCGTTTGAGGTAGGTTCTACTACCGTTAGACAAGCAGCAGTTGCAATGGCCGCATCAATCGCGTTTCCACCTTTTTTCAAAATATCCAATCCTGCTTGTGCAGCTAAAGGCTGAGACGTAGCGACCATTCCATTCTTGGCATACACTACATTTCGTTGTGATGTATAAGGTGAATAATGTGGATCTAATTGTAAAGCCATGATAAAACCTCTCCCTTTACATGTAATATGTACTTATTTCTAAGCAGTATAATAACCAAACGAATGAAAAATTACCTATTTTCTAACGATTGTTATTTAAAACTGATTTATTAAATAACAATCGCACGATTTAAAAATGATTATATACCATTTTTTTTAAAAGTACAGTATATTTTTAAAAAAATTAAAAATTTTCAAAAAATATCATCAAAAAAAATAAACTCCCCAGTTAAAAGGAGTTTATTATAACTTTAGTCCTGATCTGCTTTTGAAACGGCGTAGTAAAATATGGCTTTCCACTCGCGAAATACCTTCTATCCCGTATAATTCATTATTGATGAACGATTCTAAGGATGCAAAGTCCTCAACTAGCACGTGCATATGCAATGTACTAGGCCCTGTCATTTGATAACAACTGGCAACGCTTGGATTATTAGCTAATTTTTCTGCTACTTTCACTAAGTATGCAGGTTCACAATCCACTTCAAAAAAGGCTGAGACGTTTTTGCCTACAGCTTCAGAGTTGATTACAACGCTGAACTTTTCAATCACACCTTTTTCCATGAGCTGCTGCACACGATCACGTACCACATTACGTGATAGGTTTAGTTCTTTTCCTATATCTGCATACGAAGTTCGACCATTTTGCATTAATATCTCTAATATTTTTTTGTCTGTATCGTTAATTTTCATCTGTTTCACACCTTGCCTTATGATCAGGATTCCTATGAGAAAAACTATAACTGTAAGAGTTAAGCTTTTACTAGGTGTTATCTTAATAATAAACCTTCTATCCGATACTGAAAAGTTTAATATGCATAGGAATCCATTGCCATCACTCTAACAGGTAAGCGGATTGAAAAAACATTATTTCCTCAAAATATAGCTTATTTCTGAAGTTCAGACAAAATGTCAGCTACCCGTTCTTTCTTGAAAACAAATTTAAAAGCCTGACTATCCCTAAGAGTGATTTGAATAGCTCCGTTTAACGGACCGCTTACTTCTTTGCATTCTTGGATATCCGTGCGGTGGATTCCCATCGCACGGTGTATATCCGCATTCAATTGCTGCTTATATACAAGCAGTCGCTGGTTTGTTATCGCTAACACCATCGGCATATTGTCTTTTGTAAGCCAAGAAATTTCGAGAAACAGCTTCATCACCCAAGTTGTAGGAGCCGTTCTCCCTCCTGCTTTCGTAATGATTTGTTCATCTTTTTCTAAATCATGCGTTAGTTCAATAAGGAGATATAGTTAAAATCAAAATTTAATCGTTCTAAAGGTTCTGTTGCAAAGTTT
>NZ_NTTM01000115.1:0-14648 GCF_002560985.1 Bacillus sp. AFS018417
TTAAAATGGTTATATGAAATTGAATACATTAAAGAGCCTCTATATATTGACATACTAAGTACAACGATAACGAAAAAACATAAACCAAGAAGAGAATTATCTTATGAAGAAGTAAAACAATTGCTGTCATATTATAAAAATAATCCTATCAATTATGCTCTGCTTTCAATATTAGCAACAACTGGACTACGTATTGCGGAAGTTGCACATGCGAAGTGGGAAGATTTAGAGTATGATACATTGCGTAATCGTTATTATTTATATGTAAATACGAAAGGTGATTCTGAACGAATTGTACCAATTAACAAAGTTGTATTTGAACGGATAATCGCTTTTCGAATCCGTCGCCGTTTGCCAACTGAGTTAGGTATTAAGCATGGTGGTACCATTTTTCAAACAAAAAATCATACAGCATATAAAGAAAATTATTTGTCTCAATATATCACCAAAATCATAAAAGAAACTAATTTATCATTTACAAAAAATGAAAAAATAACTCCTCATTTCTTTCGACATTTTTATGTTCAATATTTATATGATTATAAACAAGTACCACCACATATCATTGCAGCAGCTGTTGGTCATAAAGATGATCGTACAACAAAAGAAAATTATTTGAAGCAGAGATTAATGAAAGACCATGATGCAGGGAATTTAATTCATGAGGATGAATTTTAACTATAAAACAGGAAGAGCATATTTTGTGAGCACTTCCTGTTTTGTAGTTTACAATAATCTTTTTATATTAAACTATATCTATTTTGTTTACGCCCTTTTCCACTCTCTTTGATTATATAAGATTTCCTAACAAGTGTTGTTAAAGAGTCTACTAATGTTTTATATGATAAATTCGACAAAACAAGTAAATCATTCGTATATAATATTCTATGTTTTTCTAATAGTAATAAAATAAGTCGTTCTGATGGTTTTAATGCCTCATCGCTTTCAAGAATAAAATCAATATTTTTCATGAACATACACCCTTAAAATAAAATTTAAACGTTATTATATTAATATTTATTATGTTAAAATTATATAATAAATTCAATGTTTTGTCGTGATAATTATTGTTTAGTAGATGATTTTATAATTATTTTTTAATGGAATAATTATAATATTTTATTTTGTATTTTTATATGTGCATTCTACTGATTTTGTGCTCTTTGGGTGCAATACATCAAATCCACGATTATTAATTCTACTTATGTTCCCTTTTTCTTGCTGTAAAGAGAATGTGTTCATTTCTTTAATAAGTTGATTTCCTTTTTAAAGAAAAAGAATAGAACTATTCGTTCTCAACGAATAAGTAGTATCAACTTTCATTATTAGCTCGATTGTTTGCAGAAAATTGGAAATAAGTAAAAACATCACGGCACATACCATGAAAAAATTTTCAAGATTTTCCCATCCTCACATAAAATATAATTAACATATAAGAGTTTGGAAATTAGTAATTTTTCATAATAAAAAAGAAAATGCCTCTTATTTTAAGAGACATTTTCTTTTTTACACTTCATTTAAGAAAAATATAGCTAATGTTCCCGGACCAGCATGAGCTCCAACAGCTGCACCAATTGAATTTACTACAAATACTTTACATCCAAATTTTTGAGTAATCATTTCTGTTAGTATGTTTACACTTTCTAAATCATCACCGTGTGAAATTCCAATTGTTTGATTTTTAAGATCTTTCCCTCTTGTTTCCATAATATCTACTATACGCTGAAACACTTTCTTCCGGCCACGTATTTTTTCAAGTGGAATGAGTTTTCCATCTTCTACATTTAAAATAGGTTTAATATTTAACAAGCCACCTATAAATCCTGCTACTTTGCTTAATCGTCCACCACGAACTAAATATTGTAAGTCTGCAACAGTAAATATGTGTTCCATATGTTCCGTCATGAAATCGATACGGTTTAAAATTTCCTCTTTTGTTGCTCCGTTTTGTGCCATTTTTGCTGCTTCTAATACTACAAGTCCTTGGCCAGTTGACGCACATTTTGTATCAATAATGTCTAAAGAAAAATTAGGATAGGCTTCTTTTACTTCTTCTCCTACAAGAACAGAAGATTGATACGTACCAGAAAGTTCAGAAGTAAAAGCTAAATAAATGCATGTTACATCTTGTTTTGCGTATGTAGTGAATACTTCTTGAATTGTTTCTAAAGAAGGTAATGATGTTCTATATACTTTCCCTTCTTTCATATTTCGAAGCAAGTCTATTGGATCTAGTGTTACTCCATCTAAAAATTCATTCTCTTGTTCATCATATACACGAAGCGGAATTACCTCTATATCATAAGTATGAAGCAACTCTTTTGGTAAATCTGCCGCACTATCTGTAATGATTTTTATTGTCATTGTTCGTTAAACCTCAATTCTTTTATAAATATACATAAATTCGATTAGTCCCTCTTAAATTATATATGCAATACATGGATTAAGAAAGCGAAAAATCTTATATAAAACATTTCTATTATATTGTATTCATGAAGAAAAACAGCAATGAATTTTTTCTAATATAAATAAAAAAACATTTTTTCATTTATGGCCATATTACTATTTCATGTTTTTCATAAAAAACGTTATAATAATATATAGCCTCTTAGATTAAGAAATAAAGGAGAATAAAACATGGCAAAAATTAAAGTATATCAACCAAGAGAAGAGCATGTAGATGCAGTAAAAAATATAATTGATGTTGAGGAATTAAATCCAACAGCTACTGATTTGCAAAATTTATATGCATGTGTATTAGAAACTGAAGATATGTCTTTACCTGAAACCTACATTGAAGAAGATATTTTAATCGACTCTGTTGAAGGAATGGTAAATGCTTCAGCAAATAAAGTGAAAAATTTAGGAACATATGATGTAATCGAAGTACATAATAAAGGTAAGAAGTTACAAATTTTATTATTAGCAGATGAAGAATACGAGATTATTGAAGAATAATTTCAGTTTAGGTTGCTGAATCATTAAAATAAAAGCACTCTCTTCATATGAAGGGAGTGCTTTTCATCAATTTCATTAAAATTCCCTTTAAATCTTGAGGTAAGACGCGAAAAAAAATAGCTCTTAAATCAAGTTTTTCAATGTACCACTATATTTGTTTATATTCTTTCACAATTGATCGATCTGCATTTTTGTAACTTTCGTGATATTCTACCACACTGATTTCACACTTTGGACCAATCGTAACATTGTTACCTCGAACAACATCAGCTTTTGTATATTCAAGATAAATTTCATCTCCCTCGATTATATTGGCATGAAGATATCCTCCGTGTTTCGAGAAAGGAAAGAACGATGATTTTTTTCGAACTGTAATTTTCTCGCCTCCTATTTCTTTTACATTGCTGTGCTCATATCTTATAGTGATATTAATATTTCCAGCATTCAGCATACCTGTAATTGTAAAACCTCCATTTAATATGAAATTCTCTGCTTCTAAGTTACCTTTCACATTTATTCCACCCGTTACATCGACCTCTTCACCAGTAAAATTTTCACCAATGTCAAACATCCCTCGTACTTTTGTACGTTTCACTTCTGTCGGGCCACCAACTTCAAGATTACCGTTAACTTTCACATTTTCTGAATCCAAATCTCCACGAATTTTCGTTTCTCCAAACACAGTAATCATGTGTGCTTTTACATTTCCTTGCACTTCACTCGTTCCATACGTCTTAAACACATCGCAATCAATATCATCCAAAATCGTTCCTTCTCCGCGAATTTTGACATTTTTGTAGATACCACCTGATGAATTACCAGAACCATTTAAACTAAGGTTATACTGTTCTTTCATGCTATCTTTCCCTTTCTGTTAAAAATTTAAATTTTTCGACTTTCTTTTACGTTAGCGTTTTTATCGATTTGACAAACCCCTGTATATTCAATAAGATTAATTTTACAATTTGGTCCAACTGTAACATTGTTACCTCGAATTGTGTTCGTGTTTGTATACTCAACTATAATATTGTCCCCTTCTATTAACTCTGTTTCCATTCGAGTAGTAAACATTGTTTCGAAGAGCCAACTTAAAGCGGATTTCCTATATTTTATGTTAATCGTTTGACCGCCTATTTCTTTTGCTTTACATTCACCGTGCATATCAATAAAAATATCATCTGCACTCAATAAGCCACCCACGATAAATTGTCCTTCTGATTTGAATGTATCTACTTCACAATTCCCATCAATGATTGCTTTACCGTGAATATTCATGTCCTCACCAAATACATTTCCTCCGACTGTTCCTTTACCGGAAATTTTTATTTTCTTTACAACCGCTGCCTGTTGTATACTGCCGCTGCCTTCAATGCTCATTTGTAGAGCATCTACTTTTCCATTTATCTTTCCGGAACCACTTATTTTTACTGTCTCAGCTTTTATATCTCCATTTACATGACCAGAACCGTTACATTCGAAATCCACACATTCTAAATCCCCATTTACAGTCCCTCTTCCGTTTAATTGTACATTGCGAAACTGCCCTCCGTTCGACATTCCATGTCCATTAATTAATAAGTCATCAGTTTTCACTACTTTCCCTCCATCATAACAACTTTGTTTTTAATTCTTCTGTACAAATCACTAAAGGTAAACGTATAACAATTTTAGTACCCTGATCAAAATATAAATCCTCTACACTCGAAAGTAAGAAACATGTTGAAATACCTAACTTTCGAATAAAAATAAGTTCACCATGTTTGTTCTTCATCGTTTCATAGTGCTCATTTAAAACATGTAACATCAATTTTCCTTCTTCAAGACTTATCTCTCCAGACTGAAGTACCTTTTCCAAAATATAAATAAAAAGGATTTTTGCAAAACGAAATTTAGTCATTTCTTGATTTTGCTCTATAAAAAAACGTACAACGGATTCTGAAGCAATCCCACGTTGTACAATGTCTTCCTTTGTTAAACAAATCTCATTCACATTTGGTGAGAACATGTCCGCCAAATCATCAAGAGACAAATTTTCTTTCATCGTCTGAATTTTTTCGATTCTATCTAAAATCTTTTCCTTAGGAAAAAACGTCTCCTGCCCTGTAAACGTTGATTTTCGCACAAACCAATCTTCTGGTATTAAGTTTTTTCTTTTCCACCTATATAGCTGACCATAGGAGATTCCAGTAAGTTCTAACAAATCTTTTTTCGAAATTAAGTCCTGACTCAAAATTTTGCTCTCCCTTCTTTTTATTCAATGTAACATAACATTGTTACGCTGTAAATATACATTTTCCCATTTTTATAAAAATAGACTAAGATTATCGCTATGCTCCATATAGCTTTATCCGTTTTCTATCTAAAGAATAAACCCATCATTTCATCGCATGAAGGTCGAAGAAATGATGGGTATGTGCACGTTGTTTTACTACTTTGTTACGTTATGTGTATGCTTAAACCATATATGATAAAAATTAATCCAGCCCTGGGAATTAATTGCTACATTTTGTATGGTTTCATGCGTATGTATCGTCATATAATTTCGATACAAAGGAATAATATGAATATTCTCTAACAGCTCCTGTTCTGTTTCCTCTAACAATTGCATACGCACACTCCGATTTTGTTCCTTAAATACACGTTTCAATTTCTCATTTAAATTGAAAGAACTATGCTGATGAAGAAAACTATTTGTCGTTAGCAGTAAATATAGATAACTTAATTCAGCGTGTTCGCTCATCGTAGCACTATCATGAATCAAATCAGCTTCTTGTATTGTTCGAAGTGTAAGAAGTTCATGTGCATCTAAAAAAGATAGTTCTATCTTAATTCCATACTTGGCACATTCCCTTTGAATCCAATGTGAATCCTCAACATGATCTTGATCCTGAAAGGTATATAAATATAATGTTTCTCCTTTATACCCACTAATTCCTAGTAACTCTTTAATTGAACTTTCTTTATTTATTTCGATTGTTTTTCCTAATAACAGATTCGTTGCTACTTCTCCACGTTCACCTTTTAAATCATTTAATATTTGCACGCCGTTGATGATTTGTTTTAAAGCTTGCCGAAAGGCTATATGTTGCATTGGACCTTGCTTTTTTGTATTGAGTGTAATGTATGTTACGTTCGCTTCTAATTGAGACGTTTCTTTTTTAACGCTCTTTCTATCATGGTGTAAAGAACCTAACAATACTTCATAACCACTATGACTACTTATATCTTGGAAATACCAAAGTTCAATACGATCAAGAAATGGGCGCTCGCGAAAATACAAATGATTTACTTCTAAAATAAGTAATGCATCATCATTTTTAAGAAGTTTGAATGGACCTGTTCCGTTTAATATGTATTGATCATTCTCCTTCTCCTGTAATTCAGGAATAATAGAACAATGTTCTCCGCCTAAAATATGTAAAAATAATTCATTTTCTGTTTGTAAATGAATTTCAATTGTATATTCATCTACAATATGTATTTTTTCAATATCTTGCAACATCCAGAGATGAGGGTTGTCTTTTGTACTTAAAAAACGTTTGAACGTATACTTGACATCGTGTGCAGTAAACGGCTTTTGATTATGAAAATGCACTCCTTTACGAAGATAAAATGTCCATATTTTATGTATATGATTGTATTCCCAATAAAAAGCGAGACGAGGTTCTATTTCATTTGTCATTTCATTGTAATGAACGAGCGTATCACAGACGTGCTTAACAATATGACATTCAGAGCGAAGCGTAACATACATAGGATCTAGACATGTAATTGGGTTTATACGCATGTTTAATCGTAAAACATCCATTCTTCCTTTAGGTGACTGTTCAATATGGTATCCAAAAAGTGTGTCAATCCATGTTTGAAATTGTTTTAATATGTACGGAAAATACTCTGCATATGTTTGAATGAAGGCTTTTCCATTTTTAACTTCTCCTTGTTTTACAAGCTTTTTTCCTCTTTCGTAAATAAGTGCTTCAGGTTCTTGTAGAAAAGCAAGCTTAGACCGATTTCCCCTTCCGCGTCCTGGAGACCAACTAATCCATTGCATTTCTTCTAGTTTTTTTATTGTGAATTTACTATTTCGATCTGTACAATATAATGATTTTGAAATGTCTTGCAGAGATATTTCTATGTTTTCACCAAGTTCTTTTCCTTTGGCATGCTGCAGCCAAAGCCGTATGTAATGATCCAAAATTATCATACATGCCCCCCTAAAAGATGAAAAATTTCTTTGCTTCATTCTACTCTTTTTCCTCTTTCCTTTCCATCATAGAATTTCCATATAGAAAGGAGAGAATGAAATGATGACATTCGTAAAATGTTATAGTAAACCTATATGGATTCGGTTATTTGGAGAACTGGTAACGAGTACAACTGGAGCAATGCTCGCACTCATTTTTATTATATATGTAAACAAAGCATTAAACGGAAACGCCTTGTTTACTATGTTACTTTTTGGATTACAACCGCTTAGCGAAATTGTCTTTACACTTTTTGGCGGCAGCATTACAGATCGATTTGGACGAAAAATAATTATTCTAATTGGACTACTTTTACAAGCATGCGCTATGGTTGGCTTCATTTTTGCGGAATCCGTTATACCTTTTGCTCTCTTCTACATTATGAATGGTCTAGGCCGTTCTCTCTATATCCCTGCACAACGCGCACAAATTGCTGATGTGACAGAGAAAGAAAAGCAAGCTGAAGTATTTGCTCTCATTCAAACAGTTGGAGCCATCGGAGCCATCATTGGTCCAGCAATTGGATATCTATTCTACAAAGATGATCCGACCATTCTTTTTATCTTAGAGGCTGCTGCCTTATTTCTCTATTCGTTTATTGTATGGACGCAGCTCCCAGAGACAGCTCCACTTCTTCAACATAATGAATCAAAAAACACGCCTGTGAAATGGAAACATTTTCTTTCACAACATTATAGCGTGTTTGTACTTATGGTTTTTATGCTGCCTATTAGTTTTTTCTACGCACAAATGGAAACGAATTATCGTCTTTATGCTGAAAAGGAATTATTCACTAATTTTATGTTTGTTTTTACCTTTATGGCTACATGTAAAGGGATTATGGAGATCGTTTTGCAAGTAGGAGTCGTAAAATGGGCGGAGAAATTTTCTATGCAAAAAATTATTGTTATTTCTTATATTTGCTATACGATTTCTGCGATTGGTTACGCCTACTCCCATACACTATGGTTACTATTTTTCACACTACTAATTTTAACAACTGGAGAAAGTATAGCTTTAAATTATTTGTTACGTTTTGTTTCAGAATTAGCACCGGAACATATGCGAGGGATTTATTTCTCTATTTACGGTACGCATTGGGATATTTCACGAATGCTTGGTCCCGCAGCTGGAGCGTTATTATTACAACATTTTAGCGGGAGTTTCTTATTTAATATTTGTGCCGTATTTCTTATTATTGGTGGCACCGGCCAATATTTCTTTATAAATTATATTCTTAAACAAGACAAAACAAAAAGGCTGTCCGCATAAGGAACAGCCTTTTTTATGTAATTAAGCTTCAATCTCTTTTCCATCTTCTACAATATGATACAGCAAGTGCGCTAAATGATGAATTGGACCGTATTCTTCCTCTTCTTCATCTGTTTCACCTTGGAATTCAAGATCATTTAAATACAGTGCTACAAATTCATAAAACAGCTTTAAATCGAAACCGTAGCAAGCGATTGGTTCTTCTTGATCACCTTCATATTGGAGCGTTAAATATTGCTCATTACCTTCTGCATCTTCTGCATCAAAGAATACAAAAAAGCCAACATTTGTATCTAAATCAAACAGATGACGAGTTCCGCCTTCTGTTGCTTTGTTAAAGTCATCTTCATTTAACTTATAAACAGTTGTTGCTTGTGCATTATCTTCTTGATGAAAATTAACTGTAAATTTTTTCATGTTGACACCTCCAAATGGTATATCCCTAGCATAACAGATTTATTAACATTACACAAAATTAACGAAAAAGGACTGTTTACGAAAGTAAACAATCCTATTGTTTTATTTTTTTATCATGCGAAGTATAAAGCTAGCGATAAAGATAAGTATAAGGGCACCAATTAAAGCTGGTACAATGTAAAAACCACCAATAACTGGACCAAATTTTCCAAATAAAGCTGTACCAATCCAAGAGCCGATGATGCCGGCAATTATATTACCAATAATACCACCAGGGATATCTTTTCCAATAAGTAAGCCACCAAACCATCCTAAAATGCCGCCAACAATTAATGACCATATGAATGACATGAAGTTATTTCCTCCTTATAACAGTAAATATAGTTATACATGATACAAATGCGGAATTATTTATCATTAGTTATGCTACATTCTTATAGAACTATGCACTGAAGTCGCTATTTCTTTACGAAATTACATAGTTAGTATATTGACTTTTGAACATACTTTTTGGAACGAAAACTCTGTTTTAAATCATTATTAATGACATTCCGTTACTCCCTGTGGAAACGAGAATACATTTAACGGATCATATTTCTCTTTCACTTTCCGTAATTTCTTAGCATTGTTGCCATAGTAAGCTTCTTCATAATTTTTCAAACCACTATAAGGGAAGTTCACAAATGATCCTTCTGTTATTGATTCTATATATTTAAAACTCTGTTCTATCCATTTGATATTATCTTTTGCAAATTTTGCATCCTCCCATATAGTTTGAATCCCCATTATATACTTGGCATCTCGATAATAAAATGCTGTTGCTTCTTTAGGCACCTCTTTTACTTTTCCACCAAGTGCATATAGACTTACTGCTGCAAAAATACTTCCTGCTGCTCTCTCTTGAATGAGGTCAACAATGGCATTAATCTCCTGTTCATCATAATCCTGATACACAAATCTTCCTGTAGACTTAAACATCTCTGATTCCGGATAAGATGATTGTAACTTTGTAATAGCTTCAAAAAATGTTATATACTCTAAATTCATTCTTACGCCGTCTATGTTGATTAACATTTGTAAAATTTCTTCTGCTTCTTCTGGCTTACCATAAAATATTCCTCGTCCATAAATCGCCATTCTCTCAGTTTCTGAATTATATATACTGGCACCAAGCGTAATTCTGTTATCTAGATTAATTATCCACTCTTGCCATTTATACAGAAATTCTCTGTGTGTTTCTAATAAAGCATCTGGCCAATATATTTCAACTAAAGTCACCTTATCTATTTTTGCTGGGAGTTTAAATGTCATGGATACAACAACACCAAAGTTCCCACCACCAGCTCCGCAGCCTGCCCAAAATAAATCTTTATGAGACTTTTCGTTTGCAATAATCAATTTCCCTGTATAATCTATTAATTCCAGTTCTAGTAAACTATCACATCCAAGTCCAAGGTATCTGCTCAAATATCCCCATCCGCCTCCTAATGTGTACCCACTTATCCCTACAGTCGGACAAGTCCCCCCAGGAAATGGATACCCTTTCGCAGAAATAAAATCATAGACTTGCTTATTCTTTACTCCGCCTTGCACTTTTAACGTATGCTTATTCTCATTCAATTGCATGCGATGCATTCTACTTATATCAATAACAAGAACACGATTTCCAATAGAATATCCTTCATAATGATGTCCACCTGATCGAATCCGGATTTCTATGCAATTTTTTCTTGCCCAAATAATCGCATTACTCACATCCCATTTTGTATAACAATACACAATAACTAAAGGGAATTTTTGAATTGCTTGATTCCACTCTTGTCTAGCTTCTTCATATTCTCGATCATATCTTGTAATTACTTCACCTGTTAACCCTTGGTAACTCATTTCAAGCATGATAAACATCCTTTACCTATTCCAAACAGAAGTTGTTTTCTTTTCAAAATAATATATGTCTTTTATGCATTCTGTGTTCGTTTTATTTGTTTCATTAAAAAAATGTTTTAAACTATAGAAAAAGTATTAGGCTGCTAAAAAATAGTTGTAGACTGAAAAGGTGTTGTCTGTACATGAAAGCACTTTTTTGCTAACATGGGGGTAGCGTCACATGCCCATCAACTTAAGAACAGAAATAAAATGAACTTTCGTTCATCAGGACTAAAATATCCTTAAAGTAGAGGTACACTCTTAAAAATGTACATGCCAAATAAACCTAGATAGGCATCATTTTAAAAAATTATGCAGCTTTCTTTTGCCTTCTCAAACCACTATACTCATATACAATGCCCAGAATATCAAAGACTGTCTTCTTCTCATACCGGTGAGATTTCCGGCCGTTTTTTTGTAAGAGATTAAAAAGTTTGAGAAAAACCTTTGTTATTTCTTGAGTACTTTTTTGTAGGGCTTCATACACCAAATACAGATGATCTTGAATCATGTAAATAGCTTTATATTCACTTAATTCTTTTTGCTTTTTCTGTAGTAACAGTTGTCTCATTTTGAACATAGTTGAAGAACAAAGAAAAATAGCGATTAATTGGCCGTAAAGATGACATTCTAGACGTTCCCGCTTAACATTGTGACAACGATTGATACCAAAAAGAGATTTCCATGTTTTAAATACGATCTCTATTTGCCAACGTAGAGAATAGATATCATGAATATATTCCATCGGAACAACTTCCCATGGAATGTTGGTAATATAAACATTGATTTCTGTTAGACGTTTACTTTTTTCAGAGTATGTAACTCCTTTTTTCTTTTCAACATAAGTTTGTTGTTTCCTACGTTTATGAATTTGAGTTGATGTGAGTCTATATATTACAACTCGTGAGGGTAATTTTTGTTGTCCAATATAGGCATTCTGAATTTCATAAGTATCTCCTGGTTTTATCTGATGCATAATATCTTCAAGGTTAAGCAAAACATATAAAGATTGCTTTTTTACTGCCCCATTCCGAAAAAATTCTGGTGATTCATTTTTTACATATACTCTATTATTTAATTTCAACCGTGAAACATAGAATACTCCCCGTTGATCCATCTGATCTAAATCTTTTAGAGAAAAGTATCCTAAATCTCGTATACATAAATCTCCTGGGCGTAAGGTATCCAAACATTCTGTACCAAAGGTTTTATCATTGTTTTTACCTGGTTCCATTTGAAAATTGAGGAATTTTCCACTATGTAAATCATACTCTAGCTGAATCTTAATACCAGCTGTTTGTGCACATCCTCCTGAACCAGGGTAAATAGGGGCCAAATGATTGGGTACTTGAAAAATAGTAGCATCTAAAATGCGTATACGTTGAAAATAAGAGGTGTATTGGTTTGAGATTTGAGACGAATCGTTTAATTTGCTTTTGATTAAAAGGGAAAATACACGTTGTAGAAATAAAACAGCGCATCGGTTAAAACGTTGATTAAGTCCTTCTGGACTTATAAGTGTAGCTGTATTTGCATAAAGCTGACTACATAATCGAGTAAGAGAATCGCTTGCTACCTGTTGACTAATCCAGATACATAAAGCAGCCAAATCTCGTGCGCCATACTTACTTTTACGTTTTACAAAACCTGTCTCTTGTGCGAGTTGTTGAAGAATATGTGGAGATAGATATCGCTGTAGTTCTTCAGCGAACAAATGAAACTCATCCTGAATCGATAGATTCATACAAAAACGCCATCCTTTCTGCATATTTCTACAAAAAGAATAACGTCTTTTTTACTTAATGGATAGTGTAAAACTTTAGCTTTATGGCGATGTGACGTTACCTCATAAAGTCGTTTGATAACTTTATATATTTACATGATTTTCGTTAGCGGAAGTTAATTTCATTTTTAGCTTTCTGAATAATATCTGTTATAAATGGCGCTTTTTCATTTGTGTATGCGACTCTATCATGATGATGTTTTTCAGCTAATTTTTGTTTTAATTGATAATACTGTTGGAGTGTATCAGGATGGTTTTTTAGATAATCTCTAAATAAGATATTACTGTTCCATTCTTCACTCCCTAGTTCATAAACGTGCAAATGATGTGTTCCGGCTCTCCATAATCCTTTTCTAAAAAATCTTCTGTTTGGAAACTCTTTATGAAATACATATTCATATGCAATCTTTTTTAAAGGTTCAATAAACACATCTACTTCTTTTAAATTATGAACTCCAATCATAATATCTAATATTGGTTTAGCTCCTAATCCTTCAACAGATGTACTTCCAATATGTTCAATTGTAATAGCCGTATCTCCCATTATACCTTTTAGAAGCTTTTGTTCTTCTTTAAATTGTAGTGCCCAATCCAGTGTATACTGCTCAATAACAACGGGTCTTTCCATATTTCTAATCCCCCTTATGTATTTTGCGCTTGAACATAATATCAAATTTAGATGAGCAAAGCTACTTCAAATGAATAGAATCCACTCTTTAGGAATACATAAATATATACGTACAAGCTTAGTCTAATCACTACATCATTAGTGAAAGTAGGATTCTATAAATTTTGGAGGAAGACATATGCAAAAAAAGGTTCTCCTGTTTACAGATTTGGGAATTGATGATGCATTTGCTATGCTGTACACCTTTTTTCGTAAAGATATTCAACTTGTAGGGATTGTAGCCGATTATGGAAATGTATCAAGAGAAAATGTAATAAGAAATATTAACTATTTGAAATACATAGCGGGAAGAAAAGAGATACCTGTATTCCTTGGTGCTTCTGTACCGTTGACAGGTATATTGGTTCAGTATTTCCCTGAGGTACATGGAAAAGTCGGATTAGGACCTATCATTCCCCCTGAAATTTCTTATCCAGTTTATCCATTAAATGATATTTATCAAATTATACATTCAAATTTAGAAGACCTTACAATTATCAATTTGGGAAGACTTTCTTCGCTAGCTACGACCTTTGTATTGAATTTAGAAACAATGCGAAACGTAAGAGAATGCATTTGCATGGGCGGAGCTTTTTTCTATCCAGGTAACGTGACTGCCGTGGCTGAAGCTAACTTTTACGCAGACCCTTATGCAGCAAACTTAATTCTGCAGCATGCGAAGAACTTAACAATTATTCCGTTAAATGTAACTCAACATGCGATTGTTACACCCGAAATGGTCCAGCAAATCGATGCATTTCATCGGAATACACAGGATCTTGCAGGACTCATCATCAAACCTATGTTAGACTATTATTATAATTTCTACTCCAAGTCTAATCCTGGTATAAGCGGAAGCCCTATGCATGATTTTGTAACAGTGTGGTATTTGCTGAATCAAGAGGCTGTTAGCCTTTCAAGAGTACCCATTAAAGTTATTCCTGATCAAGGAGAAGGATTTGGTCAAAGCATTGCAGACTTTCGTTTTGTTACTAATCCAGGCTATAAAACACATAATGTAGCTTTTCAGTTTGATTATGAAAGATTCAAGAAGGATATTATGGAAACGTTCTTAAAGAAGAGAGTGTAACATACTTTATTAACTTCAGATAATACGGATTATGTGAATGAAAAGTCACTTCACTTAACGTACAGGAATTCGACTTTTTAGGTTAAAATTCGCTTAGCATACAAAATTTCCGAAATGTTGGCTGTACCCCATCGCCATCAAGTTAAGAAATGCATTGTTCCTCAAAACGAAAAAAATGAGCCAAATTCTTATAAATAGCTGTAAAAAGGTAAAATTTTCGTTATGAGGGTGTCTTAAAATCTTAGCTTGATGGGTATGCGTCAGTACCCCAATTAGGCAGACTAAAAATTT
>NZ_NTTM01000116.1:0-309 GCF_002560985.1 Bacillus sp. AFS018417
TCGATCCCGCTAGGCTCCACTTATACTTTATTTATGGCGGTGTAGCTCAGCTGGCTAGAGCGTACGGTTCATACCCGTGAGGTCGGGGGTTCGATCCCCTCCGCCGCTACCATAAAGGACCTTTAGCTCAGCTGGTTAGAGCAGACGGCTCATAACCGTCCGGTCGTAGGTTCGAGTCCTACAAGGTCCACCACTCAAGTTTCATATATCTCGGAGGTATACCCAAGTCTGGCTGAAGGGATCGGTCTTGAAAACCGACAGGCGGCGAGAGTCGCGCGGGGGTTCGAATCCCTCTACCTCCTCCATTTT
>NZ_NTTM01000117.1:0-935 GCF_002560985.1 Bacillus sp. AFS018417
TGGACTTATCCCCGTCAAGTAGACAACTGTAAAAAAGACTATGCAGCCATCGAAATTCGATATTCGATCGGAGCTCGATGATTGAGTCGTTTTTGGAATCGTTTGTAGTTATAATGATAGATGTATGTTTCAATTGCTTGAATTAGTTCTCCCTTTGTTTGATAGTCATTAAGATAAAACATTTCAGATTTAAAATGAGAGAAGAATGATTCAATGCAAGCATTGTCATGGCAGTTTCCTTTGCGAGAATGGCTGCCGATGGCGCCTAGCTGTTGAAGCATACGATAATAAGCAGGAGATGTATATTGGAATCCTTGATCTGAGTGGATGATGGTTCCATACACATCTCTTTTTTGTGTTGCTAAATCTAATGTTTTTAGAACAAGTTGTAAATCATTGCGATGTGAGAGTTTCCAAGCAACGATTTCATTATTGTAAAGGTCTTGAACGACCGATAAATAGAGAAATTTATCTTTGAATGGCAAATAAGTGATATCTGTGACAAGTACCTCATTTTGTTTGCGGTTTTGGAATTGCCGTTCTACTACATTGGGGAAAATCTTTGAGGATTTCCCTTTGAAAAAGCGTCGTTTTTTACGGATGATCGATTGAATGTGAAGCTCTCGCATAAGTCTATATACTTTTTTGTGGTTCACGAAAAATCCGGCCTCTCGTAAGGCGATTGTCATGCGAGGATAACCGTATTCCTTGTGTTTTATGTGAATTGCTTGAATCTGTTCACGCAATGTATTATCCTTTGAAAGGCGTAATTGCCTTTGATTACATGTTGAACGCCACTTATAGTAGCTAGAGCGATTTAACTGCGCAATGACGACAAGCCAGGTTACTTTGTACCGAGAACGTAGTTCTTCAATAATCTCGTACTTAGCCGTTTGAGCAAGAACACCTCCTATAGATTTGGATACTGCTTTTTT
>NZ_NTTM01000118.1:0-1319 GCF_002560985.1 Bacillus sp. AFS018417
TTAAATAGCAAATGAGATGAAAATACTTTATACTTAAAATCTTAATAATATGGAGGTTAAATAAAAATGAAACATACAACATCTTGGAGACCTAGAGGCATTATACAGTGGATTTTGACCATCCTAACATTAGTAGCATTCCCTATCATTGGCATAATATCGTACTATATTCTGAATCCAAGTGATATGGATAAATTAATGAGTTCACTCGCTTGGGCCACAGCGTTATTTCCAGTGTCTCTATTAATTGTAACACTGTTCATAATAGTTCTTTTAATACTAGCTTTTTGGAAAAAAGCCAAAATTGCACAGGTGATTTTAGTACCATTGTCACTACTATTAATCTTTCTAACTGTACAGCCAATTACTAGTATGTTGAGCTATGCTAACAGTAAAGACGCCACTGTTTCTCTTAGTTCCCACTTTTTCAACAGCCAAACTATATCAACAAAACCCATGGAGAATGTAGTGTATGGAAAAACTACGGATGGTATTGAATTAAAGATGGATGTGTGGCCAGCCAAAGAGACTTCAAAAAACAAATTAAAGCCTGCTGTTGTACTAGTGCACGGAGGAGGATGGGTATCGGGTGATAAAGGGGAAGCTCCACACTGGAAACAATGGCTAAATGACCTAGGATACACCGTTTTTGACGTACAATATCGTATGCCCCCACAAGCAGGATGGAAAGATGAAGTAGCAGATATCAAATCAGCACTAGGATGGGTATTACAGAATGCAGATACCTATCAGATTGATCCGAATAAAATAAATGTAATGGGGGAATCGGCAGGAGGGAATCTCGCTATGTTGGCTGCTTATAGTATGGGGGAAGAACAGTTACCAGCCTCAACTAATGTTCCAGAAGTACATGTTAACTCTGTCATTAACATGTATGGGCCAGCAGATATGACAATGTTTTATAATGATAATCCGAGCACTAATTATGTACACGGTGTTATGGAAGAGTACATTGGAGGCACTGTTTCACAATTTCCCGAACGATATAAATTACTTTCACCGATCAATTATATTCAAGACAACACACCACCGACCATTACATTATTAGGAACAGGTGACCGTATAGTTCCAGTAGAACAAGGTGAAATGTTAGACAAAGAACTGACTGTGAAAAATGTAGCTCATGAATTCTACCTTCTTCCAGACGTTGACCATGGATTCGATATAAACCCAGGTAGTTTGAGTACTCAGTTTGCAAAAGAGAAGGTTACGGCATTTCTTCAAAGATATAATAAATAAACATATAAATTATCCATTTAAAAACAATTAGGCAGACTAAAATTTTTAGTCTGCCTAAT
>NZ_NTTM01000119.1:0-1889 GCF_002560985.1 Bacillus sp. AFS018417
CGCTGGTATTGGGCCTAATAAACCCTATCGGGTTTCAATTTTTTGGATTACGCCACATGATTGTGAGATATAGAAAAGTTATATACGACGCCTAATATATCAAAGACTGTTTTCTTCTCATACCTATGGGATTTTCGTCCGTTTTTCTGTAAGAGATTGAACAGACGAAACAATACCTTTGTTAATTCTTGGATGTCTTTTTGTAAAGATTGATAAATAAGTGGAAAATAATCTTTTATGATATAAATCGCTTTATATTCGCTTAATTCTCGTTTTTTCTTGATGAGAAGTAATTGGCGCATTTGAAACATGGTGGAGGAACAAAGAAGAATGCTAATTAATTGTCCATATAAATGACATTCCAGTCGTTCTAATTTTACAGAATTACAGTGATGAATAAGAAAAAATGATTTCCATATTTTAAAGATAAGTTCAATTTGCCATCGTAAGGAGTAAAAATCGTATACTTGTTCCTTTGGTAGATATTCCAAAGGAATATTTGTAATATAAAAGTTAATTGCACTAAGCCGCTTACTGCGTTCTTTATAGGTAATTTGCTTCTTATGTTCTTTAGATGCCAAATCCTTTTGTCTACGTTTCATTTGCGTTTCAGTTAATTTATACAGAATGAGTCTTGCAGGAAGCTTTTGATACATTCCAATATAAATCTCAGGAATTTCATATGTTTCACCTGACTGTAATTGGTCAATAAATTGCTCCATATCTAATTGGATGTACTCAGAGTGCTTTTTTATTGTTCCATTTTGAAAGTATTCAGGCTCTTTATTCTTCTGATATATACGTGTATTGAGTTTTAATCTTGAAATAAAATAAGCATTACACTCTTCTATAGTATGTAAGTCTTTTAGGTCGAAGTACCCTAAATCACGTATACATACATCGTTCGGTTGAAGGGACGTTAAACAAGTAGAACCATACGTTTTATCATTGTGCTTTCCTGATCCTACATGAACATGTAGAAACTGGCCACTTAATAAATCATACTCTAGTTGAATTTTCACGCCAGCATTTTTACCACTACCACCTGAACCTTGATATGTAGAAGTGAATTTATCCGGAATCTGAAAATGTGTAGAATCCAATACACGAATACGCCGAAAATAGTTTGTATACAAAGTTGGAATCTTGCTAGAGGAACAAAATCGTTGGTGAAGTAAATGTGCTAAGAGTTGTTGTAAAAACCGAACAGCCTGAGGGTTGAAACGTTGATTGAGTCCTTCTGGACTCATAGAAATACCGGTGTTAGCTTCTAATCGACTACATAATTGTGTCAATGAAGTATGAGCTATGTTTTGACTTAACCAAATACATAGAGCCACTAAATCTTGTGCACGGTATTTACTTTTTCGTTTAACAAATCCTACACTTTTAGCTAATTGCTCTAAAGCATTAGGTGACATATATCGTTTCAACTCTTTAGAAAACAATTCTAGTTCATCAAAAATTGATAAGTTCATATCAAAAACGCCATCCTTTCCTATGATTCTATAGAAAGAATAGCGTATTTTTTCATTTAGGGGGGAATTTTATTTTATTAGCTTGATAGCGATGTGGCGAGACCCCTTCCTGTTCCAGATAAAAAGAAAATCGTTCTACTATATTCACATCCTCACTCCTTTCTATAAATTGTGTTGTATTAGGTACTAGTTGCATTTTAAAGATTTCATTAATATAAGATATAATGTAGATTTTAATTATTTAATGGAGGAGAAGTTATGGAACGAATCGATGTATACAAAAAGACATGAAAATAGGTAGTAATGCTACTTGGTTGTAAATCACTTCATGATAGATATTTAAAAACAAAGATGGATGATATAGTTTCTTTGAAAGTCCCTATTCTAAACGATTAGGCAGACTAAAAATTT
>NZ_NTTM01000011.1:0-775 GCF_002560985.1 Bacillus sp. AFS018417
CCAAATACAACAGAAGAAACCTTGTTTTTTAAACTATGAAGTAGTTTTTGTAGTCTATCCAACCGAAATTCAAGGCTACCTAAACGAGAACGAAGTTTTTGAATACGCACATTTAAATATTCATGCTCAAATTGATAGGCATGATAGTAAATATCCGTTCTTTTTTTAAATTGCACAACAAAATATCGTCCCATTTGTTGTTCCTTAGATGTTTTATTGAACTTTGGCTCCCCTTTGACAAAAGATGTTTTCATTTTATTCAGTACTGTCAAATCTGACTTGGTTTTCTTGATCTTCTTTTTTACAGCTTTAATCTGTTCATTTTTATTTTCAATATACAATTTCTTCAATTCTGTCTGAGAAGAAAACAGTGCATTGGCTTCCTGCACAGCACTATTTGCATAATAATCATTAAGACTAAATCGTGATTTTACAGTCATTTGCATACTATCAGAACGTCTGGAGGTGCCAGAACGTTTTTCTAACACTTGCGTTTGAAAGGCGAAATGCTTCGCGCGATTAAATAGGAAAAGAGCATGTCCAATAGCTTCAACATACTTTGGATTCAGTGCATTCTTATAGATACGAATTGAAAAATATGCTTTTTTCATTGGACACGCTCCTTTCTTGTTTTGTATACACAAAGTATACCAAAAAAGAACATACGTTTCTATTTATATACTTGAAAAAAAACAAAAAGCGATTCATTCCCCACCTACCGCTTCGCGCTTGAGGTGGGGGGCTTCTTGCCAGATATGATAAAAGAAAAAAAAGA
>NZ_NTTM01000011.1:803-30459 GCF_002560985.1 Bacillus sp. AFS018417
TCTTTTTTTTCTTTTATCATGTGTAGAGTCGTGTTAGAATGTAGTTGAAAACATGAAGGTTTAGAAGAATTACAACTGGAATTTTCGTTTTTTCTTGCAAAATGAAGAAAAAATATCGGGAATAGATGTAATTCGTTCAGAAAAGGGGGATTTTGATGGAGCATTTAAAACGTCAAGATGAAAAGGTGTTTGCTGCAATTGAATTAGAATTAGGAAGACAGCGTTCAAAAATCGAGCTTATTGCATCTGAAAACTTCGTAAGCCAAGCCGTAATGGAAGCACAAGGTTCTGTATTAACGAACAAGTATGCAGAAGGATATCCAGGGAAACGTTATTACGGTGGTTGTGAGCATGTGGATATCGTAGAAGATATCGCACGTGATCGCGCAAAAGAAATTTTTGGCGCAGAGCACGTAAACGTTCAACCGCATTCTGGTGCACAAGCAAATATGGCTGTATACTTCACAATTCTAGAGCAAGGTGACACAGTGCTTGGTATGAACTTATCTCACGGCGGTCACTTAACACACGGAAGCCCTGTTAACTTTAGTGGTGTACAATACAACTTCATCGAATACGGTGTAGATCCTGATACACATCACATCAATTATGAAGATGTATTAGAAAAAGCGAAAGAGCATAAGCCGAAATTAATCGTTGCGGGTGCTAGTGCGTATCCTCGTGTAATTGATTTCAAAAAATTCCGTGAAATCGCTGATGAAGTTGGCGCATATTTAATGGTAGATATGGCACATATCGCGGGGCTTGTAGCAGCTGGCTTACACCCAAATCCAGTACCATACGCTGATTTTGTAACAACAACAACTCATAAAACATTACGCGGACCACGCGGTGGTATGATTTTATGTAAAGAACAATTTGCAAAACAAATTGATAAATCCATCTTCCCTGGTATTCAAGGCGGACCGCTTATGCACGTAATCGCTGCAAAGGCAGTTGCATTTGGAGAAGCATTGCAGGATGACTTCAAAACATATGCACAAAACATTATCAACAACGCAAGTCGTTTAGCAGAAGGTCTGCAAAAAGAAGGTATTACACTTGTTTCTGGTGGCACGGACAACCACTTAATTTTAATGGATGTTCGTAATTTAAACATTACTGGAAAAGTTGCAGAGCATGTATTAGATGAAGTTGGTATTACAACAAACAAAAATACAATTCCATTTGACCCAGCTAGCCCATTTGTAACAAGCGGAGTTCGTATTGGAACTGCAGCTGTAACATCAAGAGGCTTTGGACTTGCTGAAATGGATGAAATTGCATCCATTATCGCTTACACATTAAAAAATCATGACAATGAAGCAGTACTAGAAGAAGCACGCGTGCGTGTAAATGCTTTAACAAATAAATTCCCAATGTATAAAGAGCTATAAGAGAAAAAAGCTGTTGAAACATATTGTTTCAGCAGCTTTTTTTGTTAAATTCTTGATATATTGTTTATCCTTCTATTCGCGGGTAGTGAGCCCCACTCGCTGATAGAAGTTTCACTTTATCCCGCAGTAAGACCCCACCTCAAGATTCAGAGAAAATCGAAGAAGATAGGTAGGGGATAACTGCTGGCATGTGCCTGATTGGTTAAACTAACCATCAGTGGGGGATGAAAAAAACACTGATGGAGGTTTCACTTTACTAAAAGATAAACTTTTCATGTGTGTGTAATGAAAGTCTTGTTTATTTCGTACATTTATCATGTTCTTATGGAATATGTTTTAGTTGAAAAAGAAAATAAAAAACATTATTTAACAGAGCTTCCATGAAAATATTACATATGAGAAAGAAGAGCATGCAAAGCATCCTATGTATGTATACAAATCATGAATATATTTTAAATATATAATGAAGGATTTCGTTTCCATAATTGGTAAGGCTATTCTTGATAGAGAGAAGAAGCATTTGAAATTTTGCCAAATTCACCCTTGAATATTAGTGGCGTTTTCTTTACAATCGTACATAGTGTAAAAAACGGCGTGTCCTCACGCATCAATATCATCTGAAGGAGAGATTCACATGGGAAAATTGTATGTTTTTGATCACCCTTTAATTCAGCATAAGATTACATATATTCGCGATAAGAATACAGGAACGAAAGAATTTCGTGAGCTAGTAGATGAAGTAGCAAGCTTGATGGCGTTTGAAATTACACGCGATCTTCCGCTTGAAGAAATTGAAATTGAAACACCTGTAAGTAAAGCGAAAACAAAAGTGATTGCAGGTAAGAAGCTTGGTTTAATTCCTATTTTACGTGCGGGCTTAGGAATGGTAGATGGAATTTTGAAACTAATTCCAGCGGCGAAGGTAGGTCATATCGGTTTATATCGCGATCCAGAAACATTACAACCTGTAGAATACTATGTGAAACTTCCAACTGATGTAGAAGAACGTGACTTTATCGTACTTGATCCAATGTTAGCAACAGGTGGATCTGCATCAGAAGCAATTACTTCTTTAAAGAAGCGCGGTGCGAAACATATTAAATTAATGTGTATCGTTGGTGCTCCAGAAGGCGTAAAAGTTATTCAAGAAGACCATCCTGATGTGGATATTTACGTTGCTGCATTAGATGAAAAATTAAACGATCATGGATATGTTGTACCAGGTCTTGGAGATGCTGGTGACCGTTTATTCGGAACGAAGTAAGACAACAGACGAGAAGGATGCCTTCTCGTCTGTTTTTTTATGCAACATAACATACAGTCCAATTGCATATAATATAGAAACTTCTACTTGAGAAAGTTATATTACAGAAGGAAATCGTTATATTAGGAAAAAATAATAGTGACAAAAATGTGAACTTTTTTCTTCCATTATAAAGAGAAAAGGCCTGGAGATTAGACGTTTATTAACAGTATTTTGAAGGGGAACGTTTTCATTTCTGTCAATAAATGACTAATACTCAAATTTTTTGATTTTTTTCGATTTGACGTTGACACTGTTTAATACCCTATTGTATGCTAACAACGGGGATAGATGGTAGGGTTTTCATTGACAATTTTTCATCTATTCAGTGACGAAAAAGTTAACTTTTTTATTTGACTAGGATTTATACAAAAAAATGAGTTATTATTAACGCATAGTGAATGAGACTTTACATATGGAGGGATGAATCCTTGGAGGAAAACAAGCGCAGTCCATTTAAGGCATATGCTTTAATGACCGGAATTCTTTCTCAGCTCGTTGGTGCTATTTTAGTTGGAATTTTTGGCGGGCAATGGATTGATAGTAAGCTTGGAACGTTTCCTTTATTCCTAGTAATCGGTTTATTACTAGGTCTTGGAACAGGGGTTTATGCTATGATTCGACTCATTCGACACTTTTATTCAGGAGAGCAATGATGATAGAAGTACATGAACTTGTCCAAAGACAAAAGAAATATATGTACAACCTTCTCGCACTCTTTGTATTAGGATGGGGCTTTACCTCATACAAAGATGTCTTTCTGGGGCTGATTATCGGAACGATTTTCGGTTTTCTTAGTTTGCGCATCGTTGCACACAAGACGGACAGGCTGTTAGATCGCGTTACACAAGGAGAGAATGTAAAGTATAAAGCGACCGCAGTGAGTACATATTCGAGATTAGCCACGATAGGGTTATTAATTATATTTGCAGCGAAATATCAATATTTAATAGCGATGTGGAGCTTAGGAGTAGGATTGCTGACAGGATATCTTGTCATGATCATAGATTTTCTTTATCTACAATATAAGAGCAGGGAAGAGAGGTGAATTACTAGTGGAACACGGTAAATTAGTTGAATTTCTAGGTTTAACGTTCGACTTGTCCGCTGTTATGATGACGACTGTTGCGGCAGTAATCGTATTTATCATTGCTATGATTTGTACACGTCGCTTAGCCTTACGTCCAACAGGAATGCAAAACTTCCTTGAATGGATTATGGACTTCGTGAAGGGTATGATCAATAGTACGATGGATTGGCAAACAGGCGGACGATTTTTAACGCTTGGAGTTACACTCATTATGTACATATTTGTAGCAAACATGCTCGGTTTGCCGCTCATGCTTACGGTAGCTGAGGGTGGTGAGCACCTTGCAGGTTGGAGATCTCCAACGTCTGACCCAGCAGTTACTCTAACATTAGCCGTGATGGTAGTTGCCCTCACCCATTATTATGGAGTTAAGATGAAGGGTACGAAAGAATATTTAAGAGGCTATTTTCAACCAATGAAATTCTTATTCCCGTTAAAGGTGATTGAGGAATTTGCTAATACATTGACGTTAGGTCTTCGTTTATTTGGTAACATCTATGCTGGTGAGATTTTATTAACATTACTTGCTCAGTTAGGTGCAAGCGGTGTGTTTGGCGCGTTAGGTGCTGTTCTGCCGATGTTAGCATGGATGGGCTTCAGTATTTTCGTAGGTGCTATCCAGGCATTTATCTTTACAATGTTAACGATGGTGTACATGGCTCATAAAGTAAGCCACGACCATTAATATATTTAAAGTAAGTACAAAATTTATTTTTTAATGATAAAAAGGAGGACTTTTAAAATGAGTTTAGGTGTAATCGCAGCTGCAATCGCAATTGGTTTATCTGCATTAGGTGCTGGTATTGGTAACGGTCTTATCGTATCTCGTACAGTTGAGGGTGTTGCTCGTCAACCAGAATTACGTGGTCAACTTCAAACAATTATGTTCATCGGGGTAGCGTTAGTTGAGGCGCTTCCAATTATCGGTGTAGTAATCGCGTTTATCGTATTAAACAAATAAGGGATAGCTCCCCTTACAATAAGTGGCGAAGATCGTTTTGGGACCTTCTTCGCCATTGCTTTATGAATGAAACATTACTTGTCTTTTCATTTATTTAATTTAGATTTTTGAAGGGAGTGAATCCTTGTGCCAACTCTATTATTAGGAGCTGCTGCTGTTCCATACGGAACGGTACTTTATACATTAGTCGTTTTCCTAATTCTATTAGCACTGCTTCGTAAATATGCATTTGGACCTTTAATGGGAATTATGAAGGAACGTGAAAATCATATTTCTAGCGAAATCGACGCTGCAGAAAAGAACAATGCAGAGACGAAAAAGTTAGTAGAAGAACAACGTGAAATGTTAAAACAATCACGTGTTGAAGCGCAAGAATTGATTGAGAGAGCGAAAAAGCAAGCAGAGGATCAAAAAGAAAGTATCATTGCTGCTGCAAAAGAAGAAGCAGTATCTATTAAAGAATCTGCTGTACAAGAAATTCAACGCGAAAAAGAGCACGCGATTGCTGCTCTGCAAGAACAGGTTGCTTCTTTATCTGTACAAATTGCTTCTAAAGTAATGCAAAAAGAATTGAAAGAAGAAGATCAAGTTCAATTAATTCGCGATTATATTAAAGAGGTAGGAGAAGCGCGATGAGCAATGAGATTGTAGCTAAACGTTATGCTGTCGCTCTTTTTCAAATCGCAAAAGATAAACACGCACTAGAAATGTTTGAGGAAGAACTGCGCCTTGTACAAAGTATTTTTGTAAGTAGTAAAGAACTACATACTTTTTTAGGACAACCAAGCATTTCAAAAGAAGAGAAAAAACAATTCCTTTCTAACGTGTTTTCTACTGTTTCTCAACCAATTTTAAACACATTATATATTTTAATCGATAATCATCGCGAAACATTAGTGCCTGAAATTGTAGATACGTATGTTGCACTTGCAAACGAAGAGCGTAACGTAGCTGATGCAATTGTTTACTCTACTCGTTCTTTATCAGAAGATGAGAAGCTTAGCATTGCAGAAGTATTTGCAAAGAAAACAGGAAAAGATGCAATTCGCGTTCAAAATGTTGTAGATGAAAATTTACTAGGCGGTATTAAAGTACGCATTGGAAACCGCATTTACGACGGCAGTTTACAAAGAAAGTTAGCACGTATCCAGCGTGAACTTATGAAGAATAGATAGGGGTGAAGCGCATGAGCATCAGAGCTGAAGAAATTAGCGCACTGATAAAGCAACAAATTGAAAACTATCAATCTGAGATCGAAGTTAGCGATGTTGGTACAGTTATTCAAGTTGGTGACGGTATTGCACGTGCTCATGGTCTTGATAACGTTATGGCTGGTGAACTTGTTGAGTTCGCTAACGGCGTTATGGGACTAGCACAAAACTTAGAGGAAAATAACGTAGGTATCATTATTTTAGGACCTTATACTGAAATTCGTGAAGGTGACGAAGTACGTCGTACAGGTCGCATCATGCAAGTACCAGTAGGGGAAGAATTAATCGGCCGTGTTGTAAACCCATTAGGTCAACCAGTAGACGGTTTAGGCCCAATTAATACAACAAAAACTCGTCCAATCGAAAGCCCAGCACCAGGTGTAATGGACCGTAAATCTGTTCATGAGCCACTTCAAACTGGTATTAAAGCGATTGACGCTCTTGTACCAATTGGTCGTGGACAACGTGAGTTAATCATCGGTGACCGCCAAACTGGTAAAACAGCTGTTGCACTTGATACAATCTTGAACCAAAAAGATCAAGATATGGTTTGTATCTATGTAGCGATCGGACAAAAAGAATCTACAGTTCGTAACGTAGTTGAAACATTACGTAAGCACGGTGCATTAGAGTACACAATCGTTGTAACTGCATCTGCTTCTCAACCTGCTCCATTATTATACTTAGCTGCATATGCTGGTGTAACAATGGGTGAAGAGTTCATGTACAACGGCAAACACGTATTAGTTGTATATGATGACTTATCTAAACAAGCAGCTGCATACCGTGAGCTGTCATTACTATTACGTCGTCCTCCAGGTCGTGAAGCATATCCAGGGGATGTATTCTACTTACACTCCCGCTTACTAGAGCGCGCGGCAAAATTAAGTGATGCAAAAGGCGCTGGTTCTTTAACAGCATTACCTTTCATCGAAACACAAGCAGGGGACGTATCAGCTTACATCCCAACAAACGTAATCTCTATCACAGATGGACAGATTTTCTTACAATCTGATCTATTCTTCTCTGGTGTACGTCCAGCGATTGACGCAGGTACTTCTGTATCTCGTGTTGGTGGTGCGGCTCAGATCAAAGCGATGAGCAAAGTATCTGGTACACTTCGTCTTGACCTTGCATCTTATCGTGAATTAGAAGCGTTCGCTCAGTTCGGTTCTGACCTTGATAAAGCAACACAAGCGAAATTAAACCGTGGTGCACGTACAGTAGAAGTATTAAAACAAGGCTTACATAAGCCATTAAAAGTAGAAAAACAAGTTATGATTCTTTACGCATTAACACGCGGATTCTTAGATGATATCCCAGTAGCGGACATCACTCGTTTCGAAGAGGAGTTCCATGCTTGGTTAGATACGAATGCTGCTGAATTATTAACTGAAATTCGTACAACAACAAAACTTGCTGAAGACGAAAAAATGGCAGCAGCTATTAACGGCTTCAAAAAAGTTTTCGTAGCATCTGAATAATAATAAAAAGCAGAGCCGGCTCTTGTAGCCGCTCTACTTAAATATAGAAACAGGCAACTCTTACATAGAGTGCTAACGGATATGTAGAGGAAAAGAGTAGGTGCACCTATTCTTTTCCTCCAATCATGAACAAGTATAACTTGTTAATTAGATTGGGAAGATGAACAAACGGAGAGTCTTTCTAATCATGCCAACTTCCGGAAAAAAGGTGGTGAAAACCTGTGGCATCTTTACGCGATATAAAAGCAAAAATTAACTCGACAAAGAAAACGAGTCAAATTACGAAAGCGATGGAGATGGTATCTGCATCAAAATTAAACCGTGCAGAGCAAAATGCTAAATCTTTCGTTCCGTATATGAATAAGATTCAAGAAGTAGTAGCGGATATAGCGCAAGGTAGCGGGGTAAATCACCCAATGCTAACAGCGCGTCCTGTGAAGCGAACAGGATATATTGTTATTACATCGGATCGCGGACTAGCAGGTGGATATAACAGTAACGTTTTACGTGCAGTAAGCAACGTAGTGAAAGAGCGTCACAACATGGATGCAAACCAGTACGCGATTATTGTACTAGGACGTCTAGGCCGTGATTATTTAAAACGTCGTGGTTTTAATATCATTGATGAAGTAATTGGATTATCTGATCAACCATCATTTGCTGATATTAAAGATATTGCTTCAAGAGCAATTTCTATGTTTACAGATGGTGCTTATGATGAATTGTATATTTATTACAATCATTATGTAAGTAAGATTTCACAAGAAGTAACGGAGAAGAAGATTTTACCGCTTACTGATGTGGCATCTGAAAAAGCAAAAACTTCATATGAGTTTGAACCGTCTGAAGAAGATATTTTAAAAGTATTATTGCCTCAATACGCAGAAAGCTTAGTGTACGGTGCATTGCTAGACGGTAAAGCAAGCGAGCACGCAGCGCGTATGACAGCAATGAAAAGTGCTACAGACAACGCAATGGAAGTTATCGATACACTTACACTTTCTTTCAACCGCGCTCGTCAAGCAGCGATTACGCAAGAAATTACGGAAATCGTCGGCGGTGCAGCAGCGTTAGAATAGGAATAAAAAGCGGAGCCTATAATCTCAAAGCGAAATGAAATATAAAAAAACTCAAAGCCGACTGTTCGTAGAAAAGCTGGCTAATTTAAAGAAAGCTAGGAGGGAACCCGATGAATAAAGGGCGCGTTACGCAAATCATGGGTCCGGTTGTAGACGTTAAGTTTGACGGCGGAAAGCTACCTGAAATCTACAATGCCCTTAAAATTAAACAAGATGCAATTAACTTAACTTTAGAAGTTGCGATTCATCTTGGTGATAATACAGTTCGTACAGTAGCAATGTCTTCTACAGACGGACTTGTTCGTGGCGTTGAAGTAGAAGATACTGGTAAAGCAATCTCAGTTCCAGTTGGTGATGCAACACTTGGCCGTGTATTTAACGTATTAGGTGATGCAATTGACTTAGGTGAAGCAGTAGCAGCGGATGTACGCCGTGATCCAATTCACCGTCAAGCACCTGCATTTGAAGAGTTATCTACAAAAGTAGAAATTCTTGAAACTGGTATTAAAGTAGTAGACTTATTAGCTCCTTATATTAAAGGTGGTAAAATCGGTCTATTCGGTGGTGCCGGTGTAGGTAAAACAGTATTAATCCAAGAATTAATTAACAACATCGCACAAGAGCATGGCGGTATCTCTGTATTCGCTGGTGTAGGTGAGCGTACTCGTGAAGGTAACGACTTATACCATGAAATGAGTGATTCTGGTGTAATCAAGAAAACAGCGATGGTATTCGGACAAATGAACGAGCCACCTGGAGCACGTCAACGTGTTGCATTAACAGGTTTAACAATGGCTGAACATTTCCGTGATGAGCAAGGACAAGACGTACTTCTGTTCATCGATAACATCTTCCGTTTCACGCAAGCTGGTTCTGAAGTATCTGCCCTTCTTGGTCGTATGCCATCTGCGGTAGGTTACCAACCAACACTTGCAACTGAAATGGGTCAATTACAAGAGCGTATTACATCAACAAATAAAGGGTCTATCACGTCTATCCAAGCGGTATATGTACCAGCCGATGACTACACTGACCCAGCACCAGCAACAACGTTCGCTCACTTAGATGCAACAACAAACTTAGAGCGTCGTTTAACACAAATGGGTATTTACCCAGCGGTAGACCCATTAGCGTCTACATCTCGTGCACTTTCTCCAGAAATCGTTGGAGAAGAGCATTATGCAGTTGCTCGTCAAATTCAGCAAACATTACAACGTTATAAAGAGCTTCAAGATATCATCGCTATCTTAGGTATGGACGAGTTATCTGAAGAAGATAAATTAGTTGTACATCGTGCTCGTCGCGTTCAGTTCTTCTTATCACAGAACTTCCACGTAGCAGAGCAATTTACAGGTCAAAAAGGATCTTATGTACCTGTAAAAGACACAGTTCGTGGATTCAAAGAAATTCTAGAAGGAAAACATGATGACCTTCCAGAGGACGCATTCCGTCTTGTTGGTGGTATTGAAGAAGTTGTTGAAAACGCGAAGAAAATGATGGCGTAAGGCCTTAGGAGGGACGAATTATGAAGACATTTCCAGTCAGTATTGTAACTCCTGATGGACCGGTTTACGAAAATGAAGTTGAAATGGTAAGCGTAAAAGCAGAGAGCGGGGAAATGGGGATCTTGCCAGGTCACATTCCAACTGTTGCACCACTTAAGGTTAGTGCAATTCGCTTGAAAAATGGTGGACATACAGATTACGTAGCAGTTAGCGGTGGCTTTATTGAAGTTCGCCCTGAGAAAGTAACAGTATTAGCACCATCTGCTGAAACAGCAAGTCATATCGACGTTCATCGTGCAAATGAAGCGAAGCGCCGTGCTGAGCAACGTCTGCAAGATAAACAAGCACATGTTGACTTCAAACGTGCAGAAATGGCACTACAACGTGCAGTGAACCGTTTGAACGTTTCAAATATGAAGTAATGAAAAAAGCCGTAAAGGGATGAACCTTTACGGCTTTTTTTATAGTTATCCCGCAGAAGTATGAATACCATGTTCTTTTAAGTTTTTGTTCCTTTTTCCCAATATATCGACATAGGAATTTAAAATTTGATATAATAACCATAATTGCATTATTTAGAAAAATTAAAAAATAATAAATGGTGCAAATCAATCATAACGTTTACTGAGTGCACTTGTATTTGTGAGGGGGGAGAGAGTTTCACAATGGAAAATGTATATGAAAATAGTTATATGATTGTCGTCATTTTTTTGTTATTAGGTATATTACTGCCGATTGTAGCACTCACATTGGGAAAGTTGCTGCGTCCACATAAACCGAGTACAGCGAAGAAAACAACATATGAAAGTGGAATTGAGCCGTTTCAAGATGCAAACGTCCGCTTCCATGCCCGTTATTATATTTTTGCATTGCTTTTTGTCATTTTTGATGTAGAAACTGTATTTTTATATCCTTGGGCGGTAGCGTATGACAAGCTGGGTCTATTTGCATTAGTGGAGATGCTCATTTTTGTTATTATGTTACTCATTGGTCTTGCATATGCTTGGAAAAAGAAGGTGTTACAATGGCTATAAATTTTGAAGATATTCATCCACAAGAACGCGCTGAATTAGAAAGAAATATATTTTTTATGACGCTTGAGCAAGTAAAGGGCTGGGCTCGCAGTAATTCGCTATGGCCGATGACATTTGGACTGGCATGCTGTGCGATTGAGATGATGGGAGTCGGCTCTTCGCACTATGATTTAGATCGATTTGGCTCTTTCTTCCGTACATCACCCCGTCAATCAGATGTCATGATTGTATCTGGAACAGTAACGAAGAAAATGGCACCAATCGTTCGTCGTTTATATGATCAAATGCCAGAACCGAAGTGGGTCATTGCAATGGGGTCTTGTGCAACGGCAGGAGGACCATATGTGAATTCGTATGCTGTTGTAAAAGGGGTGGATCAAATCGTACCAGTGGATGTATACATTCCTGGCTGTCCACCAAATCCAGCAGCTTTAATTTACGGTATTAATAAATTAAAAGAGAAAATTCGTTACGAAGCAAAGACAGGGAAGCAGGTGACGAATAAATGAGCGACCAAGATAAAAATATAGATGATGCGAAAAAAGAGGCGGCAAGACGTGCAAAGGAAGAAGCGCAGAAGCGACTGGCGGCACGTCAGGAAAATGAGATTCAACTTGTAGAAGAAAAAGAGAAAGCGCTATCAAATGGGAATGAAATAGATGTAGCAGAAGTAAAACGCCGGGCAGCAGAGGAAGCAAAAGCGAAGGCGGCAGCGCTAGCGAAGCAAAAAGAAAAGGAAGAAGAATCGCCGGAAGACGATGAGAAGGCAAAAGCAATTGCGGAAGCGAAAGCGAAGGCGGCAGCGCTAGCGAAGCAAAAAGAAAAAGAAGAAGAATCGCCGGAAGACGATGAGAAGGCAAAAGCAATTGCGGAAGCGAAAGCAAAAGCAGCAGCAGCGGCAAAAGCGAAGGCAGCAGCGCTAGCGAAGCAAACAGAAAAGGAAGAAGAATCGTCAGAGGATGACGAGAAAGCGAAAGCAATTGCAGTAGCGAAGGCCAAAGCAGCGGCCGCGGCGAAAGCAAAGGCGGCGGCGCTAGCGAAGCAAACAGAAAAGGAAGAAGAATCGTCAGAGGATGACGAGAAAGCAAAAGTAATTGCGGCGGCGAAAGCAAAGGCAGCGGCAGCAGCAAAAGCGAAGGCGGCTGCACTAGCGAAGCAAATGGGAAAAGAAGAATCGCCGGAAGACGATGAGAAGGCAAAAGCAATTGCGGCAGCGAAGGCCAAAGCAGCAGCAGCGGCCGCGGCAAAGGCTCGGGCGGCTGGAGAAAAGAAAGAGGAAGAAGAACAGAAAGTAGAAGAGCCGTCACGAAATCAGCCATATTTAGATGCGTACGTTCAGGCAGTTGCAGCAAAATTTGGTGAAGGTGTGTTAGAAGATTTCTATATTAATACATTGTCCAAGGATGTGCCAACGCTTATTGTGAAGCCAAAGCATTACTATGAAGTGATGGAACTTTTAAAGGTGGATCCCGAATTTGCATTCGATTATATGTCAGAATTGCATGCGACAGATTTTGTAACGCATATGGAAGTTTACGTGCATTTATTCTCTTACGGCAAGAATCAATCTGTAGCGGTAAAAGTAAAGCTTGACCGGGACGAGCCGAAAGTGTCTTCCATTGTACCGTTATGGAGCGGGGCAGATTGGCCGGAGCGCGAGGCGTATGATTTACTTGGCGTTGTGTTTGAAGGGCATCCAAATTTAAAGCGTATTTTGATGCCGGATGATTGGATTGGCTATCCGCTGCGAAAAGATTACGAGCCTTTTGATGTGGAGCTTTGAAACAGTGGTTCAATATATGGACAATTCTAGCCAAAAGTGGTCACTAGTCTTTTAGCTAGATGCTCGTTTCTTAGCTTTCACCCCTTAGTGAGTGTGGCGTTTAGAAATAGGCTCTGCACGATGAACTACGTTGGTAAGTCAGGTGAAAACACACCTGCGGATGTAATCGTCAGTCCGCTGCTCTGTGAGTGCCAAGGAAGAAACTATGCTAATGACCTGCATAGACACACCGAAACACATGTCCTCTTACTGACATTGGGTAGACGAACAATTCTCCATAAAGGATGGTTGGTCAGAAATGACTGTATATGCTTTTGTTGTCGATATAAACGAGAAACCGTTAAGTCCAACAAGAGAAAATAATGCATGGTATTTAATCCGAAAGAAAAAAGCAGTGCTGAAAAGCAAGTATCCGATGGTTATACAACTCAACAAAGAAGTTTCAAATGAAAAACAAGATATATCTACCTTTGTTTGTGGTATTGATGATGGTTCGAAGCATGTTGGAATAGGTATTGTTCAAAATGGAAAGAAAGCTGTGTTTACAGGTGAAATAGAACAACGTCAAGATGTCAAGAGTCTCATGGATCTAAGGCGTATTTATCGGAAGTATAGAAGGAGGCATAAAAGATATCGAAAAACACGTTTTAATAATCGTGCTTCTAGTAAAAGAAAAGATCGAATATCGCCTTCTGTTAAACAAAAGCGAGAAGCCGTACTTCGTGTTGTAAACCAGCTGCAAAAATGGATACCAATACACAAAATTGTGTTAGAAGATGTGCAGATTGATGTTCGTAAGTTGACAGAAGGAAGACAACTGTATCAATGGCAATATCAACAATCTAATCGTTTAGATGAAAACCTTAGGAAAGCAACTCTCATCAGGGATGATTTTATGTGTCAACAATGTAGTAAGAAGAATTGTAAGTTAGAAGTGCATCATATTACACCGAGACGATTTCGCGGTGCAGATACATTGAAGAATCTCATTACATTATGTTCAGTTTGTCATGAATCATTAGGAACGGATGAATTAAATTATGCAGAGCATTTTTACACATTAATTGAAGGAAAGCATATTCGATTTGATTATGCACAGCATGTTATGCAAGGAAAACATTATTTACGAAACGAACTTGCAAAAATCTCTCCTTTGGAACTTACGACAGGATGCGATACAGCAAACAAACGGATTGATTATGATATTGAAAAATCGCATACAAATGATGCCTTAGTAATAGCAGGATTAAAGAATAGCAATGTATTCATACAACCCTATAAAATCAGGCCAATGAGAAGAAAGTTAAAAGCTAAAGTAGAGGGATTAAATGGTTTTCAACATCGCGATTTTATAAAGTATACAAAGAAAAATGGAGAAGAATATATCGGTTGGATTACAGCTTTATCCCAAAAACGAAAAACGTTAAATATCACAACAATAGATGGGAAAGTGCTTAAACGATACGGTATAGGAAGATGTACTTTGTTATGGAGGTTTCAATACATTTATTGGATGATATAAAGGTATTTTAGAAGCTTAGGTGGGAGGTGTAAAACATGATTCGTACAGAAGAAATGCTTTTAAATGTAGGGCCACAGCATCCGAGTACGCACGGTGTATTTCGGCTCGTTATTAAAATTGACGGAGAAATAATTAAAGAAGCTACGCCTGTCATTGGATATTTGCACCGCGGCACAGAGAAAATTGCGGAAAGCTTGCAGTATACGCAAATTATTCCGTACACGGACCGAATGGATTATTTATCAGCGATGACAAATAACTATGTCATTTGTCACGCGGTTGAGACGATGATGGGGCTGGAAATACCAGAGCGTGCTGAATATTTGCGCGTACTTGCAATGGAACTTGGGCGCGTGGCGAGTCACCTCGTTTGGTGGGGTACAAATTTACTTGATATCGGAGCGGTGAGTCCGTTCTTATATGCATTTCGTGAACGCGAGATGATTATTAACCTACTGAACGAATTATGCGGAGCACGTTTAACATTTAACTATATGCGTGTTGGCGGGGTGAAGTGGGATGCGCCGGACGGATGGATTGAAAAAGTGCGCGAGTTTGTTCCATATATGAGGGAGCAGCTAAAGGGATATCACGACCTTGTGAGCGGCAATGAAATTTTCTTAAACCGTGTAAAGGGAGTCGGTATTTATTCGGCAGATGATGCGCTGCAATATTCATTAAGCGGAGCGAACTTGCGCTGCACAGGTGTGAAATGGGATCTTCGTAAAGACGAACCGTACTCGATTTATGACCGTTTTGACTTTGATGTTCCGGTTGGTAAAGTAGGCGACGCTTGGGACCGTTACGTTTGCAGGATGGAGGAAATTGAAGAGTCGCTGAAAATCATTGAGCAAGCGGTAGAACAGTTTCCAAAAGAAGGAGCTATTTTAGCGAAGGTACCGAAGATTATTAAAGCACCAAAAGGTGAGGCGTTTGTTCGAATTGAATCACCGCGCGGAGAGATTGGCTGTTACATTGCGAGCGATGGAAAGAAAGAGCCGTACCGCTTAAAGTTCCGCCGTCCATCTTTTTATAATCTACAAATCTTACCAAAGATTTTGAAAGGCGAGAATATCGCAAACTTAATTACAATCTTAGGCGGCGTTGATATTGTACTTGGGGAGGTTGATGGATGATGATACAAAACCTCTTAGAGTCACCCGCAAGCTGGACGAATTTTCTTATCTTTTTCGGATTAGCAACGTTGTTATTGTTTGTCGTTCTTGGTTTTGTTACATATGGAATTTTAGCAGAGCGAAAAGTAATGGGATTTATGCAAGGGCGCATAGGACCAAACCAAGTGGGAGGCCGTTTTGGACTCCTGCAAACAGTAGCGGACGTGTTAAAGCTCCTGTTAAAAGAAGATACGATCCCGAAAGCTGCTGATAAACCCCTCTTCATATTAGCACCTGTCATTGCGTTTGCGCCGGCATTTATGGTATTAGCAGTGATTCCATTTACAGATAAATTACAGTTTGCTGATATTGGTGTTGGCTTACTGTACTACATTGCAATCTCTGGTATTACAACAATTGGCGTTGTAACTGGGGGCTGGGCGTCTAACAATAAATACTCCTTACTAGGAGGAATGCGCGCCGCAGCGCAAATGATTTCCTATGAAATTCCACTTGTTATGAGCGTAATTGGAATAATTCTTCTAACGGGCAGCTTGAATTTAAATGAAATTGTCGAGGCGCAAAAAGGGGTTTGGTTCATTTTCGTGCAGCCAGTTGGTTTTGTCGTATTCTTAATCGCAGCTGTTGCCGAATTGAACCGGACGCCGTTTGATTTACCAGAAGCTGAATCGGAGCTTGTTTCTGGATACCATACAGAATACTCGGGATTCCGCTGGGCGTTCTTCATGCTTTCTGAGTACGTGTATTTCTTTGGAATGGCATCGCTTATGACGGTACTATTTTTAGGGGGATGGCAGCCAATTCCGTTTCTATCGTTTATTCCAGGTGCCGTTTGGTTCGCGCTGAAATTTAGTGCTGTTGTGTTTCTATTAATTTGGTTCCGCGTGACGTTTCCGCGTATACGAGGCGATCAATTGATGGAGTTTGGCTGGAAGGTACTATTGCCAGTAGCGCTTGCGAATATTTTCTTAGCTGCACTCATAAAAGAGTTGTTCTTCTAATCTAAAAAGGGGGTAGGAGTACAATGAAAGGATTATTTAAAGGTTTAAAGTATACACTTAGTAACTTAAGTAAGAAGAAAGTAACGTATGACTATCCAAATCAGCCACTACCACTTCCAGATCGCTTTCGCGGCATTCAAAAGTTTTATCCAGAAAAATGTATTGTTTGCAATCAATGCGCAAATATTTGTCCGACAGACTGTATTCAACTAACAGGGAAAAAGCATCCGGATCCAGAGAAGAAAGGGAAGATCATTGATACGTATGATATTAACTTCGAAATTTGTATTCTTTGCGATCTTTGTACAGAAGTTTGCCCGACAGAAGCGATTGTGATGACAAATAACTTTGAGCTAGCGGAATATACACGTGATGATTTATTTAAAAATTTACAGTGGCTGGATGAAAATGATCAAAATGTGAGAAGGGAGAATAAAGCATGAATGGCGAGTTAGTAGCATTTTTAGCATTAGCCCTGCTTGCGATGATGGGCGGTGTACTTATGCTGAACTTAAAGAAAGTGATGCATATGATGCTCGCTCTAGTGTTTACGTTCCTTAGTATTGCTGGGCTTTATTTTATGTTATCAGCAGAGTTTGTCGGGGTTGTACAAATTTTGATTTACTCCGGTGCGATTACGATTATTATGATTTTTGGCATTATGTTAACGAAGCATAATGATGAGGAAGAAACGCGTTTTGGTTGGCGGAAATTATTTGTCTTTCTTGCAGTTGTGATATTCGGTGCGGTGATGTATTTTGCGGTGAATAACGTAGGTTTTGAGAATCAAAGCGTTCAAGATGGGGTACTGCTTCATGAGCAAAATACACTTCAGATTGGAGAATTGTTGTATTCGAAATATATAATACCGTTTGAGTTAACGTCTGTTTTGTTACTTGTTGCTCTTGTTGGCGCAATTGTACTTGCGAAGAAGGATGAGAAAGAGGGGGATTCGCATGAGTAGCATTCCAGCTTCTGCGTACCTGACGCTTGCGATTATACTGTTTTGCATCGGTTTATTTGGGGCATTAACGAAGCGTAATACAGTAATTGTATTGGTTTGTATTGAACTGATGCTGAACGCGGCGAATTTAAATTTAGTTGCCTTTAGCAAATTAGGGATGTTTCCAAATTTAAAGGGACAAATTTTTGCACTGTTTACAATGTCCGTCGCTGCAGCAGAAGCTGCGGTTGGCTTGGCAATTTTAATCGCTTTATACAGAAACCGCGCAACGGTTAATACAGATGAAATGGATTCGTTAAAGCATTAATGTTGTGACCGAAAAGGGGGGGAGAAACTAATGATGGACTATGCATGGCTAATACCGCTTTTCCCGCTTGTATCTTTCGTTTTACTCGTGATGTTTGGCAAGAAGCTGAAAGAAGGAAGTAGTTGGCTTGGCACCTTTCTCGCTTTTCTTTCATTTGCGGGTGCGGTACTGGTATTAATAGAACGGCTATCGGCAGAAACGGTAAAACAGCAATGGACATGGCTGCAAATTGGAGATGTGAGTATTTCCTTCGGCTTTGAAGTAAATGCGTTAAACGCATTGATGCTCTTTATTGTCACACTTGTGAGCTTGCTCGTTCATATGTATTCGAAAGGGTATATGCACGGCGATGAAAGGTTCCATATTTTTTATGCGTACTTAGGGTTATTTACGTTTGCGATGCTTGGGCTTGTGATTTCAACTAACTTATTGCAGCTTTATATATTCTGGGAGTTAGTCGGACTCGGTTCCTTCTTGCTAATTGGTTTCTATTTCTTTAAAGAAGAGGCAAAGGCAGCTGCAAAAAAGGCGTTTATTATGACGCGGATTGGGGATGTCGGTTTATTTATCGGGATGATTCTATTATTCTGGCAAGTTGGCAGCTTTGACTACGATGCAATCTTCCAGGCGGTACAAGCTGGAGAGATTTCAGGGACGATGATTACACTAACGGCAATTTTAATCTTTGTTGGCGCAATGGGGAAGTCCGGTCAGTTTCCGCTGCATACGTGGCTTCCGGATGCGATGGAGGGCCCAACGCCAGTATCAGCACTTATCCACGCAGCAACAATGGTTGCAGCTGGGGTATATTTGGTTGCTACCATGTTCCCGCTTTTCTCAGCGAGCGAAGCGGCGATGCAAACTGTTGCCATCGTTGGCGGCGTTACGGCAATCTTTGCGGCATCCATTGGTTTAGTGCAAACAGACATTAAGCGTGTGTTAGCGTACTCCACAGTAAGTCAGCTTGGCTATATGATGCTTGCACTTGGTTCGGCAGGGTACGTGGCTGGTGTTTTTCATTTAACGACGCACGCGTTCTTTAAGGCATTATTATTCTTAGCAGCCGGAAGTGTCATTCATGCCGTACATACGCAAAACATCGAAGAAATGGGCGGTTTGTTTAAGAAGATGAAAATAACCGGCTCGTTGTTTTTAATTGGTACGCTTGCAATTAGTGGTGTTCCGCTATTTTCTGGATTCTTTAGTAAGGATGAAATTTTAGCGGCGACGTGGGAACGCGGCAATTACGGTTTATTCGTCCTTGCGGTAATTGCAGCTTTCTTCACGGCCTTCTATATGTTCCGCCTTTACTTCCTTGTCTTTACGGGAGAAGCGCGCGGGGAACAGAAGAATGTGCATGAATCTCCGGGCGTGATGACAGTGCCGATGATGGTTCTTGGCGTCTTAGCCGTTGTAGCGGGTTATGTGAATACACCTTGGTTCGGAACATTTCTTGGGGATTGGCTTACAAAAGACGTAGCGTTTCAGGTGAAGCAAGTCCATGGTCCGGCCTGGATCATGATTGTGGCCACGCTCGTTTCATTAGCCGGGATTGTCTTAGCGTATTTGATATATGGAAAACGCACAATTTCCCGTGATTGGATTGGCGGCGAGAAGACCGCGATGTACAGCTTGCTGAAGGAGAAATATTATATTGATGAATTGTATAGCGTAACAGTGCTTCCGCTCGTGAAAGGAACTGCATATGTGTTGCACTTTTTTGAAATGTATGTTGTTGAAGGAATGGCGAAGCTAGTCGCTGGCATTGTAAGAGGTGTGAGCGCGGCCTTATCGAAATTGCAAAACGGGCAAGTACAAATGTACGGCACAGTTACAGCTATTTGTTTAGCTGCATTAGTAATGATTCTGCTATTGACAGGGGGGCATGGACAATGAGTTCCTTTCTATTATCTTTCTTCATTTTCTCCCCGCTGTTAGGTATCATACTGTTGGCATTTATACCGAAGACAGAAGAGAGAGCGGCGAGGATTGTTGGTCTGCTTGGCACATTACTTCCCCTCGGGTCCGCGCTCTTTATTGCGATTACATATGCATCGGGAACAAGCTTAACGATCTTTGCTGAGAAGGTAAAGTGGATTCAATTTGGCCGCTTTCCAGGTATGGAGAACGAATTGTTTACGATTTATTATGAGCTTGGCATTGATGGTTTCTCGCTCGTTATGATGCTTCTGACAGCATTGTTAGCGACGTTGGCAGCTATTACGGCCTTTTCCATTACAAAGCATGTAAAAGGTTTCTATATGTTACTGCTTATGCTTGAAATCGGAATGCTTGGTGTCTTCGCTGCTGAAAATCTGCTGCTGTTCTTCGTTTTCTTTGAAATTACATTGCCAGCTATGTTTTTACTCGTTGGCAAATGGGGCAAATTTAGCAGTGAAAAAGCAGCGTACAGCTATTTAATTTATAACGGCATTGGTTCTGCGATTTTACTCATTGCCTTTTCAATTTTATTTGCAAGGGCAGGTACAACGAATATAGCAGAGCTGCAAGCCGTTTTAGCAGGAAAAGAAATGACAACAGTCGGTGAATTGTCTGATTCGTTGCAGCTTGGGTTATTTCTAGCCATTATGGTGGCATTTATGATTAAGCTTCCGGTCTTTCCGCTTCACCGCTGGATGGTGAACGTCCATGTACAAGCGCACCCGGCAATTGTTATGCTGCATGCGGGTGTTCTCTTAAAGATTGGGGCGTACGGGATTGTCCGCTTTGGAATGGGTCTTTTCCCAGAGCAGTTTGAAAAGTTTGCGGTTGTCTTAGCGGTTTTAGGGGTTATCAATTTACTGTACGGTGCATTATTAGCACTTGTTCAAACAGATTTTCGAAAAGTGCTCGCATATTCAAGTATTTCGCATATGGGAATTGTGCTGATCGGTTTAGCTGCGCTGAACGAGGCAGGGATGAAGGGCGCATTGTTCCAAGTTGTTTCCCACGGTTTAATCGCCGCGCTGTTATTCTTCCTTCTTGGCATCATCGAGCAGCGCTTTGGCACTTCTGACATTACAAAGCTTGGCGGTTTAGCGAAGCAAGTACCAATCCTTAGCGGTTTCTTATTAGCAGGAAGTATGGCTTCGCTCGGACTTCCTGGAATGTCTGGTTTTGTGAGTGAATTTCTAGCGTTTCTTGGCTTGTTTCAAGCGCACCCAATCTTAGCGGCGATCGGAGCAATCGGTATTATTTTAACAGCGGTGTATGTACTCCGGGCAGTTATGCAAGTTACATTCGGACAAAGGGAATGCGAAGCGAAAAGCGATATGCGCGGAGTGGATTATATTCCCGTTGTGATCTTGCTGGCGTGTATTCTAATCATCGGTATCGTGCCAGATGTACTTGGTGAACCGCTTCGTGACACATTACAATCGTTAGGAGGTAGATAGAATGGATATGAAAACATTACTAGGCTTATCGTGGTATTTAATGACGCCGGAATTCATCCTTCTTGGCGGTGCTATCCTTCTATCACTTCTTGATCTGTTCGCGAAACAAACGTTTCATCGCCGGAATTTAGCGTACGGGGCAATTGGAACGGTCATACTTGCACTTGTTGCGCTCGTTACATTGTACGGTGCACCGGCTGGAGAGATTTTAGATGGGTCATTTATATTAGACGGATTTTCCAAAGCGTTTAAAACGCTCTTATTGCTGGGCGGCATTCTTGTATTATTCGTTGCAATGAGCGACGATACCGAGCAGCCGATTGAAGATCGAGGAGAATATTATTACTTATTTTTAACGGCGCTTCTTGGTGCGATGGTTATGGCGTCTAGCAGTGATTTTATTACATTATTCATCGGTCTTGAGTTATTATCATTGTCTTCGTACATTTTAGTCGGCATTCGTAAGAACAATAAAGCTTCGAATGAGGCGGCAATGAAGTACGTAATTAATGGCGGCATTTCTACAGCAATCACGCTGTTTGGAATGAGTTATTTGTACGGACTGACAGGTTCAACGAATATTTTGGATATGCAGGGCTTGTTTATACAAGGAGTGAGCGGTGATATAGAACTTTTATTGGCACTTGCGTTTATCCTGCTCTTTGTCGGTTTGTCTTTTAAAATTGCGACTGTCCCATTTCATATGTGGGCACCTGACGTGTATGAAGGCGCAACGACGCCTGTTACAGCGTTGTTAGGAACAGTATCGAAAATTGCTGGATTTGTGATGATTATTCGTATTTTCTTAGTCATCTTCGCATTAGTTCCTGTTCAAAATGAAACAACATCACTATTAAGAAATATGAGCATCTATATTGCAGTTCTTGCTGGTGTAACAATGATTGTTGGAAATAGCGTTGCCTTAAAGCAGTACAATATAAAACGAATGCTTGCGTATTCAGGAGTGGCGCATGCTGGTTATTTACTTGTACCGTTCGTAGCGTTGTCACCATTTCTGATGGATAGTATGTGGTTTTACATGCTTGCTTATGTCCTGATGAATATCGGAGCATTTGCGATTATCCACGGCATAATCTTACAAACGGGACAAGAAAATATATCTGCTTTTGCAGGTTTATATAAACGATCACCATTTGCAGCGGTCATGATGACAATTTTTATGATGTCACTTGCTGGTATTCCGGGGACAGCAGGATTTATCGGAAAGATTAACATCTTTTTAGGAGCCTTTATCGTCCAGCCAGCTCATTACGTGCTCGCATCGATTATGATGGGGACAACGGTAATCTCATTCGTCTATTATTTCCGCATTTTGCAGCAAATATTTTTCCGCCGTGCAGAAAGTGAAGAGCGTATCGTTCTTCCGGTTAACTTGAGAATAGTTGTAAGCCTGTGCGCGATTGCAACAGTTGTGCTCGGTATATTACCGGCAATCGGTTACAATTTCTTTTATGATTATTTTCCGCTTATGAAGGATTTCTTCTTTGTCGGGAACGTGGTACAATAGTAAAAATTGAAAGTGTAGAGCATGTACTCTACACTTTTTATTTTGGTTATTTTTTGTTTACTACAAAAGTAGTAAATGTGTTGAACCAATCGGGCTCATGCGGGCAGTTGTCTATTAGAGTAAGATAAAGTGAAACTACGTTTTGGGAACGATTTTTTCGAAAAGGTTAGTTGAACTAATCGAGCTCATACGGGCAGTTGTGCACCAAGATATACGAAAGTTACTGCCTGTTAGAGCGGGATAAAGTGAAACTACCTTTTTGGAACGATTTTTTCCGAAAAGGTTAGTTGAACCAATCGGGCTCATACGGGCAGTTGTGCACCAAGATATACGAGAGTTACTGCCCGTTAGAGCGGGATAAAGGGGTCGATTTTTTATGGCACAAATTTTAGGGCAACAAGCACTCATTGCGATTGTGTCGCATTTACTGTTTATTACCATTACGTGGTGGACGCTCCAGGGCCTTCATGTAGAACGCCTGATGAAACCAGGGAAAGTATTGCAAACGAGAGTGTTCATGATTCTTGTAACGATTGCCATCGGTGCATCGGTAAGTAACTTTTTCCTTGATTACTTAGGGTATTCAAAGAGCTTAACATACCTTGTAAAGTAAAAAAGTACAACGTATAGAACCATCCTTCTCCGTCAACAATGGGGACTAGGAGGGGATGAACGTGAAAAAGATGCAAGCCATGCTATTGATTGTTGTCAGTGCTGTTATATTTTTAGTCGGATATAGAGAAATGAAACCTGTGAGCGATCAGGAAAAAATGGAAAGTATGATTGCTGCTTTAGAGAAACATAGTGCAGATGTTCAGCATTGGTCTTGGTTAGCGCGGGAAACAAAGACAATTTCAAATATACATACGTTTGAAAAGTTACTTGGTCAAATTAAGCAACGTGCAAATGTAGAAAAATGGGAAATTGAGAAGTCTAGGGACGGTTATAAAGCAACAGCACAAAAAAGTTTTTCTTCTTATGAAGAAAGGCTAGTAGTTACGTGGACAATGGAAAATACTAAAGAAAACACTTTCATTATATATGAAGTGAGCGGAGCAAAATGGGATCCTAAATATACGGATAAAATGAATAAAATTTTTAGTACAAAACCAAAAATTTATACTTGTGTTCAAGGTACGCTCAGTGATAAGATTGAAGGTGTTTTGCAAGATAAAGCCAATGAAGTTTTGAAAGATCTTTCAGCAAAAGCGATTGAAAGAGTAGAAGAAAGAGCATTTGTGTCAGTCTCCGCATATAATAAAAAATGGAATGACGCTCTTTCAACAAATAAAGAGAAAATCAATGTGCAAATAGCAATACGTTCTACAAACAACAAGAATACAATTGTGGTTGGCACACCGATCATAACTTCTGAGTATTGAATATATGTGAAAAAAGGACACGGAGGGGAATAACTTGGAAAAGATCATCGTCCGTGGCGGAAAGCGGTTGAACGGCACAGTGCGCGTAGAGGGCGCAAAAAACGCTGTATTACCTATAATCGCTGCAGCCCTATTAGCGAGTGATGGAAAGAATGTACTATCTGAAGTACCAGAACTATCAGATGTATACACAATTAATGAAGTATTACGTCATTTGAATGCAGAGGTATCTTTTGCAAACAATGAGGTAACAATTGATGCATCAAAAGAACTAAACATCGAGGCACCATTTGAATATGTACGTAAAATGCGCGCGTCCGTTCTTGTAATGGGACCGCTTTTAGCACGTAATGGTCGTGCACGCATTGCGCTTCCTGGTGGTTGTGCAATCGGTTCACGTCCAATTGACCAACATTTAAAAGGCTTTGAAGCTATGGGAGCAAAAGTAAAAGTTGGTAACGGATTTGTTGAAGCGTATGTAGACGGTAAACTAACAGGTGCAAAAATTTACTTAGATTTCCCAAGCGTAGGGGCAACAGAAAACATTATGTCTGCTGCTGTATTAGCAGAGGGGACAACAGTGCTTGAAAACGCAGCAAAAGAGCCAGAAATCGTAGACTTAGCGAACTTCTTAAACGCAATGGGCGCAAAAGTACGCGGTGCTGGAACTGGCACAATTCGTATTGAAGGTGTCGATAAATTATATGGTGCAAACCATTCAATTATTCCTGACCGTGTTGAAGCAGGGACATTTATGGTTGCAGCAGCAATTACAGGCGGAAACGTGTTAATTGAAAATGCTGTACCAGAACACTTGCGTTCTATTACAGCGAAGATGGAAGAAATGGGCGTTACAATTATTGAGGAAAACGAAGGTGTACGCGTTATTGGCCCAGAGGAGTTAAAAGCGGCTGATATTAAAACGATGCCACACCCAGGATTCCCGACAGATATGCAGTCACAAATGATGGCATTATTATTAAAAGCAAACGGCACAAGCATGATTACAGAAACAGTATTCGAGAACCGTTTCATGCATGTGGAAGAATTCCGCCGTATGAATGCAGATATTAAAATCGAAGGCCGTTCTGTAATTATGAACGGACCAGGCAACCTGCAAGGCGCTGAAGTAGCGGCAACAGATTTACGTGCTGCAGCAGCATTAATCTTAGCTGGTTTAGTATCTGAAGGTCATACGCGCGTAACAGAATTAAAACATCTTGACCGCGGATATGTAAACTTCCACGGCAAGTTAGCTGCATTAGGTGCAGATATTGAACGTGTAACTGAAAGAGTGGAAGAAGTAGCAGAACAACAAGTATCTGATCTTCACGCTTAATAGAGATAGCTTCTATGCTTTGGCATGGAAGCTATTTTTTTCATGTACTATTATTGTTATAGTCAGGAAACATAATCTTTATGCCTGTTTCATTAAAAATATTCTAAAAATTTAATCTTGTGCCATGTTAGAAAGAAGAAAAGAACTTGTTCTAAATGCTTGTCTTACTCCATAAGAATGAAATGAGTCTAATTTCATAGTGGAGGAAAGCAATGAAAACTACGAAGCCAATTATGGTCATCGTAACGCTATTAGTAGCGTTAGTGATTATCGTACCAAGCATGCTTGTTTTTCCGTTTACAAAAGCGAAAGAGGAAAAGTATCATACGCCTTCTGCTCCTCCAGCAGCGCAAAATGCGCCAGCTCCTTCTCCTACGAAAACCAATGTGCAAGTATCTGTGTATCGCAGCGGACAAAAGAAGATTGAAACTGTTTCAATTGAAGATTATGTTGCTGGGGTTGTCGCTGCAGAAATGCCAGCAAATTTTGAAATGGAAGCATTAAAAGCACAGGCATTAACAGCGCGTACATTCGTTGTGAAGCGCATGTTAAGCGGGCAAAAGCTTCAGAATAAAGCAGACGTAACAGATACAGTGGAAAATCAAGTGTACAAAAGTAAAGAAGAGCTAAAAGAACAATGGGGAAAAGAGTATGAAGGCAGAATGAATCGTATTGAAGAAGCGGTATCAAAAACAGCTGGGCAAGTTTTAACGTATGAGGGAAGTCCAATTACAGCATCATTTTTCTCGACAAGTAATGGCTATACAGAAAATGCCGCAGATTATTGGGGCAGCGACTATCCGTACTTAAAAAGTGTAAATAGTCCGTGGGATCAGCAGTCACCGAAATTTACGAGCGAACAAACTTTTACTGTTGCTGATTTTCAAAAGCGTCTTGGCGTGAAAGTGTTAGCAAACGGTAATGTTGGCAACATTAAAGAACGAACAGAAGGAAAGCGCGTGAAGGAAGTTGAATTTCAAGGGAAAACATTAACGGGAAAAGACGTACGGGACAAGTTAGGTTTACGTTCGTCTGATTTTACGTGGAAGCAGAAAGGCAATCAAATTGTTGTGACAACGAAAGGCTTTGGTCACGGCGTTGGGATGAGCCAATACGGCGCTAATGGAATGGCGAGGGAAGGTAAGGCGTATACAGATATTGTCGCACATTATTATAAAGGCGTGGCAATTTCAGCACTGAATCAGTATGAGGAAAAATTGACGGCGAAGAAGTGAAGGCATAGCGCAGGGCGCTATGCTTTTTTATATGGGTGAGTCGAGGGTGTCTGATTGTGTCGAACGGTCTTTAAGTTGTGTCGAAGCGCCGATAAATGGGAAAAAGCGCTGATAAGTTGTGTCGAAACGCCGATAAACAGCGGCCCTCGATGTATAAGTTCTGTGTCAGCTTTTGTAGAAAAGGAAAGAAATGTTGCTAGTTTTTGCCAGGTGATGTCGTGTTATAATACAGTTGTATCTTTAGATATACAATGATAGCAGGGGGAATGTAAGATGATGATGGATGTACCACTTCTCATTCCAGCCATGATGGAACGGGCAGAGAAGTACTTTTCAAAAAAGGAAGTTGTTTCGCGTACTGCATCGCGTATTCAAACATTAACATACGGAGAGATTGCGAAGCGGACAAGAAGACTTGCGAGTGTATTACGTAAAATGGGGGTTGAGACGGGAGATAAAGTAGGAACAATCGCTTGGAATCATCACCGCCATTTAGAAGCATATTTTGCGATTCCAGGAATCGGAGCTGTATTACATACGATTAACTTACGACTTTCAGAAGACCACATTTCCTACATCATTAACCATGCCGAAGACAAAATTATTCTTGTGGATGAAGATATGGTTCCGGTATTAGAAAGCATTCAACACGAAATTCCTCATGTAAAAGCATTTATCATTATGACAGATGACAACACACTACCTCATACAACACTATCACCAGCATATCACTATGATAAACTTCTCGAAGAAGGCGATGAAACATTTCCATTTGTAGCAGATCTAGATGAGAAAGCACCTGCGGGCATGTGTTATACCTCCGCAACGACAGGAAAACCAAAAGGTGTCGTGTATACGCATCGTAGCATTGCACTTCACAGTTACACGCTTGGACTTGTGGACGGCGGCAGTATATCAGAAGGAGATACATGCATGCCAGTCGTTCCAATGTTTCATGTGAATGCGTGGGGACTTCCGTTTGCAGGCACATGGTTCGGTACAAAGCTTGTCTTACCAGGTCCGCACTTTACTCCGAAAATTTTAGCGCAGTTAATTGAACGAGAGAAAGTAACGATTACTGCTGGCGTGCCGACAATTTGGATTGGCTTATTACAAGAGATTGAAAAATATCCATATGATATTAGTAGTGTTCGCAGCATATGGTCAGGCGGATCGGCAGCGCCAAAAGGTATGATTCGCACATATGAAGAAAAATATAATATTTCTTTCAGACAAATCTACGGAATGACAGAAACGAGTCCAGCAGTTTTGATAAACCGTCCGAAGTCGTATCAATATGATTTACCGAAAGAAGAGTATTATGAGTTACGCTCCCGCCAAGGTTGTTTACTCCCAGGTCTTGAAATGAAAGTCATCGGTCAAGATGGTGAAGTAAAATGGGACGGTGAAGAAATGGGAGAACTTTGCCTCCGCGGACCATGGATTGCCGGCAGTTATTATAATGATGAACGCACTGAAGAGTCGATGAAAGATGGCTGGCTGCACACAGGTGATATCGTAACAGTAGACCCAGAAGGTTTTGTTAAAATTGCCGATCGCACAAAAGATTTAATTAAAAGCGGCGGTGAATGGATTTCTTCTGTTGATTTAGAAAACGCTTTAATGACACATGAAAAAGTATTAGAGGCATCTGTCGTTGCTGTTCCGCATGAAAAATGGCAAGAGCGTCCTGTTGCATGTGTCGTTTTAAAAGAAGGAGAAGTGGTCAGCCAAGAAGAGTTATACGAGCTATTAGAAAATCAATTTCCAAAATGGTGGATGCCAGATGATATTTTATTTGTGGAAGAAATTCCAAAAACATCCGTCGGAAAGTTTTTGAAGCGAGCGCTTCGTGATCAGTTGAAGAGTTATATGGTGAAGTAGAAATAATAGAGAGGGCTATCCCTATAGGGGATAGCCTATTTTTGTTATAGGAATAGATTACATGATTGTACAAATTTCTTCCCAATCTTTCATGCGCCATTTGAAAATAGAAAAGTCTGGTTGAGGGGCTTCACATTAGTCGGGATGAAGGAAACCTCCACTGATGGAAGTTTCACCTTACTTTCTTTTCTCGCATTTTATATGAATTTTAACGGATTTCCAAAAGAGTTCCCCGTCCTCAAGGAATGAGAAGGGTGAAACCTAATGAGTAGGGAGGGGATGAATTGTGGTTGGCGTAATTCAAAGGTTTTTTCTTTCTATTTCTTACTGGTCAGTTGTGTAATGAAATAAAGAGGTGACAACAGTGAAATTAGACACAAATAATCATTCAGTATTCGAATACCGCCTTATTATGGTTGTGAAGTATCGAAGAAAAGGAATTGGTGATACAATCTCGACTAGATTGAAAACTATATTTGAAAATATTGGGGCGAACTATCACATTTCTGTAAAAAATGGAATCATGATATGGATCATGTTCATGTTCTCATGACAACGAAACCGAATACAGAATAATCGAAGTTCATCAACGCTTATAAGAGTGCTAGTTCACGAAAAATGAAAAAGGAATTCCCTCAAATCAGATAGAAATGATAGAAAGAATACTTTTGACCTCAAAGTTATTGTTTGTTTACTATAGGAGGAGCGCCATTAGAAATTCTAAAGCAATACCGAAACACAAGGACAAAACGAATGGGAGGTGATGATAATGTTGTGGAATCAAAAATATGAAATCTTTCCAACAGAAGCACAACAAGAAGTGTTAGACCGTTGGTTACAATATTGTCGTCAAACCTACAATTCTGCCTTGCTAGACAAAGAACGGAAATATAAGCAAAATAAAGAAAATTACAATCGTTATGATATGCAAAGACAACTTACATTGGACAAGAATACGTATCCTTTTCTAAAAGAAATGCCTTCTCAGCCGCTGCAAGAAGTTTTTGTGCGTCTGAAAAAAGCGTTTGATCATTTCTTTCGTAAAGATGCAAAGTATCCAAAACCGAAAAAGTATAAAGACTACACGAGTATGACATTTCCGCAATTTGGGTTCAA
>NZ_NTTM01000120.1:0-809 GCF_002560985.1 Bacillus sp. AFS018417
GGTTCTGTTGCAAAGTTTCCGAAGACATAAAGAGATGGGGAATATTGTGGACCAGTTTTATGAAACTATTAATAATTCATGTAATGCGTTATACGTCGAAAAAACGAAGTTTGGTTGAGGACTTCGTTTTTGTTTGTATATAGCATGAACAGTTTCTATACCTTTAATAGTACGTGAGGCATGGCGAAGACTTTGAAATCCTAAAGAACGGGAGAATCGACGTTTCACATGTCGGTGATCTTGCTCAATGATATTATTGAGGTACTTGATTGTACGATGAAAGGTATTTTTGTAAAGACCTATCTCCTTTAATTTTTTGAATGCGGAAGCTAAAGAAGGGGCCTTATCTGTCGTCAGAACCGTTGGTTCTCCAAAAGTTCGAACAAGTCTTTTCATAAAAGCATATGCTGTTTGTGTGTCCCGTTTTTGACGAAGTTGAATATCAAGTGTTTGTCCCTCTTTATCAATTGCTCGATATAAATAACACCATTTCCCTTTCACCTTGATATAGGTTTCATCCAAACGCCAAGATAACAATGTGTTTTTGTTTTTCTTCTTCCAAATGTGATAGATAAGATTTCCATATTCATGAACCCAGCGCATGATAGTTGTTGGATGAATAGAAATACCACGTTCTTTGAGAATTTCAGACACATCGCGATAACTTAAAGAAAAACGACAATAGTAGCCAACGGCTATTAAAATAATATCCTTCTTGAACTGTTTCCCTTTAAAATATCCCATCTGTGATTCTCCTTGTTTTCTTTTTCGAAAGTGTAGCTTAGTTTAGAAAACTTTGCAACAGAACC
>NZ_NTTM01000121.1:0-308 GCF_002560985.1 Bacillus sp. AFS018417
ATGAATACTCCCCCACTTAGCAAAGCTTGAAGTGGGGGTTTCTAACGTTTCGACCTAACGGACGATTAACGTCAGTGGAGTTAACACACTAGCGAGCTGTTTCACGCCTAACCCCTCTATCCCGTTTGTCCATGCATTCGGGACTACTTTTCGTAAAATATTAGCCGCAGCATTTACGTCTGCGTTGATTTCGATTCCTTTTGCAGAACGATACATACCACGCTTCATTCGTTTTCCTGAAAACGTTGCATTTTGGTCATTTGTTCCATACGTTGGAATAAAGTCATGATCTAGAAAACTTGCTTTTG
>NZ_NTTM01000122.1:0-286 GCF_002560985.1 Bacillus sp. AFS018417
ATGAATACTCCCCCACTTAGCAGAGCTGGAAGTGGGGGTTTCTAACGTTTCGACCTAACGGACGATTAACGTTAGTGGAGTTAACACACTGGCGAGCTGTTTCACGCCTAACCCCTCTATCCCGTTTGTCCATGCATTCGGGAATGCTTTTCGTAAAATATTAGCCGCAGCGTTTACGTCTGCATTAATGAAGATTCCCTTCGCAGAACGATACATACCACGCTTGATTCGTTTTCCTGAAAAAGTTGCATGCTTGTCATTTGTTCTATACGTTGGAATGAAGTCA
>NZ_NTTM01000123.1:0-375 GCF_002560985.1 Bacillus sp. AFS018417
TTGAACCCTAGCATAGAACGGATTCGCTTCTTTATAAAGCGATGATCTTGTTCTACTATGTTATTCAAGTACTTTTGTTGTCTAAGTTGCATACCATCAGGTATGCTTTTTTCTTTTTTCAACTGTTCAATTGCTATAGGATAAGCCGGGTTCTTATCGACTGTTATAACACGTGGCTTTGAAACATGAAAAGACCGCAAAGCTTTCTTGAAAAAGCGCTTTGCAGCCTTCTGGTCTCTTGTTTTGTTTAGGAAAAAATCAATTGTGTTTCCTTTCGAATCAACAGCACGATACAGATACATCCATTGACCTTTAACTTTGATATATGTTTCATCGACTCTCCAAGAGTCATTTGTTTGTTTGAGGTGACGACGG
>NZ_NTTM01000124.1:0-306 GCF_002560985.1 Bacillus sp. AFS018417
GGTTCTGGTGCAAAAACTTAAGGACAATTGCAATGAATCTATAAATCTTGGACATACTGTTACTATTACTTTAGAAAGGGTGCGTGATTGGTATGGAAAAGGAAAATGTATTCAAATGGAAGCATTATCAGCCTGATATTATTTTGTTAACGGTAAGATGGTACCTACGGTACAACCTCAGTTTTCGTGATTTGGTGGAAATGCTAGAAGAACGGGGTTTATCCATTTCTCATACAACGATTATGCGTTGGGTTCATCAGTATGGTCCTGAATTGGACAAACGAATCCGTCGTCACCTCAAACAAA
>NZ_NTTM01000125.1:0-807 GCF_002560985.1 Bacillus sp. AFS018417
AAACTTTGCAACAGAACCTTTAGGAATAATAACGCACGGAATTATTTTACTCTTTCTTCCATTATTAAAAGCAAAAGAAATCTTTAAAAACATAAGCATAGAGTCCCTTGTAATTTATCATTATGCTATTTTTTGGGTCGCTATTTTAAATATCCCTTATTTCTTTAAAAAAGAGAAGTTTGATCCAGAGATAGAAACAGCAATTAAAGGAATTGAGCTATATAAAGAACAAGGTGCAGCAGATTGGGAAGTAAAACAAGCTTATAAAGATTTAGCCTATGCAGTTATTAATAAAGTTCATCCCGTTGAATCATCAGAAAACTCGACCGCTAAACAAAATCCAACAATGTTTTGATAAAATCATCGCAAGAAAAAAGAATTCATTTTGAAGAAAGATTGGTCAAAATGAATTCTTTTTTAAACTAAAAATAGGGATATACCAAGAAGTTTTAATAATTGGGGTTTGTGTAGTAATGGAACAGAAACGGCAATAACACTTCAAACCTCTTATATCACTCCAATATGTCAGTACATTTTTAAATTACAGCAAACTCCTCCTCACATGGGAGAGGAGTTAGTTTTTGAACAATTGCTTGGTAGCACTTAATCCCATAAGAATTCCTCCGCCAATCCCAACGGTTCTGGTGCAAAAAATCTCTTAAACTTGGACATACTGATATTACTACTCTAGAAAAGGTGCGTGACCAGTATGGAAAAGGAAAATTTGTTCAAATGGAAGCATTATCAGCCTGAACTCATCTTATTAACAGTAAGGTGGTACCTACGGTACAATTTGAGCTTCCGTAA
>NZ_NTTM01000126.1:0-302 GCF_002560985.1 Bacillus sp. AFS018417
CCAAATACAACAGAAGAAACTTTGTTTTTTAAACTATGGAATAGTTTTTGTAGTCTATCCAGCCGAAATTCCAGGCTACCTAAACGAGAACGAAGTGTTTGAATACGTACATTTAAATATTCATGCTCAAGTTGATAGGCATGATAGTAAATATCTGTTCTCTTTTTAAATTGCACAACAAAATATGGTCCCCTTTGTTGTTCTTTGGACGTTTTATTGAACTTTGGCTCCCCTTTGATAAAAGATGTTTTCATTTTATTCAGCACTGTCAAATCTGACTTAGTTTTCTTAATCTTCTTTTT
>NZ_NTTM01000127.1:0-1945 GCF_002560985.1 Bacillus sp. AFS018417
CAAAATTACTCAAATCAAAACAACTATAATCGAGACAAATACGATTAGGCTACTAAAACGTAGCCTATTTTTGTAAGGAGGTTTTATCATGCTACCAGAAAACGGCTCAAATATTTCAAACAGCGGAAACTCCCATGTTAATATAAACGTAAACGTCGATACAAGCTCCATTGCCTATGCGATGATGTGCTATTGGCACACGAGCGGTATGATTACGGATGAACAATTTACTCATATGCTAACAAATTTTGGAAATTTACTTAACAAAGATGATGATATGTTGCCGCATCTTTTATCAAATAAAGAATATTCCCCATACATGATGCGCTCAAAAAATACTGTAGATACATTAAAAACATTTATTCCTCCTCTTTTCAATCGTTAAAGATATTTTCTTTTTATCTCGTCAGAAAAATTCACTATATTTGAGGTGTCTCATATGTGTCCTTACGTTAACATATGTGTTTGCATCGCTCCTGGAGCGAATATTGATAAAGACCGGATTGCTAGGGATATTACAATTACTGAATATATTTGGCATCCTATCGTATTTCAAATTGAAGATATCAGAACGTTAGACGAACCCTATCGTTTTCATGACGGTGAAATTAGTTACATGTCTTCACTAAAATCACAACCAAAGTTGACTTCTTTATTTGCTGAATGTACCGAACGTGCATCGCAAAGTGATATTTATATTTGTTATATCGGTAGTGATTATTTTCAAGAACAATCCGTTATCGCTTGTGCCTATTCTTTATCAACTAATAAACAAATTAAAGGTTACATTGTATTAACAAACGCCGCTTCAGCTTGGAAGAACATGTACACACTCGCACATGAAATTGGTCACATTTTATTCACGCGCCGTGTACAGGACAAGCTTACAAATGCAGATCCCGAATGTCCAAACGGTTCCGAACACCATCCTTCTCCCACAAACCTTATGCATTACATCATTCCTACCCCTTATAAATCACAAATAGATTCCTTATTAACAAATACCCAAAGAGAATTATCTTTAAAAAGTCCCTTATTGCGCAAAGAAAAAAAGTAACCGCTGCAGTTACTTTTTCTTTGTAAATATTAAAATCCTAATCCAACTACAAAACCAAAACAGAAAGAAGAAGAACAAAAGAATTTCATATTCACACGACCTTTACCAAATTAACAGTAGCCCTGCACATATAAATAAAAATGCACACCCAAAATACAAGTACCCAAATTTTTTAAATCGTTCTTCTTTTTCTGTTATACCCATGATTCCTGAAAATAATAAAAATAAAATTATAAAAACAAACGTTACATAATTCAGTTCTGTATATATTCCACTTTGTAAGTTAAATACCGCAATCATTCCAACTGACAGTGTGCCAAGTAATATAAAACACGCAGAATCCAATAATGATAACCAGTTTCGCTTTTCTTTTTCCATTTTCCCACTCTCAATTTAGAATACTGCTTAATCCTCTTTACACTTTATTCTTTATATTTTCCATTTTGTTATACCATAAGAAAAGTAAAGCTAAACTTCCATACGCTAAAAACATTTGAAGAATACTCCAATATAGATTTTGTTTTGCTAACCCTTCAAATATGAACATAACAGAAGTTGGTAAAATTATTGTAAGTACCCCATGCCCATCAAGCTAAGGTTGGGTATTTCATGAACTTCCGTTCTTGCTGCCTACATGCTTGATATTTTGTTTATTTGTTTCTAAAAATACGCATTCCAAATAAACCTTGATAAGGTGTATTTTTAAAGGTTATGCAGTTTTCTGCTTTAGATTGGATACAGTGCACTGATAAACAACACCTAAAATATCAAAGACTGTCTTTTTCTCATATCGATGGGATTTCCGTTCGTTTTTCTGTAAGAGGTCAAACAGACGAATAAAAATTTTTGATACTTCTTGGGTGTCTTGTTGTATAGCTTCATATACTA
>NZ_NTTM01000128.1:0-1982 GCF_002560985.1 Bacillus sp. AFS018417
ACTTTGCAACAGAACCGGATTTATTTAATATTGGTCAAATTATTGTACTTAGAAAGGGAGGTAATAAAGATGAAAATGAAAAAACCATTAATTGCAACAGTTATGGGATTGTCACTTTTATGTTTTGGTACCGGTGCAAGTGCTGCAGAAACAGATGGGGTAGTTGATTCTGATGTTATACAAAGTAATAAACAAGCTAAACCAGGTATGATAAGTACTATGGCTGTACCATCAAATACGTCTAATACAAATACTTATACTCCATTTGGAGGAGGAACATATGCAGTTTCTAGTTCTTCTTCAACAACTTTAGAAGATTACATTTATGCTAAATGTAGAACTTTTAATGGAACTGATGGTTCATTAATTAATTCAAATTCTGCATCGGCAAATAGGTCTTCTTATATTAGTGCAAAAGCTAATAATGGAACTATCTATTTTGCGAACGATTGGGCAATTGGAAATCACACTTATAAACTTAGTGGATACAACGATGTTGTACACGAAACTAAAGCCTACTGGTAAAAGTTTAAAAAAGTATGCTTATAGAGGGCACTGAAAAAGTCCCTTAATAAAGAAGATAACCACCTACTATATATAGCGGGTTATCTTCTTTTTAGTTAATGTATATTAATAAAAAATCTGTTACCTACTGAAAGTAGAGAGTTTTTCAGTGGCTTCTGCTTATAGCATATCATTTTTTTCATTTAATAAGGGGTAATGATTATGAAAATAAAAAGATATTATATAGTCGGAACTATATTTGTAATTTTAATATTTTCAATCTACTTTTTTTATAAATATACTTTTAAAACTGTGGATTCCTTGAATCCAACCTCAAAAATTAGGGAAACCAACGAAGATAATCTTACTAGACAAGGTGTAAACACTATTGGATATGGGTTAAAAAATATAAAAGGTGAACATATAGATAATGGAAGTAATATTAATCCACAAAATAATATAATAAGTGTAAATGTCTCTATAGATCATAACATGGATGAACATAGGGAGTATGGTTTGATTGTATTAGAAGACTTCAAACAAGTACCCTTTAAAATTGAAAACAAACAAGAATCTACAAAATATTTTTTTAGTATGAAACCCAATACTTCTAGAGATATAAAAGTTACTTTACCTGTAAGTTCAAATACTTGCGAGGTAATATTCTTATTAATTAAAAAACCTAATTATAAACTAAAGGAAATGGATTTTAATAGAGCAGGAATATTAGAGGAAGTTTTAAGCATGCGTTACTCAATTAATCAAAATAAAAACATTAGAGATATGAAAGAAACGATACCTGATTCTATAAAAAAAGATGGTTTAAACGAATTTTTATTTGTTACCAAAAACAAAGATAAACTACAGTCTGTTTTTGTTGAACCAGAAGGGAAAGAACTTGCATTGTCTATTGGAAATGATACAGAAAAGCCGATGAGATTTGCAATAGTAGCTTTTAAAGATTGGGAACAAAGTAAAATCATTAATAATCAAGATGTATTATACACTACTGTTTCTTCAGGAGAAAGACAACTTTTTGATTTTAATTTGCCTGAAGTAGCAAAAGAAAGTAATTTCCAATTTATAGCTTTACCTTTTCCTTATGAGGTAATTCAGGAAAATTATATTAGTCAACAAGCTTTTGGTTCATTTCGAATAGTAATTCAAAATAAGGACTAAAAAACAAACTGATAAGGAGTATTATAATTTGTCTTCTATAATTATATATTCGATTATTTTTATTATCATTATTTTTTTAGCTATAATTAAAACGATAAAAGATAGTTCAAAGAAGTAATTTGTGTTGCTTTAATGTCGGCATAACACCATGTCCATCAAACTAAGAAATACATTGTTCCCCAAAACGAAAAAAAATCTGAATTCCCATGGACAACTGTAGAGATAAAATTTTCGTTTTGGGGATACTTCAAAATATTAGCTTGATGGGTATGGGGTCCCACCCCACATCCATCAACTTA
>NZ_NTTM01000129.1:0-269 GCF_002560985.1 Bacillus sp. AFS018417
TATCATCTTCAAAAGATGCTTAACACGAGTGGAGTTGACACAGCTGCCTGATGGCACAACCCCTCTATTCCATCGGCAAACGCCTTTGGAACTGCTTTTTTTAAGATGTTATAGGAACCATTCACATCTGCGTTCAGTAGTTTATTCTCTTTCGTACGATATAATCCACGCTTGATCCGTTTTCCACTGAATACAGGAATGTCTTCCTCACCGTAAGTGGGGATCGCATCACTGTCTAGAAAGGATGCCTTGCTTGTATACGATTCTTC
>NZ_NTTM01000012.1:0-184945 GCF_002560985.1 Bacillus sp. AFS018417
AAGTGGGGGAGTATTCATTATTGGCTGGAAACAACTAAATAAAACTGCTTTTAGTACAGGGAAAACAGAAATATATTTTAAGGAAATTGGTGTAGAACTTGTACGAACGTTAGGCCCAAGGCATATTTGTTATCAAGCAATGAATCGTTCTGTAGTTGATGAAGTAGCACATTTCTTACATAATGTTCGTGCACCAATCATTCGTGGACCGATAGAAGTAAAAGAGTATTCAGAAGGATATTATACAGTCGATTTTTATGATCCAAATGGTTACATATTAGAAGTTGTGTATGCGCCGAATATGAAGATGTAAATAAAAGATGACCTCTGACAGAGGTCATCTTTTATCATATCTGGCGAGAAGACCCCCACCTCAAGAGCGAAGCAGATAGGTGGGGGTGGTTCAATAAATTAACTAAGCCAGGATAAAGATAAAAACAATTTACGAACATATATTCTTTTGTTAAAATTTACATGGAATAATATGGGGGTGGATTCGATATGGAGTTAAGGAATATAAATATTTCCGAACGTATGGAGCATTATCATGTATCTGGTTTAAGTATTGCTTTCATTCATAATGGTGAAATAAATAGGACAAAAGAATTGGGTGTTATGAAAGCAGGAACGAATAGTAGGGTAAATAGTGACTCTATTTTTAATGCTTGTTCAATGAGTAAGTTTTTAACAGCAATGCTGGTTTTAAAGTTAACTGAACAAGGTATCTTTGATTTAGATGAGGATATAAATAATAGACTTATATCTTTTAATATTCCGGAAAATGAATATACTCAAAATAAAAAAGTTACGTTACGATCACTACTTAGTCATCAAGCGGGAGTAATAGATCCTGAAGGAAGTTTTAGTGAGCTTGATTCTACTCTAGGTGTTCCTACAATGGTTGAATTATTAGAAGGAAGAACACCGTATTGTAAAGAACGTATTGAAGTGAAATATGAACCAAACAGTGACTTTCAATATTCAGATGCAGGCTTTTGTATCATACAGCAATTAATAGAAGATGTTTGTGGTAAACCTTTTACGGTGTTAATGAATGAACATATATTTGAACCGTTACATATGAAAAACAGCACATTAGAACAAACGCTGTTAAAAGTAAGAAATGGACAATTTTCTTGTGGTCACAATAAAAAAGGAGAAATAGTTCATGGTGAATATCCAATCTATCCATATCCAGTGGCTTCTGGACTTTGGACAACACCAACAGACTTAGCAATTTTAGTAATTGAATTAATGAATTCTTTAAAAGGTAAAAGTAAAATTGGTCTTTCTGAAAATAAGGCAAAAGAACTAATTACTTCACAAGGTTGTAAAGAATGGACTGGTCTAGGCGTTTTTCTTGATGGTTCAGGAGAAGAAATTGAAATTTCCTCACTTGGTTGGGGAATAGGATTTCAGTGTATGCTGGTTGCTTATCCGTATTTAGAAACAGGTGTTGTGATTATGACAAATACAGACTTAGGAGTTCATCAAATGAAGGGGATTATTGGAGAAATATTTGCATCTCTTAATATGTAATGATCTGAATTACAAATAGGATTGTTTAAAGGAAAAGAGCGCCCCATAAAAATTGGCGCTCTTTGTTTTGGGGATAAATCTTACTAATAGAAATTCTATTTTTCAGTTTTCGTAAACAGAAGCGGCTTTGTACTTAAAGTTGCTGGTAGGTGCAGTTTAAGCTCGTTTAGTTCACCTGCTATATTCATCTCATAAGAAATTAATATGTTCATTTCCATTTGGAAAACATTCCATTTCGTGCTGAACATATCATAGTGATGATGTTTCATTTCAATATCAAATGAGGCAAATTTTAAGTATAGGGTTTCATTTCGTTTGTGTATTTCGATTGTGCCGTAAGCAGGATGTTCGAACGTTCCGATATAATCCTTTAATGGATGTGAAAGAATAGTTTCCTTTACTTGTGGTAGCGGTTTGTCCATTTCTTTCATTATTTCTTTAAACTTCGCTGTGTCTTCTACAGCACGTTTATGCCAATCAATTGGTTCTAATCCAAGTAATTCATCATAAATTTGATGCGCAAGGTAAGATGGAAGTAACGTTTTACCGGAATTCGTTAACACGACAAGCCCAATATTATGTTCTGGCATAAAGGATACAAGTGCCGAGAATCCATCGATATTCCCGCCATGATGGATTTCTTTATGTCCGCGATAGGCGCTAATAAACCAGCCGAGACCGTAGCTGTTTAATGGGCATTCCGGCATAGCGAACATTGGTTCATCTGGAATTGGGATATGCGGTGTATACATTTGTTGGAGCATGTCCGGCATAATAAGTTCATGTTCACCAACTTTTCCTTTATTTAGATGAAGTAATATCCATTTTGCCATATCTTCTATATTAGAGTTGATACATCCAGCAGCACCAATTGTATCAATTTTGCAGAAAGGTACTTCTGTTATGTTCCCATCTTTCTCGCTGTATGGAAGTGCGTGGTCATCTGATTTTTGTGAAGTACTAACTGAAAAATTTGTGCGTTCCATATGGAGAGGTTCTAAAATATGTTCTGTGACATATTGTTCCCATGTTTGATTTGTAATGTTTTCAGCAATATAACTAATCGTGGCATACATTAAGTTGTTATATAAAAATGCCGAGCGAAATGGTGCATCTAGTTCTAAGTGGCGAATTTTTTCAGCGATTTCTTGTCGAGTTAAAGAAGAGATATACCATAATGTATCATGACGACTGACACCGGTACGATGAGATGCTAGGTCACGAGCTGTAATTTGTGCGCTTGCTAGCGGATCATGAAGTGAAAAAGTTGGAATGTAAGTTTGCACAGGTGTATCCCAATTAAATTTTTGCTGCTGTGCGAGTAAGCTTAAAGAAAGTGTACCAAATGCTTTTGTCGATGACCCAATTGCAAATAACGTTTTTGGGGTAACTGGTTTTTTATTTTTTGTATCACGGAACCCATAACCTTCTGAGAATACTACTTCTCCGTTTTTTACGATAGCAACTGCAGCTCCAGGGACGTTTAAATCTTTCATCATGTTTTGGATTTTCGTATGTAATTTACTTGTAAGAGGCATTTCAGTTTTTTGCATAGTAAAACCTCCACTCATATATTATTTACTTCCGCACTATAGTTTCTTGAAAAGGATAGGAAAATCCTTTTTCTTTTTATGGGAAAGATTGACAAAAGTATGTCAGATTTAAAAGTGAAAAAATTTTTAAATACTAGGTTTCTGCGCGTGTATACTATATGAAAGAGTTTTTTACTAAAAAGGCAGTGTGAAATTCAAAGGCATATGATAAACTCAAATAATGTTACATAAAGCAATTGTGAAAGAAGGTTACTTGATGAAACACGCAGAGTATGAATATTTAAATATGTGCCGTCACGTTATGGAAAACGGTACGAGAAAAGAAGATCGCACTGGTACAGGGACAGTATCTGTATTTGGGTATCAAATGCGCTTTGATTTAAGTCAAGGTTTTCCGTTGCTTACGACAAAACGTGTGCCGTTTCGTTTAGTAGCGAGCGAACTTCTTTGGTTTATGAAAGGTGACACAAACATTCGTTACTTGTTGCAGCATAATAATAATATTTGGAATGAATGGGCGTTTAAAAATTGGGTTGAGAGCGATGCGTATACAGGTCCAGATATGACAGATTTTGGACTACGTTCACAGCAAGATGAAGACTTTAATAAGCAATACGAAGAGCAAATGGAATTGTTTAAAACAAAGGTGTTAGAAGATGATGAATTTGCGAAGCGTTATGGTAATTTAGGAGATGTGTACGGGAAACAGTGGCGTGCATGGAAAACGACTGCTGGAGAGACGCTTGATCAATTGCAAGATGTAATTGACATGATTAAGAAAAACCCAGATTCCCGTCGTTTAATCGTGTCTGCATGGAATCCGGAAGATGTACCAAGTATGGCACTGCCACCTTGTCATACATTATTCCAATTTTATGTGGCAGATGGGAAATTATCTTGTCAGCTATATCAACGTAGCGGTGATATTTTCCTGGGTATTCCGTTTAATATAGCTAGTTATTCTTTATTAACACATTTAATTGCGCATGAGTGTGGACTAGAAGTAGGAGAGTTTGTTCATACAATTGGTGATGCACATATTTATACAAATCACTTTGAACAAGTAGAAAAACAATTAGCACGTGAACCACGTTCATTTCCAACGTTAAAGCTAAACCCAGATGTGAAATCTATTTTTGATTTTGAAATGAACGATCTTATGTTAGAAGGATACGATCCACATCCAGCAATTAAAGCACCGGTAGCTGTGTAAGCGAAGATAGGAGGATACATATGATTTCATTACTTGTAGCAATGGATAAAAATCGTCTAATCGGTAAAGACAACCAATTACCTTGGCATCTTCCAGCAGATTTGGCGTACTTTAAAAAAGTAACGATGGGCCATCCGATTATTATGGGAAGAAAAACGTTTGAATCAATTGGAAGACCTTTACTTGGTAGAACGAACATTATTTTAACTCGTAACAAAAATTATGAAATGGAAGGCTGTGAAGTTATCCATTCTATTGATGATGTACAGAAAATGGACGAGCAAATGAATGAAGAAATCTTTGTCATTGGCGGAGCAGAGATTTTTAAAGAAGTTCTTCCATTTGCAGATCGCTTATATATTACGAAAATTGAAGAAGTATTTGAAGGTGACACATTCTTTCCAGAAATTAATTACGATCAGTGGAAAGAAATATCTGTAGAACAAGGCGTGACAGATGAAAAAAATCCATATACGTATGCTTATCATGTGTATGGTAAATGAAAATAAAGTGGGAGAGAAGATTGGTGTATTACATACCAATCTTCTTTTGTTGTTGTCTTTTCTAAGTACACTCCACAATTTTGTATCCTCTCCTTTTTGTTTCTATACTAAGAAAACGAAAAATAAAAACAAATCCTTATGTAAAAATTTTCTGAATGTTATAATGGTAATATAAAGAACGACGCATATTGCGTCGGTTTTTATATTGGGTTAATTTTATAAAATTGGATTTTTATAGTATGATAGTATCGAAATATACAAGGAGGGGAAAATGTGAAAAAAATATGGGGAATGCTTTTTATTTTTTCAATGCTATTCATAGTAGGCTGCGGAAAAGAAGAGAAGCCAGAGCAAGCGATGGATACATATGTAAAAGCATGGAATGAGCAAAAGTTTGATGAAATGTATGAACAGTTATCAAAAGAGGCAAAGCAGTCGATTACAAAAGAAGATTTTGTAAAGAAATATGAAAACGTTTATACAGGAATTGCGGTGAAAAATTTAAAAGTAGAAGCAGAAACGAAAAAAGAAGATAAAAAAGATGAGAAAAACAATGCGAATGTACCTTTTAAAGTAAGCATGGATACAATCGGCGGGAAGATTACGTTTGACAATGATGCAAAACTTGTAAAAGAAAAGGATGGAGATAAGGACGTCTGGAAAGTTGATTGGAATCCATCATTTATTTTTCCAACTATGAAACAAGATGATAAAGTACTTGTTCAATCATTTTCGCCAAAGCGCGGTGAAATTTATGACAGGAATGGAAATGGATTAGCAACGAATGGGAAAGCTTCAGAAGTTGGAGTTGTGCCTGGAAAATTAGGTGAATCAGCACAGCAAACAAAAGAAACATTAGCAAAATTATTAAATATGCCGGTTGAAGATATCGAAAAGAAATTAACAGCAAAATGGGTACAACCAGGCTACTATGTTCCACTTTCTATTTTACCAGAGGGTGCAAATGAAGATGATTACATATCTATGCCTGGTGTAGCGACGCGTACAGTTAATGTTCGTACATATCCTTTAGGAGAAGCCGCGGCACATTTAACTGGCTATATGGGGAAAGTGAATGCAGAGGATTTAAAGAAATTAGCGGATAAAGGATATAAAGCCGATGATCCTATTGGAAGAACAGGTCTAGAAAGTGTTTTTGAAGATAAACTTCGCGGTGAAAAAGGCGGACGTGTTTATATTGCAGATGCGAAAGGAAAAGAATTAAAAGAACTTGCCAAAAAAGAAGCGAAAGATGGCGAACATATTACACTAACGATTGATGGAAGTTTACAACAAAAAATATATGCAGAAATGAAGGGCGAAGCGGGTTCAAGTGCAGCAGTGCATCCGCAAACAGGAGAAACATTAGCACTTGTAAGTAGTCCATCATACAATCCAAACGCTATGATAAGAGAGTCAGCAAAAGCAGAGCGAGACGCTTGGAATAATGATCCGAAGAAGCCGATGACAAATCGGTTTACACAAGTATACGCACCCGGTTCTGTTTTTAAGCCCATTACAGGCACAATTGGTCTAGAAACAAAAGTACTGAATCCAAAAGAATCGCTTAACATTGATGGTTTGAAATGGGCAAAAGATTCTTCTTGGGGTAACTATTATGTAACGCGTGTCAAAGATGTTAATCCAGTGGATTTTGAAAAAGCAATGATTTATTCCGATAACATTTATTTTGCACAGGAAGCATTAAAAATTGGTAAAGATAAGTTTATGGAAGAAGCGAAGAAATTTGGATTTGGTGAAAAGTTACCGATTGAATATGGATTTGCAACTTCGCAAATCGCAAAAGATGGTATAAAAAATGATATTCAACTTGCCGATACAGGGTACGGTCAAGGTGAAGTTTTAATGTCAACTCTTCACGTTGCATTATCTTATGCACCAATTGTGAATGAGGGGAATATTCCATCTCCACACCTTTTAAAAGATGAAAAGCAGGTAAAGGCGTGGAAAGAAAACGTGGTATCAAAAGAGAACAGTGATATTTTGAAAGACGCTTTAATAAAAGTTGTGAATGACCCAGAAGGAACAGGTAAGATTGCAAAATTAGATGGTATTACGCTTGCTGGAAAAACAGGAACAGCGGAATTAAAAGAATCAAAAGAAGCAGATGGAAAAGAGTTAGGATGGTTTGTTGCATTTGATGCAAATTCTCCAAATATGATTGTGGCAATGATGATTGAAGATGTAAAAGGTAGAGGGGGAAGTAGTATTCCCGCTGAGAAGGTCAAACATGTGTTTCAAAAGTGATGGAAAAAGAGCTATCTCATTCATAAGTGAGATAGCTCTTTTTTATCCCGCTATTCGTGGGCAGTAAGACCACCACCTCAAAATTTAGAGAGAAGCGAAGAAATGTCTCTAATTGTTAATAGCTTTCCGTAATTCAGTGATGAATTTCTTTCAATGATGAAAGTCTCGCTCAATATAATTATTTACTTACGAAAAAAAAGTAACTATTTTTATTGACAGATAAAAATTAATTATATATTATTACTTATGTAAGGTAAGTGATTTACTTTTTAACAAAAAATCTTGAATTGAAGATATTAATGAAGAGAAAAAAGGGAGAGAAATTAACATGACAAAAGTACTATTTATTACAGCAAATCCAAATCCAGTAGAAGTATCATTCGGTATGGCGGTAGGAGAAGCGTTTATTGAAGCTTACAAACAAGCGAATCCACAAGATGACGTTGTAACAATTGATTTATTCCATACAAACGTACCTGCAATTGATGGAGAAGTGCTTGCCGCTTGGGGAAAACTTGGTGCAGGAGAAGGCTTCGAAACATTAAGCGAAAGTCAACAACAAAAAATTGCAGCAATGAGTGGGAATTTAGAAACATTTATGCATGCAGATAAATACGTATTTGTAACACCAATGTGGAACTTAAGCTATCCACCAGTTGTAAAAGCATACTTAGATAACTTATCAATTGCAGGTAAAACATTTAAATATACTGAAAATGGTCCAGTTGGTTTATTAGAAGGCAAAAAAGCACTTCATATCCAAGCAACAGGCGGCATTTACGCTGAAGGACCATACGCAGCAATGGATTTTGGCCGTAACCACTTAAAAGCGATGTTAAATTTCATGGGTGTAACGGATGTAGAATATATTGCAGTAGAAGGTATGAGTGCAAATCCTGCACAAGCACCTGAAATTAAAGAACAAGCAATCGAAAAAGCACGTGAATTAGCAAAACAATTCTAATCTATCATACTTATGAAAAATGTCCAAACACTTGCCGTTTGGACATTTTTTCTTCTTTTTCCTTCGTTTGTCTAGTATAATGAAGAACGGAATGACAATATGTGGGGGTTCTATATGATTCAAACGGTTTTTAAGATTTTGTACTTAATTTTAATTGTAATTGGTATTACGCCAAGAATGTGGCGTGTAAAACGAAAGGTACATACATTATCACCGCAAGAAAAAGATTATCAGGTGTATAAAACAACAAATTGGTTTGGCAAGAAGATGATTCGTGTAGCTGGATCAACAGTACAAGTGAATGGACTTGAAAATGTACCGCAGGATATGCCGGTACTAGTAGTAAGTAATCATCAAAGTGATATGGATATTCCTGTTTTACTAGGGTATTTAAATAAGCCAATTGGATTTGTTTCAAAAGCGGAAATTAAAAAATTTCCACTTGTATCAACATGGATGGAATTGATGAACTGTGTATTTATGGATCGCAAGGATCGCCGTCAATCTTTACAAGCTATTAAAGATGGAATTGAGCTGTTAAAGCAAGGTCATTCTATCGTTATTTTTCCAGAAGGAACTCGTAGTAAGGGCGATAGAATGGGAGAATTTAAAGCTGGTAGTTTTCATCTTGCTGTAAAAGCAGGTGTAGCGATTTTACCAGTAACATTGGACGGAACTTATAAAATGTTTGAAGCAAACGGTAGACGAATGAAGCCGGCACATGCAACAGTCACAATTTCGAAACCAATTACAGCAGAACAATATCGAAATATGGATATTAAAGAATTAGCAAAATATACGCAAGATATTATTGCAGGTCAGCTAAATAAGTAAGTAAAAAGGTCTCAGCTTTTATTATAGCTGAGACCTTTTTTATCCCACTATTTGTGGGCAGTAATATCCTCGCCTCAAAATTCAGCAAAAGCAAAGAAGTTAGGTGGAGGGAAGAGAATCCTCCCACTGATTAAAGTTTCACTTCATGCTACAGGTAATACATAAAATAAAACGCATAAAAACATCATCGTACTTCCGCCTAATACAAATACGTGCCAAATTGCATGGTTAAACGGGAGCTTTTCCCATAAGAAGAAGATGGCGCCGACAGAGTATAAAATGCCACCAATTAATAATAACGAGAAGCCACTACCTGTTAAGTTTTCATATAACGGCTGAATGGCAACAATAATGAGCCAGCCCATAATGACATAAAACAAAGTTGAAAGTTTAATAAAACGACGTACAAAAAAGATTTTAAAGACGATTCCGGCGATTGCTAATGTCCAAATGATTGCGAGTAATGTCCAGCCCAGTGGTCCGCGCAGTGTAACGAGTAGAAACGGTGTATATGTGCCAGCAATTAATAAATAGATGGCAGAATGATCTAAGATAGTAAATAACTTTTCTACTTTTGGGTGATGGATACTATGTAATAGCGTTGAACATAAATAAAGTAAAAACATGCTCACACCGTATATAGTAAACCCTACAATTGCCGATGCTGTTCCGTACTTTGAGGCATGGATAATTAAAATAATTAACGCAGGGATACTTAAAATGGCACCGACGCCATGTGTAATTGCATTTGCGATTTCTTCTTTAACAAACTGAGTCATTCGATTCATCTTTTGAGTCATGTTTCGACTCCTTTCTTACATAGTAAAATGAGGAGTGCAGTTTCTTTCACCATATCATATACAAAAGGAATAGGAAATGAAAATTGTATAAAAATTATATTTTCAAATTTTTGCGACAAAAGGTAACGGATACATTGACGTTAACAAATTTTTCTGACAAAATAAAACCAAGGGATAGCAGAACCATTCAATCTACTTATAAGGGGGATGGAAATATGTTTTCAAATATTGGTTTTCCAGGCTTGATTTTAATTTTAGTAGCTGTACTTATTTTATTCGGCCCTAAAAAATTACCTGAAATTGGACGAGCTTTAGGGGAGACTTTAAAAGAATTTAAAAAGTCAACAAAAGAATTAACGGATGATGCTTTCCAAGATAAAGAGCGCAAATAATACATGTATGATTTAGAAAAGGTGTAAGGCGAAAAGCTCTCTTGCATCTTTTTTATCGGATGAAAAAAGAGTGGTGAAAAAATGGATGATCGAGAAATGAGTATTATAGAGCATATTAGTGAATTGCGAAAGCGTTTAATTATTACCGTCCTATCATTTGTTTTTTTCTTAATTATAGGATTTGTATATACAAAAGATATTTATTTTTTACTTGTGAAAGATTTAACAATGAAATTGACAGTTTTAGGTCCAAGTGATGTGTTATGGATTTTCTTTTCTATCGCTTCATTATTTGCAGTTGTTTGTACAATACCAATAGCTGCATTTCAATTATGGTTATTTGTAAAACCTGGTTTGCATCCACGAGAACAAAAAATGACTTTAATGTACATTCCTGTGTTGTTTATATTATTTATTGCAGGGCTATGTTTCGGATATTTTATTGTGATGCCGTTTTTATTTCACTTTTTAACGCAGATTGGAAATGAGATGTTTAATACGATGTTTACAACCGAGAAATATTTTTATTTCGTATTAAATTTAACGGTACCATTTGCAGTTATATTTGAATTACCTATTGTTGTTATGTTTTTAACAAGTATAGGTTTTTTAACGCCATACTTCCTACAAAGGATAAGGAGATATGCATATGTCATATTAATTATTATAGCATCATGTATATCGCCACCTGATTTTTTATCACATAGTATGGTAGCGGTGCCTCTTATATGTATATATGAAATTAGTATCATTCTGTCGAAAATTGTGTATAAGCGTAAACAAAGCCGTGAAAATGATTTTGAATCGAAAAGTGCCTCTTTATAACGGGCACTTTTTTTATTTCTTTGTTATACTATTAATGTAAGCGTATACAATATAAAGAAGAAAAAATTAATGCTTCTCCAAAATTTAGACAAACTTTTTGTCTTTGTCGGTTTATACTAACATTATAAATCCAAAAAAAAGAGGATTGATATCGTGATTATGAAGAGTTTTTATTTTACTCATCCAACAGGAAAATGCGTAAAGGTGGTCGAAATCCCTGTGCTACAAACACAGCATCCATTAGCGTTTCAAATTCAGTCGCGTCTTCAGCTCTTTATTTCAAAAATTCAAAAACAAAAACAACCAAGGTTTTCGTACTCATTTCGAGAATATTTGCGAAGTTGCTTAAAATGGAATGATTATTCAAATGTATATGAAACAAACACGTTAGAAAAAAATGCATAGAAAAATTCGAGACAGAGTAAATGCGCTCTGTCGTTTTCTTTTTAGTCATAAAAAGTGAGAATTTTGTCGGAAAATTATCTCAAACTGTTGAAAGCAATGGGAATACTAGTATAATAACAGGGAGAGCGTAGTGGAAAGGGAAGAAGTAAAATATGCAAAAAATTAAAATTGTCACAGACTCAACGGCGGATTTATCACCAGATGTGATTGAAAAATATGATATTCATGTTATCCCATTATCAATTTTTGTGAACGGACAAACTTATTTAGATCGTATAGATTTACAACCAGATGAGTTTATTGAAGAAATGGAAAAAGCGGAAGAATTGCCAAAAACATCTCAACCAGCAGTTGGTTCATTTGTAGAAATGTACGATCGTTTAGGAGAGGACGGCAGCCAAGTTCTTTCGATTCACTTAACAAATGGCCTAAGTGGATCAGTTGCAACGGCAAATAGTGCAGCAACGATGACAGATACAAAAGTAACGGTAGTAGATTCTTTATTAATTACTCATGCTTTAGGATATCAAGTAATTGAGGCAGCGAAAATGGCGCAAGAAGGCCGTTCTTTAGAAGATATTTTAAAACGTATTGAAGAAGTTAGAAAAAATACACGCCTATTTGTTGTCGTTGATACGTTAGAAAACCTTGTAAAAGGTGGCCGTATTGGTAAAGGAAAAGCAATGATTGGATCTTTATTAAATATTAAGCCGATTGCTAGTGTTGAAGATGGGGTTCTCAATCCGATTACTAAGGTACGTAGTCAAGGCCAAGTCGTAAAAACATTAGCGAAAATATTTGAAGAAGATATAGCTGGTAAGACAGTAAAGGCCGTTGCGATTCCACATGCAAAAGCATTACCGTTAGCGCAGAAGATGAAAGAGGCAGTTGAAAGAATTAGTGGATTTACACAATCAGAAATCTTCTTTACAACACCTGTTATTAGTACACATACAGGTGTTGGGGCGATTGGATTCACTTATTTTGCAGAATAGAAAAAAGCTACTTGATTATATTCAAGTAGCTTTTTTAGTATAGTGTAAAAGAAATAATACGCACGATATGAATGCTCACACTATTATGTTCTGATTTTGTAAATGTGTTATACATGCGTATTTTCTTTTTTTATTTTTTCTTCTTGTATGGAAGGCGAAGTAGCTATATACGTTTGCCCAAGAAATAAAATGTGCAATTGTTCCCATGGGAGCATTCGTAAATTCCAATTGTTGCGAAGTCTTGTAATCGCCTCCTTTGGCGTTTCATCTGCGAGCGAAAATGTACCGTAATGCATGGGGATAAAATGTTTTGCTTTTATATCTAAAAATGCTTGCACCGCTTCTTCTGGAGAAATATGCGATATTTTCATAAACCATTCGGGTTCATAGGCTCCAATTGGCATGAGGGCAATATCAATTGTAAAGCGTTCTCCAATTTCTTTAAAACCCCGAAAATATCCGCTATCGCCACAAAAATAAATGGTTTCTTCTGTTGTTTTGTTTTCGATGACCCACCCGCCCCAATGAGAGGAGTTCATATCAAATAATGATCTTCTCGTCCAATGCTGAGTTGGAACAAAATGCAAATGTACATTATCAATTACTGTATGTTCCCACCAGTTATATTCTTCAACATGGAAAAATTTCTTTCGTAAAAATAACTTTTTTAAACCACTTGGTACCAAATATAGTACATCCGATTTTAGTTGACGAAGCGTGGGGAAATCAAGGTGATCGTAATGACCGTGAGAAATAAGTACTATATCAATGGGCGGTAGTTCTTCAATAATTAGTCCAGGCTCTGTAAGGCGTGGTACAACTTTAACTTTTTTAGACCATACAGGATCGGTTAAAATATTGAGTCCATTTGTTTGAATAAGGAATGTCGAGTGGCCAATCCATGTAACGGTTGTTTTATATTCATTTGCACGTAAAAAAGTAGCTTGTTTTACAGGCGATTGTTCTATAACGAAAGAAAAGTCTTTCTTCTTTTGTTTGCGTTCTTTTCTCCACCGTAAAAATTCTCTTATCGGTTTTTGTGTACTAATATTATCCATGTTCTCATAACGCTTTCCACACATGAACATCACCTCACATAAAATCTATTAGCCCTATTGTATCGAAATGTTGTAAAGGAAAGAAGTGAATGAAATTGACTAATTATTAAAAAAGTGTAAAATTACAACGAGGTAATCTTTACAAAGCAAGCAGAGGTGTACACATGAATAAAGACCAAGTGGTACTGAAAATCGCGAAAAGAATGAAGTTGATCCGAACAGAACATAATTATACACAAGAAGAAATGGCAGAGATTTTAGGTCTTTCCAAAAAGACGCTTGTTCAAATTGAAAAAGAACGCATTTCACCTTCGTGGACGACTGTTGTTGCGGTATGTGCGTTATTTCAAGACAGTGAAGTGTTACAGTCTGCGTTTGGGGGAGCTGCTCTTGAAGTTGTTCAAACAGTCTCTCATCACCATATTGAATATAAAAAAGAAAAAACGATGGGTGGACATGTATGGTGGAAGGAAATTGAGAAAAGAGGACTTTTCTGCTTACAGCAAAATATTGTTAGTCAGCATTATCGTATTTTAGATGACGAAGATTATAGGTGGTTTAGCACATTTGATAAAGAAGAAGCTATTGAAAAATTAGTACGATTTAGTGAACAAGTGAAGTAAACACTTCTCTTGTAGTGTTTACCTTTGTTACAATAAAGTGAAACTTTCATTAGTAGGATTGTTCCGTATTGATGAAAATATCTTACAAATCGGACTCTTACTGTTCGTTAGCATAGGATAGAAAAAATGTTACATTTTGAAAGAGAGAAGGGTGTTCTAGAATGAAGAAATATCAAAAATGGATTGGTATTCTTACTGTTTTTTGCTTACTAGTCTTAGCTGGATGCAGTTCAGGATCAAAACTTCGAGATCCATTAAATTGGGATGTTGAAAGTTTTCAATACATAAATCAAAATGGTGAAAAGTTTGGTACGAAAGATTTAAAAGGAAAAGTGTGGGTAGCGGATTTCGTATTTACACACTGTCAAACGGTATGCCCACCACTGACAGCTAATATGGCGAAATTACAAAGGTTGGCGAAAGAACAAAAACTAGATGTTCAATTTGTATCGTTCAGTGTTGATCCAGAGGTAGATAAGCCCGAAGATTTAAAAGCATTTGCACAAAAGTTCACAGATGATACGAAGAACTGGAATTTGCTAACAGGGTATACGCAAGATGACATTGAAAAGTTTGCGAAGAAAAATTTTCAAATGCTTGTTGACAAACCTGACAATACAGATCAAGTTGTTCATGGCACATCATTTTATTTAGTAGATCAAAACGGGAAAGTCGTGAAGCAATATAGCGGAATTAAAAATACACCATATGAGGATATACTACGTGATATTAAGCGTTTAACACAGTAAAAAAGGATGCGAATGAGCATCCTTTTTTATTCAATTGATAAAATATCATGTTGCTGCGGAAGTTTTGGTGCACGAATTTCTAAAATGCCATCTTGATAAGAAGCTTTCGCTTGTTTCTTATTAATCGTATACGGTAGTTTAATCATGCGGGAAGCTTCTGACATTGCGCGTTCGCGGCGATAATAATTATGTGATTCTTCTATTTCTTCTCCTAAAACATCTTCTTTTACGGAAATTTTTAAGTATTCACCCTGTATTTCAATTTGAATCTGTTGTTTTTGAACACCAGGAAGTTCAGCTTTTATAACAAGGTCTTCTCCTACTTCAAATAAATCAACAGGAAATGTTAATAAACGATTTCCTTTTTGGAAAAAGTGATTCATATCTGCGATAACATCACGAAGCGGAGTTTGTTCGAAAAAGTCATCAATTTGCTTTAAGTAATTTCGAAATGGCGGACGTGAAGGCTTTTGTTCATCACTCATAATTTCCCCTCCTAAAGATAAATCTGAAATATCATATGACCAAAATGCCTAAATGTGAGTGTGGTTTTTTCAGTTACGTAAGAAATTGAAAGTTGATGAAGGATAGGATAAGAATAGGAGCGGTTTTTTTGTACTTTTTGTCGCCATATTGTTATGATTGTGCTAGTATAAATAGGGTTAGTAGTATAGAAAAAGAATGAAAACCGAAAGAGGGTAAGAAAGTATGTGTGGTTTTGTAGGATGTTTATGTGAAAACCCTAGAGAGTTTTCAGCAGAAGAAAAACATCAATTTGAAAATATGAATACGGTTATCTTTCACCGCGGTCCAGACGATGAAGGATACTTCCGTGATGAACATGTACAATTTGGCTTCCGCCGTTTAAGTATTATTGATTTAGAGGCAGGACATCAGCCGTTAACGTATGAAAATGATCGTTATGTAATTATTTTTAATGGTGAAATTTATAACTATGTAGAGCTTCGTGAAATGCTTCTTGAAAAAGGTGCAACATTTGCGACGCAATCTGATACAGAAGTAATCATTGCATTGTATGCTCATATGAAAGAAAAGTGTGTAGATTACCTTCGTGGTATGTTTGCATTTATGATTTGGGATCGCGAAGAGAAAAAACTTTTCGGTGCGCGTGATCATTTTGGTATTAAGCCGCTTTACGTTGCACAGCACGGAGATACAACATTCTTTGCATCTGAAAAGAAAAGTATCTTACATGTGATGGAAGATAAAGGGGTAAACCCAGCTTCTCTACAACATTATTTTACGTATCAATATGCTCCGGAACCTGAAACATTAACAGTAGATATTAACAAAATTGAGCCGGGTCATTGCTTTGTAAAAGAGCTTGGTAAAGAAATGGAAATCCGTCGTTATTGGCAACCATATTTCAATGCATCTGATGCAACGAAAGAAGAGCATATTCAAGCAATTCGTGATGTATTATACGATTCTGTGAAAATGCATATGCGCAGTGATGTACCAGTAGGTTCATTCTTATCTGGTGGTATCGATTCATCGATTATCGCGTCTATTGCAAAAGAAATGAATCCAAATCTGTTAACATTCTCTGTTGGTTTTGATCGCCGTGGCTTTAGTGAAGTTGACGTAGCGAAAGAAACAGCAGAAAAATTAGGTGTAAAAAACTATAGCGTATTCGTAACACCGCAAGAATTCATGGATGAATTCCCAAAAATTATGTGGCATATGGATGATCCATTAGCGGATCCAGCAGCTGTACCATTGTACTTCGTTGCAAAAGAAGCGCGTAAACATGTAACAGTTGTTCTTTCTGGTGAAGGTTCAGACGAGCTGTTTGGCGGATATAACATTTATCGTGAGCCAAACTCTTTAAAAATGTTCTCTTACATCCCTAGCCCAGGAAAACGTGTGTTAAAAGCGTTAAGTGGTGCATTAAAAGAAGGGTTCAAAGGAAAAAGCTTCTTAGAGCGCGGATGTACACCGATCGAAGAGCGTTACTATGGAAATGCGAAAATTTTCCGTGAAGAAGAAAAAGCAGCACTTATGAAGCACTACAATGAGAGTGTTAATTACATGGATATTACGAAGCCATTGTATGATGATATTAAGAACTACGACGATGTAAGCAAAATGCAATACATTGACATGTTCACATGGCTGCGCGGCGACATTTTATTAAAAGCTGATAAAATGACAATGGCACATTCATTAGAGCTTCGCGTGCCATTTTTAGATAAAGAAGTATTTGATGTTGCATCTAAAATTCCAACAGAATTAAAGATTGCAAACGGTACAACAAAAGCAATTTTACGTGAAGCAGTACGCGGTATTGTACCGGATCACGTATTGGATCGTAAGAAGCTAGGCTTCCCAGTACCAATCCGTCACTGGTTAAAAGATGAAATGCATGATTGGGCTGTAAATATTATTAAAGAAAGCAAAACAGAGCATTTAATCGACAAGCAGTACGTATTAAACTTATTAGAAGCACATTGTGCAGATAAAGGCGATTACAGCCGTAAAATTTGGACAGTACTTGCATTTATGGTATGGCATCAAATTTTTGTTGAGCATAAATATGATACAAATGTGTTCCATGAAGAAACAAAGCGTGCTTATAGCTTAGTATAAATAGAAAACCTTAAGATAACATTGTTATCTTAAGGTTTTTTTCATAAATACTTGTCCTACTTGATACAATAATAATAAGAATGAAGGTGAAATAGTTATGTTAACATTTGAAAAAGTGATAGGTGAAACAAGGCTAGTAATAGAAGAAATGTTTTTTTCTCATAATCTACCTGTTCAAGATGTAGCGTATTGTATAAAAGCAGACGATACATACGTAGGGATTATTGATTACACTGTGCAACAAAATAAAGCGATTTTATCTTATCTTCTCATTCATCATGATTATGAAGGATACGGATATGGAACAAATGCTTATTATACGTTTGAAGAAATCGTCAAAAGAGACGACGTGGAAGAGATTGAAATCACACTTATAGATAAGAATGAAAGAGTAAAAGCATTTTTTGAGCAACTTGGCTTTCAACAAAATAATCATGTTTATATAAAGCAACTGTAATGGGGGAGACGAAGAAATGGAAATTCGCAGCGCATATAGGGAAGATGTAAGAGCTATTTTACATATATATAATGATGCAATTGTACATACAACCGCTACATTTGATTTGCAAGAGAAATCATTAGCAGAAATGAATATGTGGTTTGATACACATAATGAAATGTACCCAATCATTGTTGCTGAAGAAGATGGTATCGTACTTGGGTATTGCTCTTTATCTCCATTTCGAGAAAAAGAGGCATATAAGCAAACAGTAGAAATTTCAGTTTATGTGGAAAAGCAAGCGCGCGGAAAAGGTATTGCGAAAAAATTGATAGAGCGCATACTTCGATTAGCAGAGGAATTGAGGCATCATACTATTATTGCTGGGATTACAAAGGGGAATGACATAAGTGTGAAGTTGCATGAACAAATGGGGTTTACATATGTAGGATGTTTTCGAGAAGTTGGCTATAAGTTTAATGAGTGGCAAGATGTGTTATTTTATCAGTACATTATAAAATAAGGTGGGAAGTGTATGGGAATGACGCTAGCGCTTATTGCAGTTCTAAGTTGTTTTTTATTTGCAGAGTTATTTCAATTACTTGTGAAAAATATATTGAACAAGAAGCGTACACCATATGAGTGGCAATATTTCCCTTTGTTTTCAATATTGTTTCTTGCACTATATACTTTGCAAAAAGTCACTTTTTTTCCACCACCAATTGCAATTTTTTTGAAATTAGGCTTGCTATATAGCGGTATTGGTATGGGAATTCTATTCTGTCTATTTTGTATGAGATATACCCACTATCAAACTTATATTTTTATTTTAAATTGGTTGAAACGAGATGATGGGAACCGTCTTTCATAAGATGGTTTTTGTCTATCGTTGTAACATTCTGTAAATTCTATGAATAAAATAGAAAGAGTACAACCATACGTGCTTTAAATGAAGGGAAAAAGAAAGGGATTGATTGATGAAACTTGTCATTGATGCAGGACATGGTGGATATGATTTGGGTGCTGATGGAAATGGCTTAGTAGAAAAAAATCTTACATTACAAATCGCACAGCGTGTTCATGATATTTTGATAGCAAACTATTATGTGGACATTGAAATGACACGTGATAGTGATGTATTCGTAGCATTATCACAACGTGCAAATATTGCTAATTCATATAATGCTGATTTTTTCATTTCATTTCATATTAATAGCGGTGGTGGGACAGGCTATGAAGACTATATTTATAATGGTCTCCCAAGCGGTAGTTCTGCGGCAGGAAAACAAGCGAAAATGCATGAAGCAGTACATTCTGTTTTAACTCAGCATGGCTTGCGTGATCGTGGTGCTAAAACGACAAATTATGCAGTATTAAGAGAAACAGCGATGGACGCTCTCTTAACAGAAACAGCATTTATTGACACTGCGTTTGATGTAAATTTATTAAAGAATCAACAATTTATTGAAGATTTATGTCAAGCGTATACACGTGGTATTGTGAATATTATGGGATTGTCTGCAAAAGAGAATCCGAATCCCCCAACGCCAGTACCAAACCCACAAACAATTGGTGTAGCAAATATTCTTGGAACGAACGTAAATTTACGAACAGGACCATCAACGAGCTATTCAGTTATTCGTTAGTTAAATGCACCAGAATCGTATGTTGTTTATCAAGAGGGTAATGGTTGGTTAGATCTTAGAGTGAGTCAATGGATTTATTATGATTTACCATATATTTAATAAACTTTATATTAAATTATTTAGAAGAAAAGAATCCATGCCTTATGGGTCTTTTTTTATTCCGCTATTCGTGGGCAGTAAGACCCCTGCCTCAAGATTCAAAGAGAAACGAGGAAGATAGGTGGGGGATGAAAAAAAACCTCACTGATGGAAGTTTCACTTTATCTTAATTCCGTCAAATGAATCTTTAAAATGGGATGTATACTAAAAGACTAGGGTTCCTTGTATTTTACAGGGGCCCCTAGTTTTTGTGAGTAGAAAATTATACTTTTTCAATGTACAAAGAGGCTTTCCGTTATGATAATTGCTTGAGATAATAACGTCTTCTTTTATTCATTCGCAGCTTTTGGAGCTGTTTCCTGTGAAATCGCTGCTTCCAATTCTGACTATAAAAATGAATAGAACGTACAATTAAAGGCGAAAATGCTCCGCTGAAACTATTATATCCTTCGAGTAACCCCAAGCTAATCCCCCCTTTTTAAGAGATAAAAAACTGTGAGAATTAGATACCTTAAACAGTTCGCGTCTAATATTTTATGTATATATATATGTTATGAGCAAGTCCTTTTGTAGATTGTGTTAGCATTTAAATGTAGAGAAGTTTTTTGTTATATAAAAGATTGAAAATTCTTTCTTTTTAAATGATTTAAGTTGTACAATGAAAGTATATATGAAGAGGAGGCGAGAGATTATGAAAAGTGTTCATAAAGATTGGATTTTATTTAATGGAAGCATCGTGAATACGAAAGAGAAAGAACCAATGATTTCATTAGAAGAGAGAGGATTACAGTTTGGGGATGGAGTATATGAAGTATTTCGTTTATATGATGGGAAGCCTCATTTATTAGATCTCCATTTAGATCGTTTCTTCCAATCTATGGAGGAAATTGAATTAGAACCGCCATTTACAAAAGAAGAACTTATTTCTCAACTGCAGCAATTGATTGAGAAAAATCAATTTAAAGAAGATGGGAATGTATATATTCAAATTTCGAGAGGTGTACAACCTAGAAATCACTTGTTCGAACTAAATCTCCAACCTACATACTACGCAAATATCGTACCATTTACGAGGCCAACTACTCTTATGGAAGATGGAATTAAAGTGACAGTAACGGAAGATATACGTTGGCACCATTGTCATATTAAATCTCTCAATTTACTTCCTAATATCATGATTAAAAATAAAATTGCAAAAGAAGGCTATTATGAAGCAATTTTAGTTCGTAATGGTATTGTAACAGAAGGGTGTCATTCTAATTTCTTTATCGTAAAAAATGGAACCCTTATTACACACCCTGCGAATCAATTTATTTTGTATGGAATTACACGTCATCACGTTATTTCCTTAGCAAAGCAGCTGAATATCCCTGTAGAAGAACGCCAATTTTCACTTCAAGAAGTATATGAAGCGGAGGAGTGTTTTTTTACAGCTACACCTATTGAAATTGTACCAGTAACGCAAATTGGAGAAGATTGGTATCAAACGGAAGAACAACGAGTTATAAGAAAGCTGCAGGCAGCGTATAAAGAAAGTGTTTATACTGCTAACATCTAATAAAAATGGTTTTTATTAGATGTTAAAAGTAAATAAATGCTTAAAAAGCTGGAACATGTCCAGCTTTTTTTTGTTATATGATATAATCAGACAAGTAGGGATTTTGAAAACGTTATAAAAGGGGATTTGGAGTTATATGGATTATCAAGCATTCAAAGATATTATTCATGGGCGCCGTAGCGTTCGTAAATTTACAGAGCAAGATGTTTCTGTGGAGGATATTGAAGAAATTATCGATTGTGCGAGATATGCACCGAGTGATACAAATTCGCAAACGTGGGAATTTGTCGTTATTATGAATCGTGACAAAATTAAAGATATAGAAGAAATGACATGGAACGCGTTACATAAGCGAGCGGAAGAAGCGGCACAAAAAGGAGAGGAAAAGGCAGGGAAGTTATTGACACGTTCCTTTGGACCATACGCAACCGCTTTTTCAGATGCGCCTGTTTTAATTATTTGTTTAGCAACACCATATCAGTCTAAGTTTCGTGAAAAGATTTTTGATCCGATTGATTTTGTTCCAGAGTCTATTTGGGAGGAAGAAGGAATTAAAAGCAGCTGTTTAGCTGCACAAAACTTAATGCTCGCAGCCCATGCTCGTGGTCTTGGTACATGTCCGATGACAGGACCGGTGTTATTAGCACAGAGCGAGCTAAGAGACTACTTACAAATTGAGTCTGATAAACAAATTAATATGGTTATTTCGTTAGGCCATCCAAAGGATCAGCCGAAAAAGTTAGCTCGAAAAGAAGTAGCGGAAATTACGAAATTTATCAAATAAAGTAAGACTCCTATTAATAGAGATAAACGTTAAAATAATCTTAGTTGTAAGGACTAAGATTATTTTTCATGTAGAAATGAAGGAAATATATAATTAATAGGTTATAAAGAATGCTGAAAAGGATTTACTAAAAATTTCTTGGAAAAATAATGATGATAATAGAGGGATAAGTGTGGTACAGTTAGTTGTGTAAATAACATGCTTCGATTATGAAAGTGTTTCAAATAAATGTATATATTTAAAAGTTATGTTTAGATAATAAATTAACATTAAGATACAGGGGGAATGGATTTTGAAAAAATTCATAATCACTGGATTATCTGTTATGTTGTTAGTGGGCTGCGGAGCAACAAAAGACAAGAAAGTGACGGAAGAAACACAACAAGAACAAACTGTTAATGCGCAGCAAGAAATCAAATATTCATTCCCAGAAGGAGTAACTTCAGTTGGTGAAGGAACAGTGAAAGTTATTACTCCGGATGGTACATCAGAAAATGGGAATGTGCCTGTAGTATTTATCAAAAAAGATACGATTATCCAAAAAATGGAAATTGAACTTTCGGATTTCCAAGAGGATAAAGAAACATATGTATACGTTGATAAACAATTTGAAGAAAAGCATCAAGTAAGGAAAATAACACAAACGACAATTGCATTAAAAGAAGAGACACTACAACCAGGTGTTCATACCGTAACAGCAATCCAGTATGAAAATAATGATCCGAATGGAAAAGTAATCAACTTTGCCCAGGCGAAGTTTGAAAATAAACCAGCACAATAAGAAGAAATCTGCTCTAGGAGCAGGTTTCTTTTGTTGTTACCCCGCTACTTTTGAGCAGTAAGACTCTCACCGCAAGATTCGGAGAAAGCGAAGAAGATAGGTGAGGGATGAAAAAACATTGATGGAAGTTTCACTTTATAGGGATTTTCATTACAAATGTCGAATATGTAATAAGGCGTCGTTATAACGCGTTTTCTATTGTTTACTGTGAAACGAAAGGAAGAGAAAAGATGAAACGAGCACTTATTAATATTGATTATACATATGATTTCGTAGCGAAAGATGGGGCCCTAACGTGCGGAAAACCAGCGCAAGTTATAGAAGAGCAGCTTGTAGAAATAACGAAGCAGCATATTGAAACTGGGGATTATGTTGTGTTCGCCATCGATAAACATGTAGAAAATGATTCTTATCATCCAGAGACTAGATTATTTCCACCGCATAATATAGCGGGTACAAAAGGAAGAGGCTTATACGGTGAATTGCAAAATGTATATGAAAAATACAAAGATGATGAAAATGTATACTACATGGATAAAACAAGGTACAGCGTTTTTGCTGGAACGGACTTAGAAATCAAATTGCGAGAAAGAGGGGTACAAGAAGTGCATCTTGTTGGTGTTTGTACGGATATTTGTGTGTTACATACAGCAGTGGATGCTTATAACAAAGGATTTCGTATCGTAGTATACGAAAAAGCAGTTGCCTCATTTAATGAACAAGGGCACGAGTTTGCATTACAGCATTTTAAGTCTTGTTTAAATGCTGAAGTAAAGTAGGAAGAAAAAACCGCCAGAAGAATAGGGATTCTGGCGGTTTCTTTATTTTTTGGCAACTATACAAATTGATCCCCTATATTCATGAAATACCACACTGTTATATCCAGTTTCTTTTAGTAATTTTTCTATATCTTCTTTTGTTTTAAATTGTGTCATATGATAATTTATTTTATAGAATTCAGCTACAATGATAAAATAGCCATTTGGTTTTAACACCCGAAATATTTCTTTCACATCATTCTCTAAGTTTGGCCAAAAGTAATGTGTTTGAAATGCAGTAATTAAATCAAAAAATTGATCTGAAAAAGGCATAGAAGATACGCTTGCTTTTTTTATAAGAACTTTCCCGAAATTTACATCCTCTTTATTCATCTTTATAGAGTTTTCTACTGCTTTTTCGGAATAATCTATACCATATACTTTTCCATCTGGATTCATTTTTGAGAGAGTATATACTGTCTTTCCTCCACCGCAGCCTATATCTAGTATTGTTGCACGTTTTTTAATTTTAATCTTACTTAAGGCCCACTTTGTCATGTTTGTATGAGCTACATTCATGATACCTAACATAGTTGAACCGACAAAGCCTTGTGGATTTTTAGCTTGTTTAATTAACCTGTTTAATAAGCTCAATTCCCTCTCACCTTTCTTATATTGTTTTAGCGTACAAAAGTTTTCACTGATAGCAATTCCTTTGTATATCTTCCTTGTATTTCCTTTTAATTCCTTTATATGAAAGAAAGATGTGATTTTTTAATTCTTATATTTATGAGTAGTAAAATTTTTTACCTTAAGATTATGAAAAAGCAAAGAAGATAGGCGGGAGATAGTTGCTGGCATTCAATTAATTAGGGATAGAAATTCCGCTCCATTTGTAGTATTTAGAATTTTCTTGATGTTATAATGGGAGATGGTGATGAACATGAATGAAAATGAAAAGCAAATGCATCGATTACAAGCGTTAAAAGAAATTGCCGAGTTATTAAATGAAGCGACTAATTTGCAGGAAATGTTAGAAAAGGTACTACATACGCTATTGCAAGTTATGAATTTACAAACAGGATGGATTTTTTTTATTGATGAAAAAGGAACGCATCGAATGCTTGTTGATACAAATTTGCCACCAGCACTTACATGGGAAGAAAAGAAACCAATGTGTGAAGGAGATTGTTGGTGTATTGATCGATTTGTTGCTGGACGTTTGCAAAAAGCAACAAATATTATTGAATGTAAGCGAATAGAAGATGCGATTGAAAATAAATGGGGAGAAACAGAGAGTGTTACTCATCATGCGACGATTCCGCTTCAAGCAGGAGAAGAAAAGTTTGGATTATTAAATGTTGCTTCTCCTCATAAAATGCACTTTACAGAAGAAGAATTAGCTTTATTAGAAGCCATTTCCTTTCAAATCGGGACAACAATTCAACGTATAAAACTGGTTGAGAAAGAACGAAAATATGTAGTCATTGCAGAAAGAAATCGATTAGCACGTGATTTACATGATTCTGTCAAACAACTTCTCTTTTCAATTATGTTAACAGCTAGAGGAACGATTGATATGACGAAAAATAAAGAACTACAAGAGATGTTGATGTATATAGGAGAGTTATCACAAGAGGCACTGCAAGAGATGACATTATTAATTTGGCAATTACGGCCTGAGGGTTTAGAAAAGGGCCTTGCTGAAGCGATTCAGAATTATGGGAATTTACTTGGTATCCATGTAACCATGCGAATTGATGGAGTTATTTCGATAAGCGATGAAATGGAAGAAATGCTATGGCGTATTAGCCAAGAGGCGCTTCATAATTGTAAAAAACACGCATCTTGCGAAAAAGTATTTGTACACTTAAAAATAGAAAATAATATGTTGAAGTTTCAGATTGAGGATGACGGAGTAGGATTTATGAAAGAAAAAGTAAGAGATTCTGCGCTTGGTTTGAAAAATATGCAGGAGCGTATTGAGTTAATGAAAGGAAAGTTTCATATTCAAACGAAACCTGGAGAAGGAACGAAACTGGGGATTCAATTACCCATTTGAAGGGGGAAATTCATTGAAAATAAAACTATTACTTGTAGAGGACCATCATATTGTACGAAGGGGTCTTGTTTTCTTTTTAAAAACAAAAGAAGAATTTGATATTATTGGTGAAGTGGGAGATGGAGAAGAAGCGTTGCAATTTATTCAAAAAGAACGACCTGATGTTGTATTAATGGATGTATCGATGCCGAAAATGGACGGAATCGAAGCGACGAAGCGTATGAAACAATATGATCCATCTATTAAAATACTTATGTTAAGCAGTTTTTCAGAACAAGATTATATTCTTCCGGCACTCGAAGCAGGTGCAGATGGATATCAATTAAAAGAAGTACAACCGGATCAACTTGTAGCTTCAATTATTGCAGTTCATCAAGGAAATACTAATTTCCATCCGAAAGTAACCCCTGCTTTATTAGGACGCCCAGCAACAGTTGAGATAAAGCAAGATAGTTTATCTATGTTAACGAAGCGGGAAAAAGAAGTGCTGCGAGAAATTGCTAAAGGGAGAAGTAATAAAGAAATTGCAGCAGAGCTACATATTACAGAACAAACCGTAAAAACGCATGTTTCAAATGTTCTTGCTAAATTAAATGTAGATGATCGAACGCAAGCGGCTCTATATGCGGTAAAGAACGGTGTTATATAGGAAGAATGAATTGAAATAAAACAGGAACTCATANNTATGAGTTCCTGTTTTATTTTTTCATACTATTTTCTCAATCGTTTTCCGTCTTTTTTACGGTTTATGAGAGAGAATTTTCTGATAATATAAATGTATAAATTCAAACAAGGGAGAGAAATAATTATGAAACTAGTTGTAATTAACGGTACACCACGTAAATCTGGTAAAACTCGCGTCATTGCAAAGCATATTGCGGAGGCTTATAAAGGAGAATTATATGATTTAGCTATTGAAGCACTTCCATTATATAACGGAGAAAGTTCTCAATATGAATTACAAGCAGTAGCAAAATTAAAGAAACTTGTAAAAGAAGCAGATGGAGTTGTACTATGCACACCTGAGTATCATAATGCAATGAGCGGTGCTTTGAAAAATGCATTTGATTTTCTTGGAAGCAGCGAGTTTATGCATAAGCCGGTTGGGCTTCTTGCGGTTGCAGGCGGTGGTAAAGGCGGTATAAATGCCTTAAATAGTATGCGCATTGTTGCAAGAGGGGTATATGCAAATGTCATTCCGAAACAAGTTGTCATTGATAGTCTTCACATACAGAACGGAGAATTGGGTGAAGAGGCAAAACCACTTGTTGCGGATTTATTAAAAGAATTGAGAGGATACATGAGCATCTTTCCAGAACTGAAAAAACAATTAGGAGCTGATTAATATGTCATCTCTTTACCGCGATTCTCGGTTGTACTATATTCTTGGAGCCAATAGCTTATCTGCGATTGGCTCCGGCATTACGATGATTACGATTTCGTGGCTACTTGTAACGTCACCAGGTGGAAATACCATGTTTGGCTATATTTCGATTATATCCACACTTGTTATGTTTTTGTGTACACCGTTTATTGGACATTGTATTGATCGTTTTTCTCGTAAAACGCTACTCTTAGTGAATGAAGCCATTGGAGCAATTGCTGTCGGTATTATGGTATGTTGGGGATTTACAGGTCATTCTTATGAAACAATACATTATATTGTGCTGTATATAACAGGTTCATTTTATTATTTAGTATTTTATCCGAACATTTTCGCCTTTAATCAAGAAGTGTTTGCATCGGAGCATTATAAATCATTAAGTGGAACGATGGAAATACAGGGACAACTGACACAAGTTATTGCTGGTGCGGTTGCCAGTTTTATGATTACAATTGTTGCTGTGAAATGGATTTTATTTATCAATATGTTAGCGTATGTAGGCGCATTTGTATTATTATCATTTATTCCTTATACAAGACGGAGTACAGAAAGCGGAAAACAACCATTCACAAAGCAAATTTTTGAAGGCGTTCATTTTATGAAGAAAAGAAAGAAATTATTTTGGTTTCTATTTGCGACATATATGCCGTTTATCGGTGTCATGATGACAAACTATTTAATGCCTGTGTACATTTCGGATGTGTTAAAGGAAAGTGGATCCGTATATGGTACGGAAGGAATGATGTACGGTATCGGTGCAATGCTTGCAGGAATTGGAATTCCAATTCTTATGAAATATGTAAAAACAGAAGTGTCAATTGTATTAACGATGTTCATATATACAATTTCAATTACCGTAATGGTTATAAAACCATCAGTTTTTTTACTATATGGCCTTGCTATTTTTATGGCGATGGGAAATGCCGGCACACGTGTTGCACGCAATGTGCTCATGATGGAACAAATTCCAAATGAAGTAATTGGCCGTGTGGATAGTCTATTTCGATTTGTTGGTACAGGTGTACGCGTTATTCTTCTTCTTGTCTTTACAACGTTTGTGTCTCAAATTGGTGTTATGATTCCGTTTTATGCACTGAGTATTTTATTAATTGTTGCAACGTGTATAGGATTTGTGTATGTGAAAATGAAGCAGCAAGAACGAATTCATATTACCAATAAAACAGTTGTATAGTAGCGAATCTAATGCACATCATATAGATGTAACATTCTAAAAAAGGTGTGAAATGATATGGGAAAAACAAAAGCATTAGGATCTGCTAAGCATAAGGGAAATCAAACGCAGGATCATACTTCTTCAAAGAAAGCACGCAATGCCCAAAATGCAGGGCAGCGTTAAGATTAGAAACATAGCGAGGATTTAATTTAAAGACATATAAATATTAACAGTAAAGATAGTAAGGATTGATTATCAATCCCTACTATCTTTTTTATATTGAATTACAAAAAGAAAAAACGTTCCCTGCATGAAGCAACCGCAAGAAAAGGAAGGAAAACAAAGAATGCAAGTGCAAAACGGAACAATAAAAACACACCGCATGTAGATGGAATCTACTTAGGGGATAAAGTGAAAGTATTTGGACAAGTAGGGTTTGTGACAGGATTTACAGGGGAAATGGTATATGTACAAGATATCAATGGACAATATATACAAAATCCTACTAAATCTTATAAGCAAGTGAAGATATCAGATATGGAATGTATACACCATATTAACAATTGGCAGTTCTTACAAATCAGTTAGGCTATGCCTAACCGAAATTCATCTCCACCTTATCGTTGGGCTCTTGCCCGTCACGTGCTTGAAGATGGGGATGAATTTTGGAAATACGTTAAAGGATATAACGCACAGAAGATCGCTCATCGCTCCGCATGCCGGATAAGCTGTTCAATGAAAGGGAACTATTAAAAGGGTACTATTACACAGAACAAGCCCAAGAAATGGATAAGGAGTGAGTGAGCGATGGACAACATGATGGCGGAGGGCGGTTCTGGCTCATCAACCGGAACGGCTCAAAAAACAGTTGGCCAGTATTTGTTCGATTGCTTGAAGATGGAGGGCATTACCGAAATTTTCGGCGTCGCAGGGGACTATAATTTTACACTGCTTGATGCTCTGGAGCGGTATAACGGCATCCGGTTTATAAATGGAAGGAACGAACTAAACTCGGGTTATGCTGCGGATGGCTACGCAAGAATCAAAGGCATGTCCGCTCTTATTACGACCTTCGGGGTCGGGGAGCTCAGCGCCTGCAATGCGATAGCGGGAGCCAACAGCGAGCATGTGCCAATAATTCACATTGTGGGTGCGCCTCCTGAGAAAGATCAAAAGGGGCATAAGCTGATGCACCACACCCTAATGGATGGAAATTTTAGTATCTTCCGGAAGATGTATGAGCAGATTACGGTTTATACCGCGGTGCTTACGCCGGATAACGCCAAGATTGAAATTCCGGCTGCGATTCGCATTGCTAAGGAAAAGAAAAAGCCGGTATATCTGGTTGTGGCAGATGATTTAGTGAATAAGCCGATCACTGCCCGGAAAGAGCCGATGCCGCCGCGTCCAACGTCCAACCTAAAAACCCTTCAGGCTGCGGCGGATCACGTCCGTCGGCTGCTAGAGCGTGCTCACAGGCCGGTTATCCTGGTGGATGTCAAAACAATGCGCTTTGGCCTTCAGACAGCAGTTCGGCGGCTGGCCGACGCTATGAACGTGCCTATTGTGACGATGATGCTTGGGAAGGGGGCATTCGACGAAACCCATCCAAATTATATCGGAATGTACCTAGGCTCTTTCGGAAGTTCTGAAGTCCAAAGTACGGTGGAAAATGCAGACTGTATCATTGCGGTCGGGATGTTATGGGCGGACACCAACACCGCGAATTTTACCGCAAAGCTGAACCCGCTGGTGACTATCAATATTCAACCGGACATGGTCAAGGTCGCTGAGGCGGAATATCCAAATGTTTTTGCAGCCGACATGCTGCTTGCAGTGCAGAAGGTGGGTTACATAGGTCAAGGTTTGGCGGGAAATTTGTTATTCCCTTACGATCAAGTCACAGCTAGTGCTGAAGAGCCTCTAATGGCGGCCGGCTATTATCCCCTTTTTCAGCGCATGCTGAAAGAAGGCGATATTGTGATTGCCGAGACAGGAACGTTCTACAATGGAATGGCTGAGGTGAGACTGCCGAGCAATGTAACATATATTGGGCAAGGAGGCTGGGGATCCATCGGTTACGCAACCCCCTCGGCGTTCGGTGCCATTATCGCCGCGCCGGAACGCCGGGTATTGCTGTTTACAGGTGACGGCTCCTTGCAACTAACAGCCCAGGAGATCAGTTCCATGCTCTATTACGGCTGCAAGCCTATAATCTTTGTCTTGAACAACGATGGTTATACGATCGAGAAATATTTGAATGCCAAAACAGAGGATCAAAAGTACAACCAAATTCCTCGATGGTCTTACACTAAGCTGGCCGAAGTCTTTGGAGGCAACGCGTTTACCGTTACGGTCCGGACCTATGGAGAGCTTGATCAAGCTATAACCCAAGCTGAAAAGGAACGTGCCGAAAGACTCTGTATCATTGAAATGATTGCTGGAAATCCGATGGACGCACCCGAATATATGCGACAGATGCGCAGTTATATGGAGAGGCAAGAGATGCAGCGCAGTCAGAAATAGTCCCGAATAACACGAGTGTTACTGAAAGATGGATCTGATCTTTAAGGGGTACCCTTGAAAAATGGTTATGGAGAAAAATTAGCATTTTTAAGCCGCTCCCTTCTATTAGCTACCTAAACTTTGCTAAGCAATTCTTTCTGTTACTCCCAGATGGACAAAAAACACCATTATTTTGATGGTGTTTTTTAAATCATGTGAACATTATGGATTATCTAAAAAAATGGCGTTCCATGTGGGTAAGAGTTAATAGGAAGAACTTAGAAGTTTGATTGTGAATTATTATACTTAAACTAACGGGTGTGATTCTTCAACAAGAAATACGGTTTATATATAAGAAAGCCTGTATCTATGATTANNTAATCATAGATACAGGCTTTTAAATTCAATCTCTATAAATCTTTATATATATTTAATGTGATACATTGCTATTTGTTGAAATCAAGTGCGGACCACAAGATAAAGTACTTCTGCATAATCCCTTTCTTTTATATAATAAAAAGAAAGGGAGAGAACTGCTATATGAATAAATGGTTTTTATTATTACTGTTGTTATTGCCGCCATTATACGTTGTGTATATGACATACCGCATTAAGAAAACTGCCAATGAAAAAGTAAGTCGTACAGCGCCATATGTTTTAGTTTTAGGTGCAAAATTATTTGGAGATAAACCATCATTATCACTACAATATCGATTAGATGCAGCGCTAGGTTATTTACAGATGCATCCAAAAGTAAAAGTAGTTGTATCTGGTGGACAAGGAGCCGACGAGGATATTCCAGAAGCACTTAGTATGTGCCGTTATTTAATGGCAAACGGTATTGAAAATGAACGGATTTTACTCGAAGATCGTTCTACAAGTACATATGAAAATATAAAGTTTTCTATAGATTTATATGATGTGAAGCATGCGGTTGTAGTAAGTAACACTTATCATTTATACCGAACAAAAATTATTGCAAATCGTTTAGGGATGAGGATGGAATCGCTTGCTGCACCAACGCCAAAGCGTTCAAAGAAAAAGGCATATATACGTGAATATGTTGCTATTATGAAAACAATTTTAGTGGATCATTAGAGCTCAAAATAGAGCTCTTTTTTATTTTTGAAAAAACAAATCATTTGAAAATAGCTCGAATTTCCGTGAGAATGGAAGAGAGAATGAAAAAGGAGTTGTGTATGTGATTCAATTTGAACGTGTTTCAAAAACATTTGATGATGGAACGAAAGCAGTAGACTCTCTACAGTTAGAGATTCGTAAAGGAGAATTTTTTGTTCTGATTGGCCCGAGTGGATGCGGGAAAACAACGACAATGAAAATGATTAATAGATTAATCGAAACAACAGAAGGCGCCATTTTTATTGATGGAAAGAACATTCGGGATTATAACATTCATGAATTACGATGGGATATTGGATATGTCTTGCAACAAATTGCATTATTTCCGCATATGACAATTTCAGAAAATATTGCGGTTGTACCAGAAATGCGCAAATGGAGTAAATCGAAAATTCAAAAGCGTGTTGATGAATTGTTAGAAATGGTTGGTTTAGATCCTAATATATATAGGGGACGTATGCCAGATGAATTATCTGGCGGTCAAAAGCAGCGTGTTGGTGTTGTGCGGGCACTTGCTGCTAATCCGAAAATTGTTTTAATGGATGAGCCATTTAGTGCACTTGACCCTTTAAGTCGTGAGCAGCTGCAACGTGATTTAGTAGCCTTGCAAAGAAAGATTCAAAAAACAATTGTCTTCGTAACACATGATATGCAAGAAGCGTTATCGCTTGGTGATCGCATTTGTATAATGAAAGATGGAAGAGTTGTCCAACTTGATACGCCAGAAGTGATTTTACAAAATCCCGCAAATGTATTTGTAGAAGAATTTATTGGGAAGCCGCGATTATCATCTTGGTATGATAATAGAAAAGTAGAGGATATAGTATCCATATTTGCACAAGAAGGGAAACGAGTTGGCGGTACCCCACTTTCGACTGAAGTTACCTTGCAAGATGCTTTACTTCGTTTAGAACATGAAAAAGAAATACCAATCGAACAAAACGGTACATATATTGGTACATTAACAAGTCAACATATCGTTCATAGTAAATCAAATGAAAGAAAGGGGATAGACAGTGTCAGCATTATTACAAACGATGCAAGAGCGTAAACAAGAACTGTTAAGTGCTCTTTTGGAACATTTGCAAATTTCGTTGATTGCTTTATTTTTCGCAGTTCTTATCGCGGTTCCGCTTGGAATTTTGTTAACAAGACGAGAACGCATTGCCGAATGGGTTATTGGTACTTCTGCTGTGATGCAAACCATTCCTTCCTTAGCGCTTCTTGGATTATTAATTCCATTAGTTGGTATCGGAAAGGTTCCAGCTATAATTGCTCTTGTTATTTATGCGTTGCTTCCTATATTAAGAAATACATATACAGGTATTCGCAAACTAGATCCATCTCTAATTGAGGCAGCAAGAGCGATGGGGATGAATGGTTGGAGACGATTATGGAAAGTAGAAATACCACTTGCCTGGCCCTTTATTATGGCAGGGATTCGGACAGCAATGGTACTAATTGTTGGTACGGCGACATTAGCTGCTTTAATTGGAGGCGGAGGATTAGGAAAGTTTATCTTGCTTGGAATTGATCGAAATGATTATGCTCTTATTTTGTTAGGTGCTATTCCAGCTGCACTATTAGCATTGTTCTTTGATGGAGTACTACGCATAATCGAGCATGTAAGATTTTCACCAAGGCGAACAGTGATTACAATAGTTGCTGTAGCCGTAATCACAATTGCACCTTTTCTTTGGAGTACACAGAAGAAAGATATCATAATTGCTGGTAAGATTGGCTCAGAACCGGAAATTTTAATTCAGATGTATAAACAATTAATTGAGCAGGATACCGATTTAAAAGTAGAAACAAGACCAGGTTTTGGAAAAACATCTTTTGTATTCGAAGCATTAAAATCCGGAGAAATTGATATTTATCCGGAATTTACAGGAACAGCATTATCAACTTTCGTAAAAGAAGAGCCAAAAAGTACAGATCGTCAAGAAGTATATGAGCAGGCGCGAAATGGCATGGAGCAGAAATATAATATGAAGCTGTTAAAACCGATGAAATATAACAATACATACGCATTAGCGGTACCAAAACAAATAGCGGAGCAGTATAACATAAAGACTATTTCTGATTTGAAAAACGTCTTTTCTCAAATGAAAGCTGGATTTACACTTGAATTTGCAGATAGAGAAGACGGATATAAAGGAATACAAAAGCTATATAATATACAGTTTCCAAATTTAAAAACAATGGAACCGAAGCTGCGTTATAGTGCGGTTCAATCTGGTGATGTAAATGTCATTGATGCTTATTCAACAGACAGTGAATTACAGCAATATGGTCTACAAGTACTAGAAGATGATAGAGGTTTATTTCCGCCCTATCAAGGAGCACCATTATTACGCGAAGAAACGTTAAAGAAATATCCAGAGATTGAAAAATCACTAAACAAACTTGCTGGGAAAATTACTGATGAAGAAATGCGTAAAATGAATTATGAAGTGAATGTAGAAGGGAAAGCAGCAGAGAACGTAGCACATGAATTTTTACAAAAAGAAGGACTATTGAAATAGACATAATTTACAAATATAACCTTAAAAAAGTCGTTTATACAAAAAGAAACGACTTTTTTTGTGCATACTTATACTTTTTTTCGAAAAAGTATTCCATTTTTGCTCGTTTTCTTTTAGAATAAGTAATGTTTTTCTGAAAGAATATAAAATGAAACGGTTCGTCATTTTCAGGGTACGTATTTGATATATAAATGACTCATAATATGAATGCCTGGTAGAGCGGAATGAACGCATCAAGAAATTGCAGACGGGGTGATACCAATAGAAAAGAAATTAGGATTTTTTCCATTAATCGCACTTGTAGTAGGAACAATGGTTGGAGGAGGGGCATTTAGTTTACCGCACGATTTAGCAGTAGGAGCAAACAGCGGTGCTACCTTAATTGGTTGGTGTATTACAGCACTAGGAATGATTCCACTTGCCCTCGTATATCAATCTTTGGCATATCGAAAGCCTGAACTTGAGGGCGGTATTTATAGTTATGCACGCGCTGGCTTTGGAGAGTATATTGGATTTAACAGCGCATGGGGATATTGGATTGCTGGAATATTAGGTAACGTTGCAACAATTATGATGTTATTTAACACATTAGCATATTTTTTCCCAATTTTTAAAGGCGGCAATAATGTCCCGGCAATCATCGGTGCATCATTCGTATTGTGGACGCTTCATTTTCTTATTTTACTTGGAATTCGTGAAGCCTCTATTATGAACTTTATTGCGACAATTGGTAAGCTTGTTCCAATTTTATTATTTATAGTCATTATGGTTACTGCGTTTAGTTTGGATACATTTACGCATGACTTTTGGGGGAAAGGTACAGTCTCATTATCTTCTGTACTTGGACAAGTGAAGAACACGATGCTCGTTACGCTTTGGGTATTTGTTGGCGTAGAGGGGGCAGTTGTTTTATCTGGACGAGCAAAACGTAGCCGTGATGTTGGTAAAGCAACTGTATTTGGTTTACTGCTAGTAATGAGTATTTATATTTTAATTTCTGTTTTATCGCTAGGGGCGATGCCACGAGAAGAATTAGCAGCACTTGAAACGCCGTCAATGGGACAGGTACTAGAACATGTCGTTGGTTCATGGGGAGCGTTTGTTATTAACATAGGATTAATTGCTTCTCTTATTGGTACTTTAATTGGTTGGTTTTTACTCGTTTCGGAAATTTCTCACGTGGCTGGAAAAGACGGTGTGTTTCCAAAGGTATTTACAAAAACGAATAAAAATCATACACCACATATGGCATTATGGATTTCAAACTGTGTTGCCCAAACAATATTTATTATTGTGTTATTTTCAGCATCCACATATCAGATTATGTATTTTATTGCATCGACATCGATTTTACTTCCATATGTATTTTCAGCACTATATCAATTGAAATTAGTGATTACAAAAGCGTATGAAGGAAATAGATTGAAAGATGGGATACTTGCTATTATGGCATCAGTATATGGTTTCTGGCTTGTGTATGCAGCTGGATTGAAAAACCTATTACTTGTTTCTTTAGTATATGGTATTGGACTTATCGTGTATGTCGCTGCAAGAAAAGAAAAAGGGAATCGATGTTTTACTCGTGGCGAACAATATGTGATGATTGTCATTTTACTTGCAGCGTGTGCGTCTATTTATATGTTAGCTACCGGAAAGATTGGAATGTAAACATATCAATCCAAAAAAGGATTTATGCTAAAGTGTGAGCATAAGTCCTTTTTTATTGGTGAATATGATTTATTTAATAGCAACTTGTTTCGTTTACGTAGTTTCTTATGTATCATTTTTATAGAAATAGCAGGGATTTTTAGTAATTGGCAGAATAGTTAGTTTATACGGTGTGTAGGAGGGATTGTTATGAAAGAGACGGAAAAATTGGTGCGAATTGCGGAGTTAGCAAAAGACGTTCAAAAATTATTAGTGCAAGAATCGTTCTTTAATCGACATCCCGAACTGCGCGGAGCGGTAGAGAATTTAGCGTGTTCTGTAGAAGTTTTAGCCAATATGCATATACACGGAGATGAGAATGCGGAAGATACATTACGTTATGTACTAACAAAAATGAGGATTGCTCACAATGCAATTTCTCAAGAAAAAGAAGGCTTTCATTTAACCTGACGATAAGCGTCAGGTTTTTTGTTTCTAGTTTGCTTTTATTGTTCATACAATGATAAAAGCATCGAAAAAAGAAGGTGAGTGAGATGAAACTGGAGAAAGCTCTTCATCCAAGCTTTGTAAAAAGATTGCAGCATATGCGTTTTGTTGGAAAATTTGTAGAAGAGCAAAAGGATAGGAAAGGCTCGTTTTTTGTCGTTTGTCTTTCACCAATTCCAAATATAATTGAAGCTGCTTTTGGAGAACGTTCTTATATATTTGAGGGTTTATATAAAAATAAACAAAATGAAAAGTTTTTTGCAAGTATAAAAGAAGGAAAAAGAGAAAAACAATTGTTGTTATTTCGTCTTTCTTATACAGGAGGCGCTTTATATGTGGAATTAATACGTGCTGAAGAACGAGAAATAGCAAATTCCTATAAAGTGATTCCTTCTCCTAAATTATCAGCTCCAAAGGCGAGAGAAGCATTTGAAAGAAAACTTGGAAAAGGATATGTTTCATTTTTGATACCAAAATTTCCGCATGATTTTGGTACGCCAGAGTTGTTATGGTATGAAGGACGGATATATGGGAATATATTTTTGAAGCCTTCGATTAGTGCTATTACATATCGGGAGCAGAGGGGGGATGTTCGTTACCTTGATGTAGACGATTGGGTGCAATATGCCGAGATGAATGTCGAGAATAGCTTGTTTTTTGTTCGTACAGAAGTGTATGAACAGCTAGAAAAGCAAGTAAAAGAGAGTGGAAAACAAATTGAAATTATCGATACATGTAAAGAAGAGAAAGGAAACGAATGGAATGAACGTGAACATTCTTTTTTACAATATGTAAAGCAAATTATCGCAGAAAAAGAATTATATATTGATGAGAGCGATATTTACAATTTTCATGTTTGTGTAAAAACAAATCTATTAACAATAGTAGGCGGTATGCCTGGTATTGGAAAATCACAATTTGTGCAAACCTATGCGGAAGCACTCGGATTAACGTTTGGGAAAAATTTTATTTGGATTCCGGTGTCACCATCCTATCAAGAACCTCATGATGTACTAGGCTATCTACATTCAAATGGAACGTACATGGAAAGTGAAACAAAACTTGTACGAACACTTTTGGAAGCAGCTGAAAACCCAAATCAATTATATATGATTGTATTTGATGAAATGAATATGTCGTATATTGAGCATTGGTTTACTCCTTTTTTATCTCTCCTGCAGTTAGATCGGAAAAATCGTATTTTATCTCTGTATGCAGCTTGTAATGAAAAAGAACAGGATATACCAGCACAAATTGAAATTGGTGATAATATCATTTTTATTGGTACAGTTAATTTTGATGAAACAACAAAGGAGCTATCTGACCGTTTATTAGATCGTGTAAATGTTGTATTACTTCAAAAAATTCCATTTTGTGAGATGAGCATGGTGGAGAAAAAAATGCTACATCTTCCGTTTGCATTTTCTGTTTCTGCATTAGAATTTCGAATGAACTGGGTTTATCGCAAGGCAATGCTTGATGTATTTACAGATGAAGAATTAGAGTTATTAGATAAAATGCATCAACTGTTATTTCATCACGATACTTCAAAAGGAATTTCTTTTCGCGTTGCATCAGCAATTGCATCTTATTTGAACAATATTCCATGTGATGAAGGCCGATCTTTGTTAATAAGCCGTGAAGAAGCATTTGACCTGCAAATAAAACAACGTATTTTAACGAAGTTACGCGGTACAGAAGCGACAATTGGTGCATTGCTTCGTGAAGAGGGAAAAAAAGAGATGTCTCTTGTACAATTGCTGCAATCAGCACTTGCAAATCGTGTATCAACTTTTGAACATTCTCTAATGTATATGAAGCAGAAACGGCGAGAATTGGAGCTGTACGGATATGTTAAATGAGAGTGCGTGTGAAACAGAAATTATAGAGACAGGGGAGAGGCTTCCTTTTGTGCTGAAAATAATAGTAGGGGCAGAAGAGAAGGGTGAGCATATTGTATTGAATAAACTTTGTACTTCGCCATTTACAATTTCTTCGTGTGTGTACAAAATTCAAGAATTAAAACCGCTCCGGCTACATATACAATCACAAAAGTCAATAAAGATTACGTTTATTTGGAATAAAGTATATGAAGGGCAAAAGCAACATATGGAATGGAAATATGAACTTAATGAACGACAACGTACTGTTTTACTGTATGAGCATGGTAAAACAGACTATTTATATCCATGGCGCTGTGGTGTATATCATTTTGAAGTGCAGGTTGGAGAAGAATTATTTTATGGAGCATTTCAAATTGTTCCGAAAAACTTTTTTGATGATCAGCTAGAGTTAATTCAGCAATATGTAAAGTCTGTGCTAGGTGGAATTATTTTAGATCGTGGGTATTATAAAAAGACGTTTGTTACGTTTACAGATATTGAAGATTATTCATATATGCGCATACTCCGTGCACTGCCGCAAAAAATGAAAAAAGTAAAGCAGTTATATTATGAAGTGCAGAAAAAAACAAATTTTGAACAAGAGTATATATGGGAGATGAGAGAGAGAAAACCAACAAGAAAAAGCATCATTACACATGAGAAAAAGCCATATGCAAAATGGTATAATCGCTGCTTTAGGGAGCAAAAGCATAGTAAAGAAAATGGCTATGTGAAATATAAAACGAATCAATTTTATAATAAGTTATTAGAAATTGATTCATTTTTACGCGAAACCATTCAGAAACTAGAGAGTGCACAACAAACGCGGAGAGAAGAGAAAAAAGCAGTGCATACTATTTTACAAACGATTGAACGAAATGGATCTGTGACCGAACGAGATAAACAAAAATATCGCAACATCCACTTGTTAAAAGACACTGACCTACGCAAAATGGCAATGAAAATCCAAGAATATAAAGTGCTCTATACAATTTTGCAAAGTACACTCACATATTTTTCATATCTTCTATATACGCCGTTTTGGAGAGGGATTCGGGAAGAAGTTACACTTACAACACATTCGCTGCCTCCTGTATATCATCAATTATTACATCAACTTGAGTTCTCACTGCATCGCAATGAATTAGAACCATCGTTTTTATTTGTTTATAAGCCGACATTTTTAATTTATGAGTACTTTGCGTATTTTACTGTTATTGCAATTTTACAAGAGATTGGTTTTGTTGATTCCCTGTCAATTGCAGAGCAAATTCAATCTTATTTTTATTTAGACGGTTTACAAGATGGAACAACAATTGTGTTAGACAATAAAGATTTGCAGCTGCATGTGGCTTTTAATGATTTAATTGAAACACATCCGCTTATTGCGCTTAGTAAAAATAGTCATTTTTATAATGGAGAAGACACAAAAAAGCCGGATATCCGTATTGATTGTTATAAAAGAGGAGAAACTGCTTATGAATATCAATCATCTATTATTATTGAAGTGAAGTATAGTCCGATGTATAACATTTTTCAACCAGTTGGAAATACGAAAGCAACCGAACAGATGTACAAATATTGGTCAATTAAATATGTAGAAAAGCAGAATGGAAAACGATTATTTCATCGCCGTGCGATTTATGAAGTCATATGTGTATATCCAGGAAGCAATATGCATGCGAAAAAAATTGAAGCAGGTTGTGGTGTGTTTTTACAATTGTATCCGTATAAAACGAAAAAGGGAGAAGAGAGGCTAGCAGGGAAAAAAGAACTATTAAATATTTTTCAGCATTGGTTAGCGGAGATAAGGAAATAAAGTGAAACTTTTATTAGTAGGGATCTTATCTCCACTCATTTTTTGCTTCCTCTGAATATTGAGGTGAGGATGTCATTCCCGGTCTGTAACATGTTTCCTTTTTTTTAATATTGTCATGTCTTTTGTAAATTTTTTATATAAATATAAAAGTAATACAGGAATGATGATTCATATATGGAAACTATAAATAAAGAAATAGTTTTTCTTGCATAGCATGTTTCCTTTTTATATGATATATGGTGAAAGCGCTAACAAAAAAGTAAAGGGTGATGAGAAAGGCGGGGGAGTATGTTCCAACGTGTTCAAACAAAGGAAGAACATTTTTGGTTCGAGCAATTATGGGGAGATTTTTGTGAAGAACGAAACTTAATGTTTGTAGAACGAAATTTAACACCTTCAAGATTTTTATTGGTAGAAGAAAATCATTACATCGGAACTGTTGAATGTATAAATTATACAGTACCTGAGCAATCAAATTCTGAGTTTTTTTACCCGTTTTCTAAAAATAAATATATAAAAGATTTAAAAAACGTGTACGAAATTGGGAAATTAAGTATTGCAAAAACATCTCGCGGTCGTGGACAATTTAAACAACTTGCGACGATTTTATTTATACATGCATTAGAAGTAAAAGCAGAGTGGTATATTGCGGTTGTAACAAAGCGGATGTATATGTACTTACGTTCATTAGGATTTCCAATCGAGCCAATTGATGATTCGTTTGCTGTTAATGATAAACTGCAAGGTGTACCGGTTCGCATTCATGTTATGAAAGGATTAACTCATATGTACTCTTTAAAAGAGTTTCGTGATGTGATTCAAGGAAATGCACATGCACAAGTTTTAATCCAAGAGAACAGTAAAAAAATTATGTTAACAAGATGAAGATTGTCACAAAATTGCATCATTCCATGTGATTATCATCACATCTTCCAATAGCGATGTGTATTACGCTTACATTGTAAAGATTGCTAGAGAGGGGATGGGAATGATGTTTTGTCATCAATGTGAACAAACGCCTACCGGTGGATGTAAAGTGATTGGAGTTTGTGGTAAAGACGAAACAATTGCAAGCTTGCAAGATATTATCGTCTTTGCTTTAAAAGGAATTGCCGCATATCGCACTCATGCAGCGCAACTAGGGTACACAGATCCGTTTGTAGATGCAGTAACACATGAAGCGTTATACATGACGTTAACAAATTCAAACTTTAATGAACAAGAACATTTAGATATGGCAATGAAAGTCGGAAAAGCTGCTATTCGCGTGATGGAACTACTTGATAAGGCACATACTGAACATTTTGGAGTGCCGGAACCAGTACAAATTACACAAAATCGTGCCTATGGAAAAGCGATTGTTGTTACAGGGCATAATTTATTTGCCCTAGAAGAGTTATTAAAGCAAACAGAAGGAAAAAATATCAATATTTATACACATTCTGAAATGCTGCCAGCACACGGTTATCCACAGTTGAAAAAATATGCACATTTAAAAGGGAATATCGGAAAGGCTTGGTATGATCAGCGTCGCTTATTCGAAAAATTTTCAGGAGCTATATTAGCAACGACAAATTGTGTTATGCCAATTAAAGGCACATATGCAGATCGCTTCTTTTCCTATGACGTTGCAGGGTTAGAAGGGGTACGTAAAATTGAAAATGATGATTTTACACCACTTATTGAAACGGCATTGAAGCTTTCAGATGTACAAATGGAATCAGAAGAACAATTAATAACAGGATTTCATCATGAGACGGTATTATCGCTCGCACCAGAAATTATTGATGCTGTGAAAGCTGGTAAGATTCAACGTTTCTTTGTAATTGCTGGCTGTGATGCGCCGGGAAAAGGTGGAGAATATTATCGTGAATTAGCAACATCATTACCAGCAGAAACAGTTATTTTAACGACATCTTGCGGGAAATTTCGTTTTAATGATGTAGATTATGGCGTTGTACCTGAAACGAATATACCGCGTTTTATTGATTTGGGACAATGTAATAATTCAATTTCAACAGTGAAAATTGCAGTAGCTTTAGCGGAAGCGTTCCAATGTGAAGTGAATGAGCTACCAGTCAGCATTGTACTGTCTTGGTTTGAGCAAAAGGCTGTAGCGATTTTACTTGGGTTATTTAGCCTTGGTATTCAAGATATTCGTATTGGTCCGAAAGCGCCGGAGTTTATATCACCAGGTGTACTGCAAGTGTTGCAAGAGGCATTTCGCTTAAAACTAATTACAACAGCAGAAGAAGATATGAAAGCTATGTTATCATAATAAAAAAGACGANNTCGTCTTTTTTATTATGATATATTAAAATCCAAAAATGCTTAAAAGCATTTTATGACGCTTCGGTTTTTCTTCCTGTTTTGCTGCTGCTACTTCTGGCGTCATATAAATTGATTCTTTTTGCTTAAGTGTCATTTCTAATTGCTCAATTCTTGCGTGCATTTCTTCCATTTCATTACGGTGTTGTAATAATTGATAATTCACCACATCATCTGCTTTTTCTTGTAATTTTTCTTCTAGCCGATCTAAGCGCAAGGAAATGTCTTTTAATTGCGTTATAAATTGTTGCATTTCATTGGATGGTGCTGCTTCAGCAGCATGATAGGAAGATGGTTCATGTTCTTGGTTTGGTACAGAGCGTTGAAATTCGAGCATTTGTTGTAAATCTTGTTCGTAAAAAACATAGTGTCCAAATTTATTCTTTTTTAATTCTAATCCAATTTGCTGTGCAAGACGGATGACAGCTTTTGGACTAGTACCTAATTTTTTTGCAATCATCGGCGTTTTATATTCCACAATAATCCCTCCCAAATCTTGTTGTTAGAAGGTTTCGTGATAGTTTGTTCGTTCCCTGCATGCTTGACAAAAGAAGTGAGAAATCGGCAAAGAAAGTGCTTTTTCACAAAAATAAAATTGTAAGAAAGAAAACATCTCGAAAATGAACAAAAGTTGTCTAATTTCAGTTGTTTCTCTTATTTGACGGAGAGTATAAGTTTCGTTATCATAAACGTAAATATCTTTATTATGTATGCATATAATGTATACAAGGAGATTGCTAGTGTAGAAACTTGTAAGATTGTTAGAGAAGTCCTTTCTTTAGAATAAAACTATTAGGAGGTGGCTTCCTTACTTACACAGTGAGTAAGGAAACGTATTTGGACATATTTAGTATAAGTATGGTGATTGTTTTAATTGCCTTAACTGCCTTCTTCGTTGCGTCTGAATTTGCAATTGTCAAAGTTAGGAGCTCACGTATCGATTATTTAATTGCAGAAGGAAATAAACGTGCAACTGCTGCAAAAACAGTCATTACAAACTTAGACGAGTATTTATCAGCGTGTCAGTTGGGAATTACAGTGACAGCACTTGGCCTTGGATGGCTAGGAGAACCGACGGTTAAACGTATGCTTGATCCGATTTTTGCAAGATTGGAAGTGCCTCCCTCGGTGGAATCCGTCTTATCTGTTTTTCTAGCTTTGATGTTTATTACTTTTTTTCACGTCGTAGTAGGTGAGTTAGCTCCAAAAACATTGGCAATTCAAAAGGCGGAAGGGATTAGTTTAGCAGTTGCAAGACCGCTTATCTTTTTCTACCGACTGGCGTATCCATTTATTTGGACATTAAATGGTTCAGCACGTATTGTTACGAGAATGTTTGGACTAAAACCAATGCATAAACATGAGGTAGCACACTCTGAAGAAGAGTTACGTATGCTTGTATCAGAGAGTTATAAAAATGGTGAAATTAATCAATCAGAATATAAATATGTAAATAAGATTTTCGAATTTGATGATCGACTTGCGAAGGAAATTATGGTTCCACGCACAGAAATGGTAATTTTAGGAAAAGGGCAATCTGTTAAGGAAGCAATGAAATTGATGTCAAATGAGAAGTATACAAGATATCCTATCATTGACGGCGATAAAGATCATGTTATTGGTTTTGTAAATTTTAAAGATATTTTTACAGATTTTGTGAAACATGATGGTACAAATAAAGAAACCGTTGCACAGTATGCCCGTCCGATTATTCAAATTATTGAATCAATTGCTATTCATGATTTGTTTGTGAAAATGCAGCGTGAACGCACACATATGGCAATTTTAGTGGATGAATACGGCGGAACATCTGGACTTGTAACAGTTGAAGATATATTAGAAGAAATCGTTGGTGATATACAGGATGAATTTGATACGGATGAAAAGCCGGAGATTCAGCGCATTAGCGAAACGAAAACAATTTTAGAAGGAAAAGTGCTTGTTAGTGAAGTCAACGCATTATTAGGGCTTTCAATTGACGATGGAGACGTCGATACAATTGGCGGCTGGATTTTAACAGAACATCTTGAAATTAAACAAGGTGATATTGTCGACATTGAAAATTATAAATTTCGTATTGTTGAATTAGATGGTCATTACATTAAACAAATTGAAGTGACGAAGCAAATTGCGCCGCAGCCTGTAGAAGTAACAGAACAACATGTTTCACTCCAAGAACAAGTAAGTTCATAACCTTGCCCATATGGTGAGATTTTTTATTTACGGTAAAGTATTTTATCCCGCTATTCGCGGGTAGTAAGACCACCACTTCAAGATTTAAAGGATAGGTGGGGGATAACTGCTGGCATGTGCCCACTGATGGAAGTTTCACTTTATAAAAATGCACCCGACTTCTAGTCAGGTGCATTTTTGTTAGTTCATCTCTTGCTTGTAAATTTCATCTTCTACATAAATATGCTTTTTCTCAACTGCTGTATCATGCGCGAGTACAAGGCCAATTGGTGTGTTTGTATCTTTATTTTGTACAATTGTAAACGGTACTTGTTTTTCATTTGCTAATTTAATGTATTTAGATAAATGTGGGTAAGCGATGCTACCGTTCACATACAATGTTAATCCTTGAGAAGAGCCCATGCTTTCTTTTACTGCTGTATATACGTTTGTTTGCATGACTTGCCCAATCGTTAACGCAATTTCCACACGCTCACGCAATGTGCTTAAAAACATGTTGCGTTCTTCAGGTTTGTTTTGTTTTTGTCCATGAATGCCTTCTTGAAGATAATCTTCCACATTTTTATTTCCCATTTTTTTCACACCTTTCCTATTTCTATTGTACGAAAGAAATGAAAAGGATGCAAAAAATAATTTCACGTACTGAATTTTAAAATTTTATCAACATGAAATAACAAAATGTGACATTACTCTCTTAACGAAATTTGTTTTTTGTGTTAATATTCAAAATATATAGGGTATTTTTTGTATGGAGATGGAGGGAATGGGGGTTTTTCCAATCGATAAGGATATTAGTAAAATGTTTTGTACGTACTTAAAAAAGAATAGTCAACAATTCATAGAGAACTGGAAAACCAAAATTATTATTTCAGCAAATGATCCATTTAAAAAAGAAATCATTGAAAATGGAGAAAATTTATTAACATTAATGATGGAACTCATTATGCAAGAGAAAGAAATTGAACATATTAGACTGTTATGCGAGAAAATCGCCATTGAGCGTGCGGAGGCAGATGCAAATATTGGAGATTTTGTCTATAATGCGAATGTAGGACGGAATGAATTGTTTGAGGCAATGTGTGAATTAGATGTGAGTGCTCGTGAATTGAAACCAATCATGGGGAAAATACATACTTGTTTTGACCGTCTAATCTATTATACAGTTTTGAAATACTCAGAAATTATATCGAAAAATTTGGAAGAAAAGCAACAATTCATTAACGAAACACATAAAGAGAGATTGACAATTTTGGGACAAATGTCAGCAAGTTTCGTTCATGAGTTTCGCAATCCGCTAACTTCTATTATGGGGTTTGTGAAACTGTTACAATCAGATCAACCGCATCTTCCATATTTAGATATTATTTCGCATGAGCTTGACCAACTAAATTTTAGAATTTCTCAATTTTTACTTGTTTCCAAAAAAGAAATTTGGAATGAAGCAGAGCGGTTTTGGCTGAATGATTTATTTCATGATATTATCCAGTTCTTATATCCAAGCTTAGTGAATGCAAATGTTTCTATTGAGAAAAATCTGCCGTATCCAATACCATTTATCGGGTATCGAAGTGAAGTTAGGCAAGTGCTTTTAAATATTTTAATGAACTCCATTGACGCTCTTGAAGGAATGGAAGAAAGTAAGAAAATTGTTATTGATGTGTGTGAAGATGAAGAACTAATACATATTTTTATTAAAAATAATGGACCGATGATTCCGCCAAAAAATATTGAAACAATATTTGAACCATTTGTAACGACAAAAAAGTTAGGAACTGGAATTGGCCTATTTGTTTGTAAGCAAATTGTAGAAAAACATAAAGGGTCTATTACATGTAAGTCAACAGAAGAATGGACAGAATTTCATATTTCTTTTGAAAAATCGATATAGAATAAAGTGAAACTTCCATCAGTGGGGGAGGGGGGATTTCCCACTGATGGAAGGCCCGTTAATGCGGGATAAAAAGAAAAGTCTACACGGCGATAGCGGTGTAGACTTTTTAATTTGTTAAAAATACTGTTTCTAACTTTGGTGATTTATTTGCATAACCAAGTGCAACAATTGTATAAATTTTATTTCCCTCAATTTTCACTTCGGGAATTGTTAATACAACGTTTTTTGTTCCCGCAACTGATACTTCTATATCTGCTACGCCAGGACTTACTTGCAAGAAATCTGTTACCTGTTTAAAAGCAGCCTTTTCGAACAGTTTTTCTCCATCTTTTAAAGCTACATCTATTTCGGGGGTATCAGGAGATAAATGGACGAATCGTATTTTTGCTTGACCATATGGTAGAGGCGTATTATCAATGAGAGGTAACAGTTGAAGTTTATCAACATTACCAGCTACCGCAAGGGTATATACATGGTTTCCCATTACAGGAACGAGAGCTGAAAAGATTGGAGTTTCATCACCGGCAGGTACGATATCAATGCGGTATTGTCCTTGTGTAAGTGAAAGGTATGGACTATGCTGCTTAAACGAAATGTTTTTCACCACTTTTTGTCCATTTATGACAATATCAACAGTGGGTGCATCAGGAGAAGCGTGTAAGATTCGAACTTGAGATGGTAATGACTGTTCGCTTGAATGTGGTAGTGATATCCGGCTTTGCTCGTAAGCCTGTACAAATTGTTTCATAGCGTTATAGTGTTTCAAATATAATTCCATATATTTTTGTGGATTTATATATTTGTAATAACAGGCAAGTTGCTCATACATTGCAGCTTGCTGCGCATACTTTTCTACTTCAGATGGATTCATTTATTTTCCCTCCTCTAGTATCATTATTACAACTATATGCATGTACAAATGTCATAAGTACTTGATAACTGCTGATTATTTCTTTGAAGAGAGAGGGAAAAGTTTTGTTACAATTGATTTTTTTGGTAAAAGTTAACGAATATTTTGTGCAAAATTAGCATTTGTAAACATTAAGTTTTTGGAAATAAATGATTTATGAATGCTTTAACTGCGTTTTTTTATATTTTGAAAAGATAAGATAATAAATTGTTATTATCAAAAAATAATTACATGTTGTTTTTGTGTTAAATAAAATGTATTAAAGCTATTGTTAATTTTCTGCTACTTCTGGAATTGTATTTGCTTTTAATGGATTTCAAAGTCCAATCAATATGGCTGGTGAAGCGAATAAGCCGAATCGCTCTATTCCAATTGCAGTCATCGGATCTATTTTGATTGCTACAGTTGTGTATGTTGTACTGCAGGTTGCCTTCATCGGAGCAGTAAATCCGGCGGTAATTGCCAATGGGTGGAATCATTTGAATTTCAATTCTCCGTTTGCTGATTTGGCAATTGCACTCGGAATGAATTGGTTAGTTATTTTACTGTATGCCGATGCGTTTATCTCTCCATCTGGGTCTGGAACTACTTATACTGCAACCACAGCTCGTATGGTTTATGGAATGGAGAAGAATGGTTATCTTCCTAAAAAATTAGGTGTTTTACACCCTGTGTATGGTGTTCCTCGTCCAGCTTTAATTTTGAACTTATGTATATGTTTTCTTTTTTTAATATTATTTCGTGGATGGGGCGTTTTAGCCGAGATTATTTCAGTTGCCACGTTGATTTCTTACATTATGGGACCAATTGCACTTATGACATTACGGAGTACAGCGGGTCACTTATATCGTCCATTTCGTTTAAAAGGAGCTAATTTTATTGCTCCGTGCGGATTTGTTTTTGCATCGCTCACTTTGTATTGGGCACGCTGGCCGCTAACAGGTGAGGTATTGTTCATCATGGCAATTGGATTACCGATTTATTTTTATTATCAATATAAAAATAAATGGCGTGGGTTTAAAAATCAGTTCCGTTCGAGCATTTGGTTAATTGTATATTTACTATGTATGGTAACGATTTCCTATCTTGGAAGTTACAAATTTGGCGGAATGAATATAATACCATATGGTTGGGACATGCTTCTTATTACAGCAATAGCACTTGTTTTTTATTTTTGGGGAGTAAGAAGTGGAAGTTATACAGAATACATGATAGAAGCTGAGAAAATTAATGGAAGTTTATCAGGTCAAGAAGATAAGAGTGAATTTTCTTCTAAAAGTCAAGCGATGTAAATTGTTATCATATACGATATTAATAAAGAAAAACGCAGCACATTGCTGCGTTTTTCCACTGTTATTAATTTTGTCTCTTCATTAGAAAAGCTGATTGAGTGTAGTACTTGAACAATTTTCGTTGAACATTGCTGAATTTATGTCAGAAGAATGTTCGGAATTTGTCTATAAGAAAATGAAAGCAATCAACAACAGTTGGGTGCACAAACTGAATTTAACTCATTTTTCACACTATCTTTTTTATCCCGCATTAACGGGCAGTAAGACCCCACCTCAAGATTCAGAGAAAGTCGAAGCGCTGCCCGTAAAAGCCCGATTGGTTCAACTAACCATCAGTGGGGGATGAAAAAACCCCCACTGATGGAAGTTTCACTTTATCTTTACCAGTAATCCTATATTTAAAAATGACAGTAAACGGAATCTCTAGCTAAGCTGGAGATTTTTTTTATTTCTAGGCAAACACACATACAAAGTGAGGTTTGTCCTACATATTTTGTCAATGTAAACTATTTTAAATGGATGTAAGGAGTGAAAAATTATGTGGGGTTATGGTGGAGGATATCCAGGTTTTGGATGTGGCTACGGTGGATATGGCTACGGCGGTTGTGGCGTTGGAGGCTGTGGTTCTGGCTTTGCAATCGTGGTTGTGTTATTTATTTTACTAATTATTATTGGAGCTACTTGCGTGCGCTTCTAGTTATTTAGAAAGAGCGTCATGGTGAACCGATTAATTATACATTAATCGGTTCTTTCTTTTGTAAAATCCTTATTTAACCAAAAAACATAGGGGAAATAGTTTTTTTACGAACATTAACGTTGTTATCTTGTAGATAATTCGTTAAATCCGTTGACATTCCAAATAGAACATGGTACTTTTAGTAAGGGTTTTCTAAGGAATGCAATGGGGGAATGAATACATGAATACGAACTATGATGTAATTGTTGTAGGTGCAGGTCCTGCTGGAATTTTTACTTGCTATGAAACAATTGTTAAAATGCCAGATGCAAAAGTGCTGTTAATTGATAAAGGACATGATATTTATCGTCGTAATTGTCCGATTCTTCAGAAGAAAATAACAAAATGTCCACCTGCTGCTGGAAAGAAAGATCATGCAGGATGTTTACCAGCATGCTCAATCACAAATGGTTTTGGCGGTGCAGGAGCATATTCAGATGGGAAATTTAACATTACAAGTGAATTCGGTGGTTGGATGACAGACTATTTATCTACATCGACTGTAATGGATTTAATCAAATATGTGGATGAAATTAACTTAGCACACGGTGCAACTACTTCAATTACAGATCCATTAACAGATGAAGTTCGTGATATCGAAAAACGCGCTTACGCAGCTGGATTAAAACTATTGCGTGCACAAGTTCGTCACTTAGGTACAGAGCAAAATTTAGAAATTTTAAAAAGTATTTTCGAATATTTAAAAGAGAAAATCGATATGAAATTTAAAATAGAAGTAGACGACATTATAACTGAAAAAGTGGAGAATGAACATGTCGTACGCGGCATTGTTTTAAAAGACGGAACAATGCTATCTGCGAAAAAAGTAGTAATTGTACCAGGACGTGACGGATCTGCTTGGTTAACAAAAATTATGAAAAAGCGCCGTTTAAAAATGAACGCGAACCAAGTTGATATTGGTGTTCGTGTTGAAACTTCAAACATTGTGATGGAGGAAATCAACAAGCATCTCTATGAAGGGAAATTCGTATTCAATACATCTGTCGGAACGCGAGTACGTACATTCTGTAGTAATCCATCTGGTCACGTTGTTGTTGAAAACCACTCCGGTATTATGACAGCGAATGGTCATGCGTACAAAGATCCTGCGCTTGGCAGTGATAACACGAACTTTGCGCTCTTAGTATCACATCAATTTTCAGAGCCATTCGATCAACCGAACGAATACGCACATGAAGTATCACGTCTAGCAAACCGTATTTCAATGGGCGGAGTGACGGTACAAAAGTACGGAGACATTCTAAAAGGTCGTCGTTCTACACCGAAGCGTATTCAAGAAGGTTTCCTTGAGCCGACATTAAAAGAAGCAGTACCAGGTGACTTAGGTCTTGTATTGCCATACAATACAATGAAAAGTTTAATTGAAATGACAGAAGCATTGAATCACGTCACACCAGGTATTGCATCTGAACATACATTATTTTACGGCGTAGAAGCAAAATTCTACTCCGCAAGACCAAAACTAACCGAACATTTCGAATCTGAAATTTCCGGCTTATACTTAGGCGGAGACGGTGCTGGCGTAACACGCGGATTAGCACAAGCAAGCGCTTGCGGCGTTCACATCGCTCGTCACATTATAGAACATTTAACGAGTAAAACAGAAAAAAGAGAAGAAGTTGTAGTGGGGTAATATATAATAGAAGAAAAACGATCTTATGATAGAATGAGATCGTTTTTTTATTAGTATTTCACCAACTTAACGAAATGACATGGCTGTAAAAAAGAATCAAATTAATAGAAGTCATGTGTTTGTAAGAAAGTCGCACCGTTTTGAAAAAAGTTCAATCGTTTATAAAAAAGATGAACCGAAATAACTTATTCTAAGTAGGTAGAAGGGAGTTCAGTTTCTTATTAAACAAGTGAGGTCATGTTAGTTTAAAAGAAGCATGCAATTTAATTGCTGTGAAATTAATATTTAGTTGTGTTTTGAAAGGAGGGGTATTAATGGATTCCATTCAAGAGAAATTGGATTTGCTACATAATGAAATAAAGGAAATGGGTGACATAATCGACTTAGATTGGTGTGGCAAATTGTTGTACACCTATTATGAACACTTTAATGATAATGACTTGAGATATAGAGCGGGTTCACTTATTGCTTTTTGGGGGCTTCTCCTTGAGTGGAAAGATGAAAGTGGATTCCCGTTCTATACAGGTACTGAAGAATACGATTGTCACCATTTTGATAAATACCTAAAAGAGTTTCTGAAGTATTCTTCTGACATTAAGAAGCAATTCCCAAATATTTATCTTGTTACTATTGAATCGCTAATTCAGTTGGATAAAAGAGAGAATTGGGAAAGTGAATTTCCTAACATCCCAAGTGGTCTATTCGATACCGTTAGAAAAAATTTGTTTCGAAATGATGTTAAAAAGCTAAATGATGAGACTTATCAAAAGGCATTGAAAGAAGCAGGCATGCTTTATTAAACTAAAGAGGGTAATGTTCAAAAAAACTTATCCTAAAATGAACAGACTTTTTTATAAAAATTCTATCTGTATTCTAAACTGCAAAATACATTTTAATCGATTTTTTCAAAATAGACTCTTTTTAATTATCATAAATTAAGCATTTATGAGGTATTTTTAATCAAACTTTATTCCAAACCAACAGTAAGAGAAGAAACCTCGTGTAGAGGATTAACACAGTTTCTTTTCTAGTCTACCTTCAAAATCCTGATCCATATAAGAGAAGAAACCTCGTATAGAGGATTAACACAGGATATTGGTTTGCCTAATAAAGCCATAGCTGTGCTAAGGGCAGTTTAGTGAGATTACCAGAAGAATGTCCTTTGCGTTTTATAAAATCTGTCTCCTGCGCGAGTTGTTGAAGGATATGTGGAGATAGATATCGTTGTAGTTCTTCAGCGAATAAATGGAACTCATCTTGAATCGAAAGTTTCATAAAAAACGCCATCTACAGTGAATGTTGGATTTCTAACACAATGTTTAAAGGATGAACTACCTTATTCCTCTCAATTTATGGCTAAATAAATGGCAAATTTATTTATTAAAAGCCCCCTTACAGTCCCTATGTTCTTCATAAACTTATATTAAATTTCCACCATCCATTTCATTTCAATTGGATGGTTTTTATATGTTGTCTTTTAATCCTACACTTTTGATTTTTCTGTGTTTCATAAGCTATTTATTGAATCCTTCATGACAATTGATATAATTTTTATAAACAATGTGTTGTTTATTGTTTCTTTTCATGGTGTAAACGTCTTTAAAACTAAATCTTTTTTGTTAATAAGGAGTGAACGACATGATGAGTAATCAAAATCAACGCCTTACTGAAGTAGATGTACTTATTGTTGGAGCTGGACCTACAGGCCTTACACTTGCATCTGAGCTGCGACGCTTTGGTGTGGATTGTAAAGTTATTGATAAAGTCTCTGGAATTTCAACAAAAACGAAAGCCCTTGGAGTTATGGCGAGGACATTGGAGCATTTAGAAAGAATGGGAGTTGCTCATGAATTTGTAAAACGCGGACATCCTACGTATGTTTTTAACGCCTGTTCTGAGAATATTTCATTAGCACGTCTAGACTTTAGAGAAAAATTACGAGGTCCTTATCCATTTGTTCTCATGATTCCTCAGAACATTACAGAAGACATACTATACTCTCACTTCCTCAATATTGGCGGTGAGGTGCAGTGGAGAACGACATTGTCAGGCTTCAAACAAGATCAATTAAGTGTTAAAGCGACTATAGTAAATTCTGAGGAAGAAGAATCGATTATAAAAGCAAAATATTTAATAGGATGTGATGGGGCCCATAGTGTAGTAAGGCATGGCTTAAATATGGACTTTGAAGGAATTACGATTGATCAAAATTTTGCGTTAGCAGACTTGACTGTGAACTGGGATTTGCCGCACGATGAATTATATGCTTTTGTAAAAAACGGAAAATTTACGGCTTATTTTCCAATGAAGAATGGGCAACATCGGATAATGATCTCCATTGACCACTTTGATAATCAGAAGGCAGACATCCGTTTAGATCAAATTCAACAGATTATTAATGAAGTCGGTCCGAAGAACACCACCGTCCATAGTCCAACTTGGCAATCTACATTTAGAGTCAATCAACGAAAAGTTAAGAACGGAAGTGTTGGTCGAATCTTTTTAGCTGGTGACGCAGCTCATATTCATTCGCCGATTGGAGCACAAGGAATGAATACTGGAATGCAAGACGCTTTTAATTTAGCTTGGAAAATCACATATGTCTTGAAGCACCAAAGTTCTCCCTCTTTACTGGATACTTATACAGAAGAACGAGAACCTATTTGGTCATCCCTTGTTAATGGAACAGAAAGAGCAACCAAAATGATTCTGAATGAAAGCCGTTTACTGCAATTGATTCGAAATATAGTAGCCCCAAGAATTACCTCTAATGAACGTGTAAAATCTCGAATTGTGAATATGTTATCTCAACTTGCTATTAACTACCGATATAGTCGGATTGTTGAAGGGCACATGGAAAATCGTTCTTTATCAAATAACTTAAGAAAGAAGAAGTTAATATATCCCGGAGATCGTTCTCCAGATGGTTACGTAGATGGAGTCAATCGTTTGTTTGAGTTAAATAGTGGTAAAGAACTTACTATCCTGCTTTTTTCTAATGACGAAACATTGTACGCAAACCTGGATTTTTCCCTGAAAAAGCAAGCTATTCCTTATAACTTTTACCAAGTGACAGCTGTACAAACTAATCAAGCTGATATTAAATTTCTTAAGGAGCAATATGGATTTGAAAAGGATGGACTTGTAGTCATTCGGCCGGATGGATATGTAGGCTTTATAAGTGATACTCCAACCATTGCGTCTACCTTAAATCACCTAAAAAAGTATTCCTAGTAGGAGCTACTATACATGCCAATTAACTTCATGCTCTCATCGCCTCTTTTTCTTTATTTTCAACAATAAAATGAAAGTGAAAAAATGTAAAATATTTCAACGAATTCATAGTTTAAAAGGGAAAGCTGTTTCACCATATTGGCAATTGAATAAAGAAAGATTTCAAGAAGAAGTGGGGAAACTTTATCGTATTTTGTAGTCGTTACAGCAAAATGAAGGTGCTATGAAAAAGAAAAACCCCGGGTTAGGGGATTAACACAAATCTGGGCTTTTTAATCGGCTCAGTATTACTGCGATGAAAAAGAAAAACCCGAATTAGGGGATTAAATGTGATTGCTATACCACCCTATGGTTCTTTGCCATAGGGTTTTTTATATTTTGTCCTAAGAAGCAATCCGATTTCTATTTCAAGAATTAAAGGAAGAAATCGTTGTCTGCTGGAAGAATTTTCTTTATCGAATTTTGTCTAAATTTATTTGAAAGTATACGATATAAAGTGAAGAAGAAGGAAGGAGATTTACTAGAGGAATGTCGAAGTTTACACATTAGCAGCATGTTTTCACTTCGAATGTTATTTTAGAAGAGAGGAGTAAGAGGGATTTTTTGGTTGTTGGTTGTGTTTGTGTAGGAGGGGGATGTAGAGAGAATATTGTTTACTTACATTTTTTTGTTTCTGAAATTTCTTTCTATTTAATTTTTATGCATTTATTTTTATATTCTATAATAATGACTTTTTAATAGATTCACTGCATAGGCAGAGAGTTCTTTTTTTATGAGAGAAAAGTCGATTTTTTTCACATTTACATATGAGTCGAAGAAACGGGGGAAGCGTCATGCGCGATTACTTAATTAAACCACTTGTTGGTCAACCTTATCCGATGATTTCGCATGGAGAAGGTGTATATTTATATGATCAAAACGGTAATAAATATTTTGATGGTTCGTCAGGGGCAATTACGGCAAGTATCGGACATGGCGTAAAAGAGATCGCAGAAGTTATTAAGCAGCAAGCAGAGGAGATTGCATTTGTATATCGCTCGCAGTTTACGAGTGAGCCGGCAGAGAAGCTTGCGAAGAAGCTTAGCGATTTAAATATGGGGGATTTGAATTGGAGCTTTTTCGTTAATAGCGGTACAGAGGCAAATGAAACGGCAATGAAGATTGCGATTCAACATTTTCAAGAGCGCGGTATTCAAGGGAAAAATAAAATTTTGTCACGCTGGATGAGTTATCACGGAATTACGATGGGAGCATTATCATTGTCTGGACATCCGCTGCGTAGGCAACGCTTTGTTTCCATTTTGGAAGATTATCCGACATTGCCAGCACCGTATTGTTTCCGCTGTCCGGTACAAAAGGTGTATCCGACATGTCAACTTGCATGTGCAACAGAGTTAGAGAGAGCAATTGAACGTATTGGGGCGGAGCATATTGCGGCATTTATTGCTGAGCCGATTATCGGTGCAGCTGGCGGAGCAATTGTACCACCGAAGGATTATTATAAGGTGATTAAGGATATTTGTGAGCATTATGATATTTTATTTATTGCTGATGAAGTCATGACAGGACTTGGCCGTACTGGTACGTGGTTTGCAATGGAACATTGGGGTGTTCAGCCGGATATTATGACGCTAGGTAAAGGATTAGGAGCTGGCTATACACCGATGGCAGCAACTATGGTAAGTGATCGCGTGATGGAACCAATTCTGCGCGGTTCTCGTTCTGTAATGAGTGGGCATACATTGAGTGCAAATCCACTTTCCGCTGCGACAGCTTTAGCGGTGATTGAATATACGGAGAAGCATCGTTTACCAGAAGCGGCTGCTGAAAAAGGAGAGTATTTAATCGCAGGACTGCAAAAGGTGCAGCAAGAATCGACAATTATTGCTGATGTACGCGGGAAAGGTTTGATGATTGGAGTAGAATTGCAACCGTTTACAAAAGCATCTGAACTTATTTCTGTTGCGGCGAAAAATGGCCTTCTTTTATATCAAGCTGTATCAGGACAAGCAGGCAAGGAAGATAGTGCATTGTTAGTTGCGCCGCCGCTTACTACTACATATGAAGAGCTTGACGAATTACTTCATATTTTTGCGAAAAGTGTAGAGGAAATAGTTCAAAAAGGAGGGCATAGTATCGTATGACAACTATTACAAATACATTTGGGAAATTAAAAACAATACAAGATGTTATGCCATATTTTCATGATGAGATGACACTTATGTTTGGAGGGTTTGGAGGTATTGGTTCTCCTCCCTCTTTAATTCAAGCAATTTTAGATAAAGGAATTTCCGATTTACATTTAATCGGTAATGATACTGGTTTTCCTGATGTGGGAATTGGCCGCCTTGTGACAAATGAGCGTGTAAAGTCGTTAATTACGTCGCATATCGGTTCAAATCCAAATGCAGGACGACAATTAAATGAAGGAAGACTGCATATTGAATTTTCTCCTCAAGGTACATTAGCAGAACGAATTCGAGCTGGCGGTGTCGGGCTTGGTGGTGTTCTTGTTGATGTTGGGATGGATACGATTGTAGAAGAAGGGAAACGAACTGTTGAAATAAATGGGAAGACATATTTAATTGAGACAGCATTAACAGCTGAAGTGTCCATCGTGTTTGCGAAACAAGCAGATCCTTTTGGTAATCTTGTGTTTGATAAAAGCGCACGCAATATGAATCCACACGTTGCAATGGCTGGGGATATTACGATTGTGGAGGCTGAAGAAATTGTTCCGCTTGGGGCACTGAACCCAGAAGAGATTATAACGCCTGGTGTATTTGTTGATTATATTGTTCCATCGGGAGGAGTGAATTGGAAATGGGCATGGGAGTAGAGGTTCGCAATAAAATTGCAAAGCGCGCTGCAAAGGAAATTCAAAACGGAATGATTGTTAATTTAGGGATTGGCATCCCATCTCTTGTTCCGAATCATTTGCCAGATGATATGCATGTTATGTTTCATGCGGAAAATGGCATTGTTGGTATGGGGCCGACACCAGTAAAGGGCGAAGAGGATGAAAATTTATGTAATGCGGCTGGATTGCCAACGTCGATTATTGACGGGGCTAGTTATTTTGACAGCAGCATGGCATTTGGGATGATTCGAAAAGGGTTGCTTGATATTACAATTCTCGGGTCATTGCAAGTAAGTGAAAACGGAGATTTAGCAAACTGGATTGTACCAGGTAAGCGTGTACCAGGTATTGGCGGGGCGATGGATTTAGCACAAAAGGCAAAGCGTGTTGTCGTTGTGATGAATCACGTTGATAAATATGGGAATGCGAAAATTGTTTCAGAGTGTACACTTCCGCTTACGTCAAAACGATGTGTGGATGTAATTATTACAGACATGGCAGTAATGGAAGTAACGCCAGAAGGTTTAGTGCTGCAAGAATTGATGAGTCCATACACAGTAGAAGATGTAAAAAAATGCACAGAAGCTGCTTTTCATGTGAGTCCATCTTTACTAGTAATTGAATGAAAGGGGATGTAATAATTGGAGCAATATAAAAAACAAGTGTGTGAATATATTGAAACTCATGAAAATATGAGTGTGAAATTATTAAAACGTTTAATTCAAGAGAAAAGTACGAGCGGGGATGAAAGCGGCGCGCAGGCAGTTGTGATTGAAAAATTGCGTGAACTTGGTTTAGATTTGGATATTTGGGAACCTTCATTTACGAAAATGAAAGATCATCCATATTTCGTTTCACCGCGTACAAACTTTACTGATAGTCCGAATATAGTGGCAACATTAAAGGGAAGCGGCGGCGGAAAGTCAATGATTTTAAATGGGCATATTGATGTTGTACCTGAAGGAGATTTGAACCAGTGGGAGCACCATCCATATGCAGGAGAAAAAATTGGGAATCGTATATATGGACGCGGCACAACAGATATGAAAGGCGGAAATGTTGCGCTCATGCTGGCGATGGAAGCAATTGTAGAAACGGGGATTCATTTAAAAGGAGATGTATATTTTCAAAGTGTAATAGAAGAAGAAAGCGGCGGCGCAGGTACGCTTGCGGCAATTTTACGAGGTTACGAGGCGGATGGTGTAATTATCCCAGAGCCGACAAACATGAAATTTTTCCCGAAACAACAAGGTTCAATGTGGTTTCGTTTATTCGTAAAAGGGAAAGCTGCTCATGGTGGTACGCGCTATGAAGGTGTGAGTGCCATTGAGAAAAGTATGCTTGTTGTAGAGCATATGAGAAAGCTAGAAGCAAAACGAAATGAAAGGATTACAGATCCGTTATATAAAGGAATTCCAATTCCGATTCCGATTAATATTGGAAAAATTGAAGGTGGCAGTTGGCCGAGTTCTGTTCCTGATTTCCTTACTTTAGAAGGCAGATACGGTGTTGCACCGAATGAAAGTATGGAGGGTGCAAAAATAGAGTTTGAAAATTGGGTAGAACAATTAAATAAAGTAGATCCATGGTTCATAGAGCACCCAGTAGAAGTAGAGTGGTTTGGCGCACGCTGGGTTCCAGGTGAATTAGAGGAAAAGCATCCACTTATTACAACTCTGAAGGACAATTTTGTGCATATTGAAGGCACAGAGCCGATTGTTGAGGCATCGCCATGGGGAACAGATGGTGGTTTATTTACACAAATTGCGAATATTCCAACTATCGTGTTTGGTCCAGGTGAAACGAAAGTTGCCCATTATCCAGATGAATATATTGAAATTGACAAAATGATTGCGGCGGCAAAGATTATTGCATGTACATTACTAGACTGGTGCGAGGTGGACGAATGAAATATTATGAAGAATTTGCAGAGCAGACGAAGGACTATACATTAGAATGTTCGTTAGATTATTTTAATAAGCGTATTCGTGTTGATCATTATAAAGGAAATGTTGAGCAAGTAATGCGTAAAGTGGAAGAACTCGCAAACTCTCATTCTTTCACTAAATTAATTATAAAAGGAAAAAGAGAGCACGTTCCTGCGTGGCTCTCTCTTGGCTTTATGCTTGAAGCTAGTATTCCGCAATACTTCCAAGGGCATGATGCATATTTTATGGTGAAATATCGTGATGATGAACGCCGTAATAGTGTGCAGTGGGTGAAGGAAGATGAAATTATAAGTGGTGTAATTGCGAAGAGAGTAATCGAAAAGGAAATACCAGCACAGTTTGTTTTGCGAAAAGCGACGGAACAAGATGCAGAGCAGCTTGCGGACGTATTTGGAAAAGTATTCGAGGTTTATCCAACACCTTTGAACGAAGCAGACTATATCGTGAAAACGATGAAGGAAGATACGATTTATTACGTGTATGAAATGGAAGGGAAGATTATTAGCACAGCTTCAGCAGAAATGAATCTAAAAGAAGGAAATGCGGAGTTGACAAATTGCGCAACATTACCAGAGTATCGAAAGCATGGATTCATGAAAAGCTTACTTATGAAGTTAGAAGAAGAGCTGCGAGATAGATCTATTTTTTGTTCGTATACAATTGCACGGTCGCTTTCTTTTGGTATGAATGCAGCGTTTTATCAGCTTGGATATACGTACACAGGCAGATTGGCGAATAACTGTTATATTTTTGATAAGTTAGAGGATATGAACGTTTGGGTAAAAGATTTATCTCGCACTAACGGACAATAAGCCCCTTACTGAGGGAAGTTTCACTTTATCCCGCATTAACGGGCAGTAGAACCCCCACCTCAAGATTGTGAGGAATCCGAAGAAGCTAGGTGGGGGATAACTGCCCGTAAAAGCCCGATTGGTTCAACTAACCATCGGTGGGGGATGAAAAAAACCCCCACCGATGGAAGTTTCACTTTATCTCGTATTTAATAGACATTACAGAATAGAAATAAAGGTTCATAAAGAATCAATTTATTCAACTTCCATAAGTTAGGGATGAAAAGCCCTTGCTGATGGGAGTTTCATTTTACCGGTAGGTGCTAAAAATTCGGCACGATATTGCTGATTTTTTAGCAAAGGAGGGAAATGCGTTGCTGGCGATTTCAACACAAGAAGTGATTGAAGCGATTTTAAGTAGTATTGATGAAGCTATTCATGCAGTAGATGAAAATGGGGTTACGATTTTTTATAACACAGTAGCAGCAAAACATGACGGATCAAATGTAGAAGATGTACTTGGTAAGTATTTATTGGAAGCGTTTCCTTCGTTAACGCCAGAAACGAGTACATTACTAAAGGTACTGCAAATGAAAAAGCCAATCCTACATCAAGTGCAGCGATATCAAAATCAAAGTGGGAAAGATGTTTATACGGTAAATACAACGCTTCCGATTTTTATAGAAGGGCGCATTGCTGGCGCTGTTGAGATTGCAAAAGATTACTCTACCATTCAAAAGCTGACAGAAAGTATTGCTGATTTGCAGTCAAAAATGAGGCGATCACCAGCGAAAAAAACACAGCAGAGGCATGTAGCATTTGATACGATTATAACAAATGATAAGCGCTTTTTGCAGACGAAACAGCTTGCACACAAGGTTGCTACCACTAATGCGAACGTACTCATTTATGGTGAAACAGGAACGGGAAAAGAGCTGTTTGTTCAAGCGATACATGAAGCTTCGAAAAGAAGAAATAATCCATTTATCGCTCAAAACTGCGCTGCTTTGCCAGAATCATTACTTGAAAGTTTACTGTTTGGAACAACAAAAGGTAGTTATACAGGTGCCATAGAACGCGCAGGGTTATTTGAGCTTGCGGATGGTGGTACGTTATTTTTAGATGAATTAAATTCGATGCCTTTAGATTTACAAGCAAAAATGCTTCGGGTATTGGAAGATGGTGTCATTCGCCGCATCGGTGATAACAAAACAAGAAAGGTTGATGTACGCGTTATTACAGCAATGAATCAGCCGCCGGATGAGTGCCTTCGTGAAAATAAAATTCGTACGGATTTATATTATCGATTAAATGTGTTTTCTTTATTTATTCCACCGCTTCGCGAGAGAAAAGAAGATATTTTATTGTTAGTCCCGCACTTTCTGAAGGCCTATAACATGGAATATACAAAGCATGTGATCGATATAGATGAAGATGCGAAAAAGCAATTGCTTCAGTATCATTGGCCAGGTAATGTGCGTGAATTAAAGCATATGATAGAACATGCGGTCATTGTTACAGAAGGAAAAACACTCACGTTATCTTGTTTACCACGTTCGTTTCGACAAGTGCCGCATCCGCAGAAAAAGCCGATATTACCGCTGCGGGAGGCACTTCATGAAACGGAAAAAGAATTAATTGAACAAGCAATGTTAGAAACGAAAGGAAATGTTCTACAAGCTGCAAAGTTGTTAGGCATTCCAAGACAAACTTTACAGTATAAATTAAATAAAAATGCGAAAGCTGCCGAATAATTGGCAGCTTTTGTGCATTTGCACCAATAAATGAGTGCTTACATATATAGAAAGTAAAGAAAACTCTGTTTTTTCTGTTAATTATTTTTATTTTGTTTTTGTATAAAATGATATTTTTATAGTAAAGAAACGTGTAATAGCAAGGTTGTACTAGTAGAGATAAATAGAAATTTAAATTTAATAGTTATAATTGGCATGATTATTGCTTTAATAAATAGCGAGCGTTTGAAAAAAAGGGGGAATTGCAATGTTACACGACGTATATAAACCAAATCGTCATTGGAAAGAGATTGAATTATGGAAAGATGTTACAGAGGAGCAATGGAATGATTGGATTTGGCAATTAACAAATACAATTAAAACATTAGATGATTTAAAGAAAGTTATCAATTTAACACCGGAAGAAGAAGAAGGTGTTAAAATTTCAACAAAAACAATCCCATTAAACATTACACCATACTATGCATCCCTTATGAATCCAGATGATCCGCGTTGTCCGATTCGTATGCAATCAGTACCGATTTCAGAGGAGTTATATAAAACGAAGTATGATTTAGAAGATCCGCTTCATGAAGATGAAGATTCACCAGTTCCAGGATTAACACATCGTTATCCAGACCGTGTTCTTTTCTTAGTAACAAACCAATGTTCTATGTATTGTCGCTATTGTACACGCCGTCGTTTTAGTGGACAAATTGGAATGGGTGTTCCGAAGAAGCAATTAGACGATGCAATTGCGTATATTCGCGAAACGCCGCAAGTACGCGACGTCTTAATTTCTGGCGGTGATGGTCTTCTTATTAACGATAATATTGTAGAGTACATTTTAAAGAATTTACGTGCAATTCCGCATGTGGAAATTATCCGTATTGGAACGAGAGCTCCTGTTGTGTTTCCGCAGCGTATTACAGAAAATCTTTGCAATATTCTTAAGAAATATCATCCAGTTTGGTTAAATACACACTTTAATACTTCTATTGAGATCACGGAAGAATCAAAACTTGCTTGTGAAATGCTTGCAAATGCAGGTGTGCCACTTGGTAACCAAGCTGTTATTTTAGCAGGTATTAATGATAGCGTACCGATTATGAAAAAATTGATGCATGATTTAGTAAAAATTCGCGTGCGTCCTTACTATATTTATCAATGTGACTTATCAGAAGGAATTGGTCATTTCCGCGCACCAGTTTCCAAAGGTCTTGAAATTATTGAAGGGTTACGTGGACATACGTCTGGTTATGCAGTTCCAACATTTGTTGTAGATGCACCGGGCGGCGGTGGTAAAATTGCCGTTCAGCCAAACTACATTATTTCACAAAGTGCTGATAAAGTTGTTCTTCGTAACTTTGAAGGTGTAATTACAACGTATCCAGAGCCAGAGAATTATGTGGCAGGCAGAGCGGAAGGATACTTTAAAGAAATTTATCCAACTTACGAAGAAAAACGTTCTGATGTTGGAATCGCAGGGCTGATGAGCGATAAGAAGTTTAACCTTGTACCAGAAGGCTTGCAGCGTATGAATCGCCGTAAAGATTACGAAACAAGTACAGAACATGCTTCATTAAAAGATAAACGTGACAAGCGTGACCAGTTGAAGGATAAAAAATATCAAGCGCAAATGGCAAAACTAGATGAGAGCACGAAAACTGAGGGAGATGCAGTATGAGATGTATGTGGTGTGAAGGTGAGGAAGCAATTGAGAGTGTAAACACTGTATACTGGGAATTACCAGACGGAACAAAAACAGTTGCAATTGAAGAAACACCTTGTATCGCATGCCAAAATTGCGGAATGCATTATCAATCAGAGGATATTGTGAAAGAAATTGAAGATCAGCTCTTTTTGATTTATACGAAAGATTTGCCAAAACAAGTCACTTATACAGAGCTCATGGAGCGTCCACGTTTATTAAAGCGAAATTATTTTGATTTTTAACCAGCATTTTTATGCTGGTTTTTTTCTTGTTGGCCTTGTATAATGTAGCCAAGTTAGAAAGGCAGGGAATATTGTTGAAAAAGTCATTTTATCATTATATGATGAAGCACCGTGCTTCTTTACTGAAAGATGAACTCTCAGACTTGGCGGAAACAATGTATGAGGACCATAGTTTTCCAAAACAATCGGAGGATTATGATGAGATTAGTTCATATTTGGAATTAAGCGGTTCACTAGAAAGCATGGCCATTTTTGATCGTGCATGGGAATTATATATGCAAGAACGATAGAGTGAAATGTCTATCCATAGGCCGTTTTATCACTAATCATTTTCAATTTGTGTTATGTACACTCCAATAGCGGAGTGTATTTTTTTTATCCCGCATTAATGGGCAGTAAGACCCCCACCTAAAGAAATTAAAGTGAATTTTAGGAATTTTAAATATTATATTTTGGGTATACTACTTAATTAAGTAATCATCTAACTTCTAACGAACCTTCCCCTTTTAACGAAAAATGCAATTGTATATAATAAATCCTAAAACTAACACTAAAATTAATAAACCTGTACCTTTCCAATCTATACAACCAGATAAATCAACTAAATTACCATTTTCTTCTCTTTTTAATCCTTCATTAAGAGAACCTGTAGGGTTATTTTTTAATTCGTTTTGTCTTAAGCGTTCTCTTTTTTCTTTTGGTGTTTCTTTTGAACCCATGTAATAATCACCTCTAAAATTAATTCATACTTTGCTTATTTATACCACTATTTTACAGATAAATAGGAAAATAGAATTTATGGATTCAAATTCTAATCCAACACCATTGTTTTAAACGATTTTATTATTCGTGAAATGTATGCCTCTTTTTTGAGGGAGCTATTTATTCTTAAAAATCCTACATATGTTACATCATCCTTTTGTCAAAAAATAAAAACTGATCTTTTACGGATAAAGGAAGAGGTCATTTTAATCAAACTTTATTATAAAACAATAATAGGTGGAGGATAACTACCCGTAAAAGCCCGATTGGTGAGAGCTTTTCATCAGTGGGGGATGGAGAACCCCCACTGATGGAAGTTTCACCTTATAAAAAAATATTCAATTATACAACCTCATGTGATAAGCGTTTTTGTAGTGGCTGGCATATACTGTTAGCGTCACATACTTAAAATCACGACTTCAAAAGGAGAGAGAGAAATGATGAGAAAAAAGCAGCCCAAATATAATATAGGAGATATAGTCGTGATTACGTTATATGGTACAGTCGGTAAAGTCACAAATGTTAATTTTCTATTTTTATTCGGTTAATAATGTGGAATCATTCCCAATACATAGACTAAGAGGTGAAGTAAATGGGATTAGCCGCGATTTATTTACGTTTATCCAGAAACGAAGAGCAACTAAACATAGATGAAATTTTATCTAACCATAGAAATGCTCTAACGAAGCTTGCAAAACAGCAGAAATTAACTTACGACATTTATCAAGAAATTTCAAGCGGAGTTAATACTGACAGACCTCAATTGAATTTACTATTAAGCAGATTAGATGATTATGACGCTCTCCTTGTAATGGACATAGACAGAATTTCTCGTGATAACGCTCATGCTGAAGAAATTAAAAAGATGCTCATTCTTCATGATATCAAAATTTTGACTCCTCAAGGTGCAATTGATTTGTCGCAGGAAAGCAATGAAATGCTGTTCTCCTTTCAAGCAATGATGGCAAACTTTGAATATAAACAAATTCGTAAACGTTTGGGAAGAGGACGATTAGCAGCAGCAGAACAAGGGAAATGGACGATGTCAAATCAAATTCCTTTGGGATACAAGAAGAATGAAGAAAAACGATTAGAGATAGTTGAAGATGAAGCTAAAATCATTCGCTTTATCTTTCAAAAGACATTAGAACGAGTTAGTGCTAACGAAATTGCAAAACAGTTAGATACTTTCGGATGGAGAAGCAGAAATGGTAAAGTTCTCACATCAGCACATGTTAGTCAAATCAGAAGAAATGTCGTTTATTATGGAGTTGTTCAAGCGTGCAGACGAGTTAACGGTAGGGTGGTTGATGAAGTATTTGTTGAAAATGCTCATGAACCGATTATAAGCAAGCAAACATTTTTAGAATTGCAGGAGATATTGGCAGAAAATACGACTGGTAATTTCTTTAACAAAGCGAAATCTATAAGAAAACTTCAAGGCTTAATTTACTGTAATTGCTGTAAAAGGAAAAGATATATTCAATGTGATGGAAATGATGTGGATTATATAAAATCATGTATCTATAAAGTTGATAATAATAAATGTAGGGATCGAGGATTCAAATATAATCCAATTGAGAAATTTGTATTACAAAAGGTTAAAGAAATGAAACCAGCTTTTGAACAAGAGCTGAAAATGTTGAAATCTCTTGATACGACAGAGATAGAAAAGAAACTATTAATTCAAAGAGAGTCTTTAGAGAAACAAATAGATAGATTTAATAAACGTCAACGGAATCTTAAAGAAATGCGGATGGATGGAGAGATTACGAGAACTGAGTTTTATGAAATGCGTGAAGAAAACGAAGAACAAATCAAACAAGTTAAGCAACAAATGGAGCTCATTGATATTAAAATTGAGAATTTGTCTAATACGGATGAAGAACAGGAAAGATTGCAAGATGCTATTAAAAAATTAGATAAATTAGAAGAGCTTAAAGCAGAATCATGTAATACTTTTTTGAAGAAATTTATAAAAAAGATATGGTTCAGTAGTAATACAGAAGCAAATTATGATACGACAAGACCGAGAGAAGCAGCTACAATAGAAATTGAGTGGTTATAAATTGATAAGATTGCGGAATGGTTCTTAGAAAACTTTAGAGAATCACTGTTGAATTATATAATGTGGAGAGTGTAGCACTGAGTATTGAGGACGTTTTAAGACTTATCATAGTCCAAAATAAGTAACGGGCTCTATCGAAATTGATAGAACCCTTTGGTTAAAACTTCATTTATTATCTCTCACATTATTAATTATACACGGTTTATTCCAATTTATAAGCGGTTTTAGGTAAAATTCCCGAAAGTTACCAATTAATCTAAACTCTGTTGAAGTAAAAAGGATTCTTCTTTACGAATAACCCTCGAAAATTACTTCTTCTTTTTCTCTTCACCTTTTTCTATATTCCATTCGTCGCCCCAATAAATTGAAATACCATCTCCATCTTGCATGCTTACCTCTTCTGTATCATTCAATTCATCAATGTTTTGGCTTTTTCTTGATGCTGACTCTTTTTTGGAATTATTCCACTTATTAGTAGGCATATTCATTTCTCCCCTTTAATTTAATAATTACTACATACACCGGTATTATTTCTGTTTTATGAAATCTTATACCGTTTTATCATATCTAGTGAGAAGACACCAACCTCAAGTGCGAAGCGGTAGGTGGGGGGGAATTCAATGTCTAGTAGACATTAGGTCTTCGGTATTAAAGAAACCGCTCAAACTCAGTTGAAGTTAATTATGTCATATAATATTTAGTGAATTGAATAAAAGATATTTTATATTGGTTGAAAGGATGAAATAGGAGGAAAAAGCCGTAAAAGTGCAAATGATTAGTCAGTTTAAAAAAAATAAATAAAATGATTTATTAAAGAAACACCTTTGATGATGAAGTTGAAAAAGCCTTAATTAAATCAGGTGATCTTAAAAACTAAACAATAGATTACAAATAAGCTTCCTACGAGAGGCTTATTTTTTATGTTTTTTAGTTCTTGATTTACATTTCCCATTCTCTCGATAGAAAACCGATAGGGACAAAGAACACAGACAAAATGTCTCGCATATCATATCGGCAGAGGTGAGAAGCATCATGAATTTTAAATACAAAGAAATTGGAAAATTTGATGCTCGTAAAGCAGCAAAAGCTCTCCTTGAATTGGCACAAGAAATTAAACTAGAAGATGAACAAGAACGTAAAAGTGAAGATAAAAATGATAATGAGAAAGTAAGTTGAACCCGTACATATTCTGTGTGTACGGGTTTTCTTTTATGTTTTATAATTATATTAAGGAGCGATACGGGTAAAGATGAATGAATATTCTGCTGATTCAGAGGGTATAAAGAAGATGCTGGAGCTTTACTCAAAGTTAAAGGATACGGATATCTTCAAGGAGTTTTAAGAAGAAAAAATCGAGCCAATAAAAGTAGAAAAATCATAAATATAAAAATGCTAGATGGTGTTTATGTATATGAAGTGAACAATCACGATGGATTTTACGTAGAACATACACTGCAGCTTGTGACAGAACAAGAGGTGAAAGATGGCGAATTAGAATGGATTGAACTGCGCTATAAATTTACATTTGGCGATCTTGTTCAAGTAACAGGCTATGAAAAAGATGTATTCCGTGTTGTTGGATACCGGACGGAAGTATGGCGTTATAAAAATGATGCTTGGGAAGACACGATTTATGAATTATCACGTATTACTGATGGTGAGTGGCTAGAAGCGGATGAATCAGATTTGACGCTTATTGCGAATGCACAAACAGCAAATGCAATTTTAAAGAGGTTAAAGCAAGATAAGGCGGGAATGAATAAGCTTGATCTAGGTAAATTAAAGTCTATTAATAACTCGAAAAAAGTAAGTATAAAAACGAATCGAAAAGAAATTATCGACGGTTTATTAGATATTTTTAATGATTACAGAACATTATATGAAACATTTCAAGATGAAGAATATAAGATTGTGATGGAAGTTGTACGTAACTATTTAATCAAATTATCTGAGAAAAAATAATCTAGAAAGAGAGAAGGAATTGAAAGAGAATATAAGCTGTATATGGTATGCCTACAATCGTTAAAAATATAATAAATATAGAAATAAGCTTGTCCACCCATTCATCATCATGTATGAACTCTTCTTTTGCATGCGTCATTTCTTCTTTATATTTCATTGCGTTTTCCTCCCTTATATAGCTTGTACTACATCCTATGCAAAAGTTTCTCTGCATATAACCTACATATCTAGTATGAAAAGAAAAATGTTTTTCTATTCTTATACATAATTTCTATTTTTTTTCATAAAACAGAATTAAAGGGGTGATGCTCATGAAGGAAATAGAAGTCGTGATTGATACGGAAGAAATTGCGGAATTTTTTTATGAGCAATTAATTGTGAGAGGGTATGTACCAAAGCGCGAAGAAATTGAAGATCTTGCAGATATTGCGTTCGATTATTTGTTAGAAAAATGTATGATTGATGAAATATTTGATGAAGATGATGAATGAAAGTAACGACGGGACAGACTCGTCGTTTTTTATATCGTATATGGCTTGTCCATGTTTATCCCGCTATTCGTGGGCAGTAAGACCCTCACCTTAAGATTCTGAGAAAAGTGAAGACGATAGGTGGGGGATGAAAAAAATCCCCACTGATGGAAGTTTCACTTTATAAAACAGCTATAACTATATCGTGTTGTATTTGGTATAATAAAAGTGAAAATTTTTTGAAGAGGTGAAGAGATGATCAAAAAAATTATTGATTCTTTACTAGGAAATAAGCATAAGCATCGCTCTTACTCCAGTAGTGATTATCATCATAGACATCGTTCTTATTCTAGTAGCGATTATCACAAGCGTCGCCCATCTCATGAATATGGACATCACCATTATAAAAGAAAACATAAAAGCCATAGTTTTTTCTCTAGTAGCTGATGACTTTTCGTAAAATATTGACATGGTTTGATCGACCGCTGTCCATTGATACTGTCGTTGCACAGCGGTACCAAATTAAGAGTACTCTTGGTATGGGAAGTTATGGTTTTACATATCTTGTTACTGACATGCTGTCTGGTGAGAACAAAGTATTAAAACAGCTTCGAAAAAGTAAACAGAGGTATGCATCAGGAAGGGAATCGTTCACATACGAACAAGCCATTTTACAGCAGTTAGAGCACCATGCAATTCCTCGTTTCTTTCATAGTTTTATATGGAGAAAAGAACCATTTTTTGTGATGGAGGAAATGTGTGGGAAAACATTTGAGGATTTTATTTTTCGAGATGGAGAAATGTATACAGAGAAAGAAACTTTTCTTATTTTATATAAAGTGCTTCATATTGTTTCCTATTTTCATAGTCAAGGTATCGTTCATCGGGATTTACGAATTCCTAACATTTTAATGAGAGATGATGATATATCTATCATTGATTTTGGATTAGCTCGATTTATTGGTGAACATGATGAACGTGCTCAATCTTATGAAGGTGAACAAGCGTATATGCGTGAAATTCATTATCGTAGTGATTTTTATGCCTTAGGTCATTTTGTTTTGTTTTTGTTGTATTCTAGTTATGAATCTTCAAAAGAAGAGCAGCCTTGGTATAAAGAATTAACATTATCAGTAAATAGTTGTGATGTAATCATGCGGATGCTGCAAATGAAAGAGCCGTATTATGAAAGTGTACAAGAGCTAATAGAAGATGTGCGTTGTATAATAGAAAGGATGGGGAATACATGTTCCAAAAGTTTTTAGCAAGTGTTGGTATTGGTAGTGCAAAAGTTGATACTGTGTTAACACAAGAGGAGTGGCTCATTGGGGAAGAAATTACAGGGGTTGTACATATTACTGGTGGATCGGTAGAACAAGAAATTGATAGTATTTATTTAACGTTATCGACTACATATATTCGTGAAGTGGATGATAAAAAAATGAGTTCAACATATGATTTAAAGAAAGTTCGTTTAACAACTCCAATTACAATTGGAATAAACGAAAAACGAGAAATCCCATTTTCTTTTCCAATGCCGATTGAAGTACCGTTAACATTTGGTATGAAAACCGTTTGGGTGCATACTGGTCTAGATATTAAACGCAGTATTGACCCGAGTGACCGTGATTATATTCAAGTACTTCCAAATATATTGTTAAAAAGTGTGTTAGATGCAGTCCAAAATCTTGGATTTCGTCTTCGTCAAGCGGAATGTGAAGAACTTCCATATCGTTTGCGTGATCACGTACCATTTGCACAAGAATTTGAATTTGTTCCTGTATCTGGACAATATTACGGAAAGCTCGATGAATTAGAGATGCTTATCATACCGCGCTCGTACGATAGTCTAGAAATTGTGATGGAAGTAGATCGAAAAGCACGAGGCCTTGCTGGATTATTTGCTGAAGCTCTAGAGATGGACGAAAAAGTTTTACGTTTCACAGTGAAGCGTGAAGACATTCCAACAATGCAGCAAAAAATTAACAATTATATTTCTCGATAATGCATGCATAAAAAAGAAGTGGAGGGGGAAAATAAGACATCCCCTCCATTTCTATATAGTGAGGTTATGCAGATGAAGAGATATCGACATTTATATACGTTACTATTTGTTTTGCTCATTTGTTTTATCGAGTTGTCTTTTTCTTATCAAACACCTTTCATTGATCAGTTTGATAATGCAGTGAGTAATTATATACAAAGCTTTCGTAATGAATATCTTACTTCTTACTTTATATGGATGTCTTATATTGGATCAAAAAAGGTATATTTTCCTGTATTGTTTATTCTGCTTATGTATTTCTTGATTCGAAGACGATATATGACAGCAATCTTGTTAATGATAAATTTTTACGGTTCGCGCTATATGAACTATATGTTAAAACTATGGTATGAACGACCAAGGCCTGATATATCACAACTTGTTACTGCGACAGGTTACAGTTTTCCGAGCGGACATTCGATGAATGCTGTTACATTTCTTGGGTTTATTGCATATATTACGATTACCGAACACCGTCTACAATTGCATCAAAAAATATTACTTATTTTCATTTCCTGTTTTCTTATTTTTTCAATTTCTATCAGTCGTATATATCTAGGTGTACATTATCCTTCTGATATTTTAGCAGGTTGGGCTGCTGGGGGAAGTTGGCTTGTTTTGTGTATCATGTTTCATCAAACATTTATCCCATACTCAGCGGATAGTAAATCTTCTGTATCAAGATAGTAAGCAATCGCAGGATGGAATGATGAAAGCTTCACTTTATGCAAAAAGAACCTATGTGAGCATAGGTTCTTTTTGCATTGGTTCCACATGAATGTGTGTGTACCAAATATTGTGATTGTGGTGCAACTTTTCTTCAATTTCATCGGTAATACGATGACTTTCACTTACATCCATGTGTGCATCTACTTCAATTGTAATATCAACATAAGTTTTATTTCCATACATTCGTGCTCGAATGTCCACAATGTGTTCGACGCCTGCAATTGTTTTTACTGTTTCAACGTATTTTTCCATATTGTCTGGGTCAATACCGTCTGTTAGCATATGCGATGCTTCTTTAAAGATGTCCCATGCAGTTTTACAAATAATCATACCAACGATAAGTGCTGCAATTGGATCAAGAAGAGGCATCTGAAACTGTGACCCCAAAATACCAACAACTGCCCCAAGACTTACGAGAACATCAGATAAATTATCCTTCGCTGCAGCTTCTAGAGCTTTACTTTTTGTTTGCTTTGCAATTTTGCGATTATATATGTATACGCTATACATAACAGCGGCACAAAATAAAGCAACCCAAGCTGCAAGTAAATTGGGTGTCGTTTGTTCCTCTTTGAAAAAGTATTGAACAGCATTCACAATAACTTCTAATCCGACAGTCATCATGATAAAGGACGCGACGAGTGAAGCGATTTGTTCAGCTCGTGAATGACCATATGGGTGATCAAGATCGCGAGGCTTTCGAGAAATTTTTAATCCAATTAAAACAGCTAGTGATGCTCCAATATCGGTTAAATTATTAAGACCATCTGCACGTAGTGCGCTAGAAACAGTTATGTAGCTTATTACAATTTTAATGGTTGATAAAAAAATATATGCAGCAATGCTTAGCATTGCCCCTTTATCAGCAGCTTTGTTAGAAAGTGAATCCATGTTTTTCACTCACCTTTCCTTCAAAGATTCTCTATGTATAAGCGTACCAAATGAAAGTCGTGTGGGTCTATACAAACATTGTTGTGTACTTTTAGCTTTTTAAGGAAGAGAGAACATTGTTTCGTGAGGGCAAAAAAAGTTCGCTCATAAAAAAGACAAAAAAAGCGCTTAGATATACCTAAGCGCTTTTTGTATGCTATTTATACCATTTTAATATACTTCTAAAAACTCAGTAACTTGCTCTTCTGTCTTTGCATTTGCACTATGTAAATGTCCAAGTTTTTCACCGTTTTGATACACTAATAAACTTGGAATTCCCATTACTTGATATTCTTCAGCGATACTTGGGAACTCATCTTTATTAATGGAATACCATTCAAATTTATTGAACTCTTCCATTACATCATCGATAAAGTTATCCATACGTACACAATCTGGGCACCATGTTGTAAAGAACTTAACGACTACTGGATTTTCCTTTGCGATAAGATCGCGAAACTCTTGTTCAGACTTGATTTCTTTCATGTTTTTGACTCCTTTCAATGTTAGAGGAATTTGCTAGTATTTTTATGCAAAACTCGTATTTGCAAACATTAGTGTTTTTGAAATAGATTGTTTGCAAAATCTTCTACAGCTTTTTCTTGAAGACCTGGTACAACGTGAGAGTAGGTATCCAATGTGATGCCTATTCTTTTATGTCCTAATCGCTCACTTACAATTTTCGGATGGATACCTTGTTTGAGCATGAATGTTGTGTGAGTGTGCCGAAGATTATTGAAGCGAATATCAGGGACTTCACTTTTCTTTATAAGCTTTTTCTACAAATGTGTCAAACTTTTGAAATTGCAGGGATGCCTGTTAGATGTGGAACAGATTAAATCGAAGTCATTATATTCCACTACTATAGCGTTCTTTGTCCGTATTAATTCGGCCAAGTTGTTCTTCTAGAGCATGTAATGTAATTTCAGGAAGAACAATTAATCGTTTTCCGGAAGAAGTCTTAGGTTCATGAAATTCTTTTATAACATGAGAAAGAGTTGGTTGCAGAAACAAAACTTCGTCTGCAGGTAGAAGAATATACAGAATTTTATCAGAAGCAATTCCGTGATCTCGAGGAAGATTACAATTCCTTGAAAAATGAGTTTAGCGCCATCACTGAAACAGATTTTGAACAGCGGGCGGAAATCAAGAAGTTACACGAGCAGATTCAAATATCACATACCGAACTGGAAAATGAGTGCTCAATCCGTCTTGAATTTCAAGGTAAGTCACAAGCATTAGGGATGGCTCTCGAAGCTGTCTTGTAGGTGACCATCATGAAACTGACAAAAGAGGAACGTACAAAACTCACATACGAAATTGGAGACATTATTGAGCAGAAATGTAGACGATGCGTATATAACAAATCATCTGAAGAAAGTTTTAATGTCACTGTTTGTCCTACTTGCCCAACTGGCGTGGAATTACTCCAGTTGGGGCGGTATTTTGATTCTGGAGAGAGAAATCGACGTGGCCTAAAGAAGAATACGCCAGCAGGATTGACGCCGGAATTTGTTCGGAAGTTGAATGAGCAAGGCATTCCAGATATAGAGATTAGCATTATGTTTGACCGTAGCGGTTCGTATGTTTCGAAATTAAAGCGGCAATGGCAGAAGGAAGGTCTTTGGGTGGGAACGACAGCTCTTGTTATTGGATACGAGTGTTAAGTTTTATAACAAAAGCGTTATTTGGTAGGGAGGTAACGAATTAGATAATTCGTTTTACTTAACACTTTCCAAAATTAATCTTCATAACATATTTTGTAGTCACTTATACGAAAGTGAGTTGAATAATAATGTTTTATCCTTATCTTAACAACCAAATGAGAATTCCTGCTGGGTATGGTGCTAGTGTAACGTCTAGTGGAGCGCAAAGTACAATTCAAGCTGTTCAACAAACATTACAAGCACAGCAACAGGCGCAACAAATGCAACAAAGTATGCAACCTTATTATCCATTGCAATATTATTACCCAATGCATATTACACAATATGGAATATCTTTTTCAACGATTCCGTATGGAACTGAATACAATTTATAGTAAATAATAATAAAAAATAATAGCTGTTTAATGGAAACTTATTCATGTCAGTAAAATTTGATCCGTTTGAGGATTATCGTAATGAAGGAAAACGAAAGTGGTACAAGTTCAATAAAAAGAGTAGCTAGCAAAAGCTAACTGCTCTACAAAAGAAATATGGGGTCGCTTCGCTAAAATTAGCTGAAACTAGCTGTAGTATAAAAGGGATTTGAAATATTTTGCAGTGGAGAGAAAAGGATAAATAATTTTAGGCTGTTCCAATTTGATTTTGATCAGCTACATCTGAATCAAATGTATTCGTACCGCTTATACCGTTAAAGGTATTAAGAACAAAAGCAACGTTAGATGAACCGGATCCGTTATAAGCTTTCGTATTTTCTTTCGGAGATACATTATAGAAGTCTCCTAAGTTAAAAGAACCGTTACTATTTTGAACGACTAAGTTCCCAACAACAGACGGCATATTTTCACCTACTTTATCAGGGATTGCTTAAATCACTATATGATTCATTCTTCGAAAGGGTTCGACTGTAATTTATTCATGGAATTGCGAAGGGATTAAAACAAAAATTTCATTTTGTAGTGAAGTAAGGGGAAAGTACTGGACAAATAAATAAAGACACTCGAATTGAGCGCCTTCTCTTAGCATCAGCAGCCAAATCCACCTCCAAAACAACTACAACCGATTATGATTAATAAGATAAATAACACAATCAGTAAGGCGAAGCCGCCGCCGAAGCCACCACAACCAGCAAAACCCATGATCTATTCCTCCTTTTGGTGAGGAAAAAAACTATGAGGGCTGTTGTTATAGATATTCCAGCGGATTTACATTACATTATGTGACGTGGATCTAAAGAGTGCATGTATGTAAAGAAAGTTAATTTAGCAGCTCTAATTACAATTTGAAGAAGTTACATTGAAAAGAGCAGCTAGCAAAAGCTAACTGCTCTCAATGGAAAAGTGGCAATAGCTGCAAATACGGAGTCGCCTGTTTGTACTATGTGCAGATGGAGAGATGTTATGCAGGAGGGGAAGCGTATCGTATGGAACAAATGTCATTTTTCGAGGACATCGATGAAAGAGAGATGCGTAGGTTAGTAGTAAAGGAATTGAAAAACTACAAAGCGCTACGAGTTCAGATGCAGAATAGACAGGAACGGAATGCAGCAGGATACGCTGTTCTTTTTCCAAAAATGAAAGATGATCAAATTCATGAGATTAAATTTAAACAAATTGAACGGGCATGGGCGGTAGGAACCCGCGATTAAGGTGGTAAGATTCCCTTACTTGAATTATTGAAGTTAATTAAAACAAATTAAGACATATTCTAGTGTGGCGAGTGTGAAAATAATCGCATTCGTCATACTGTTTTACATCTCATTAAGCATAGTTACATCAATGCGATGTTTAAAAGATGTAAAACCACCATCTCGGAATGACTTGCAACATTTCCTTTCGTTCTGATGAATATTTCTTTTAGTCGAAATGCAAATTAAATTAATGAAAGGAGTGGGATGGATGATTAAACAACAAGGTTATGATGAGCTAAAACTTCATGAAGGAGAAACATTGACTAAAGCTTTATTGAAGTTGAATGAGGATACTCGTCGAGAGTCTGAAGCGCAATACGTTGAGATTCATCAAGTTGTACCTCATGGAAATCATCGTTTTACAGTAATACTTAATATATATAAGTGATGAAATAAAAAAGGCATCCATAACGGGTGCTTTTTTATTTTGTCTTGTAATTCTTACTTTTAATGTCTATTGCACTAGATGCCCAAACGTAAAGGCATGCTAATGTTAATAGTGCACGTATCCAGCTAAAGTCATTGTCTATAATAATCTTTGAAATGAATAGAACTGCATTAAAAACAAACAAAGGAAAAAAGAGAATTATATCCCGTTTTAAAGATTTTAAACTTTGCATATTATTCACCTCTAATATGATATTACATTGAGGGATATAGAACAGCAAAATTGTTTTACCAAATTATAGCGTGGCGTTTTATATATATAAAGAACTGCAATTGAAGTAGAAAAGTAGTGTGAAAGGAGGAGAAATATATTGAATGGAACAACTTACAAAGTATGATGTGTCCTGATGAAAAAAGAAGAACAAAATGAAGCAGGATATACTGAGATAGTGATAAAGCGGGAAGGATTTGCTGTTATTTTAAGTGTTCATACAGATTATGAGACAAGCTATCGAATACAATAATGTAAAAGGAGAAAATAAATCATGGGATATATCATAGATATTTCAAAATGGAATGAAAATATAAATTGGGATATAGCTGCCCAGCACATTGATTTAGCAATCTGCCGTGTGCAGTATGGTTCCCGAAAAATAGACGAGATATATACAGACCATGTGGAACATTTAGAAGCACGAGGTATTCCCCATGCAGCTTATGCTTACGGATGCTATGTATCTGTGGCAGATGCTATTGTAGAGGCGAAAGATTTTATGAACCGAGTAAGCCCTAATGCTAAATTTCTTGTTCTAGATGTTGAGAATGATACTTTAACAAGCTGCGGAGCTGCTAATCTAGCAGAAGCGTCGCAGACATTTATTGATACATGTAAAGAGGATGGATGGAAAGTAGGGTTATATGTATCGCACTATATGTACGGATCCTACGGATTGCAAAATGTGAGTGCAGATTTCATATGGTTACCCCGTTATGGAACAAATGACGGAACACCACAGGTAAAACCTGATTATGCGAGTGACTTGTGGCAATACAGTGATAATGGTTATGTTGAAGGGATTGGGAAAGTTGATGTGAACCTATTAACAGGGGACAAGCTGTTAGAATGGTTTATAGGCACAGAGTCCTATCGTATTTATGTAGGGGATTTCAATTCTGTTGAGTGGACTGCAGATGTATTGAGAAAAATTAAAGAAACATTACCAGGATATGGTGTTTGGGTGCAGTGTCTAGATGATGGAAATCACCGCATTGTAGTTGGTGATTTTAATTCAAAAACATGGTGCGATGAGACATTTTCGAAGTTGAAGGCAGTGTATCCGAGGTATGGAATGTGGATTTCAGAAATGTAATGAGAAAAGCTGGCTCATGAGAGTCAGCTTTTCTCATTACATTATTATTGTGCTTATAAAAACTATAAAGAAATTGGACAACTAACAGTTAAGTATGGTGTGTTTGTAAAAGCATCCATCATAAATGAGCTTTAAAGGTAGTTTTTCATATCAATATCCTCAATATTGATATGGGATTTGTGATTGATAATAATATGATGGATGTTGGGGATGTGTTTGATTTTGGTTAGGTATATGATGTATTGTATTTCGATGTTGACTTTGATGACAGTCTTTTGGAGGGCCAATTACAGTAGTAGATTGAATAGGAGCTACTGCTTGTTTCCATTGTTGTTCATCAAGACAATAAGTATGAGCCATTACGTTTGATGGAGTTAATCTTAAAATATCCGATCCAAAAATAACTTCTGGAGTAGGAGCATTAAAAATGGCTAATAAATGTGTATTGTCTACAGTGGCAATTTCATAATGCCACCAACCTTGCGGTACATTAGTAACTTGACCTGGTTTTATTGGGAAATTAAGAATTTGATTCGTAAATGGATTAAGTAAGGAAACGACAGCTGCACCAGAAATACAATAAACGAGTTCAGCAGCATTTTGGTGTACATGAGGCTCTACAATATTATTCGCACTTAAAAAAATGTCTAGTAAAGAAGTATTATCTAATGTATTTAATTGTTTAATCCCTAACACGTTTATATAATTTTGCGCATCCTTTGTGAAAAAATTACTTTTACTTACATCTTGAGCGAATTGGATAGAAGGAGAGGTGTAATTTATATAAGAAGTCATCACTTTTCCTGCCTTTCTGTTTTGAAATATGTCTAGGTATATGGAATATGTGCAGCAGTCTGTGTAACCTTAAATTTAAAACAAGGAACAAAATTGGATCGTTTTTTTTAGAATTGTAAATATAAAGGAGAAATAAAATAGCAGAAAAATTGATTAAAGTGAAATGAATATTAGTGGGTATTGAAGTAATATGGTAAATTGTTATTATTGGAATTTTCTGTTCAATAAATAAGTGTAAAAAATGTGAGGTTAGGAGAATTAATTTGAGACAATTTAGCTTGTGTTCTGAAACTGAGAGGTTAGTATTGATACCTTATCGGAAAGAAGACTTTAACAATTGGCTTATACAATTTGCAAAGTCAGTTCCTAGGAAAGGGGGCCTAAGTGATGCTGCAGAAAGTTGATGATTCAAAAGCTTTAGAAAATCAACCGGCTTGGTTACAAAGTTACATTGATTCTCCAAAAAAACAACGACAGTTATATCAACGGACGTTGATTATAGTTGTCATTTCACAAATTTTCGGTGGTGCAGGACTTGCAGCGGGCGTAACCGTCGGAGCACTTCTTGCACAAGACATGCTAGGTACAGATAGTTTTGCAGGGGTTCCGGCTGCGTTGTTCACTTTGGGTTCTGCTGGGGCAGCGCTACTTGTAGGGCGACTCTCTCAGCGTTTTGGACGACGTTTCGGACTCGCGACAGGATTTTTGACTGGCGGTATCGGCGCAATCGGAGTGGTGGTTTCAGCATTAACTAATAATCTTGTACTTCTTTTTGCTTCACTACTAATCTATGGTGCCGGAACTGCTACAAATTTACAAGCACGCTATGCAGGTACAGACCTAGCAAATTCTACACAGCGAGCAACAGCAATCAGCATTGCAATGGTATCAACCACTTTAGGTGCTGTCGCAGGGCCAAATTTGGTTGATGCAATGGGGCGATTCGCATTAATGATTAAAGTTCCTGCTCTAGCTGGTCCGTTCATTCTAGCAGCTGCAGCCTATATCCTTGCCGGTTTGGTACTTCTAGCTCTACTTCGCCCAGACCCTCTCGTTGTTGCGAAAGCAATTGCAGATGTGCAGAGAACGGACGGGAGTAATCTTTCAGATGAGAAATCTAGTAAATTAGCAATAAAAAAACGAGGAATCGTTGTTGGTGCCACAATCATGGTCTTAACTCAAATTGTCATGGTTTCAATTATGACAATGACACCTGTACATATGGGACATCATGGACATAGTTTGAAAGAGGTAGGACTGGTAATTGGTTTTCATATAGGTGCAATGTACCTACCATCTCTTATGACTGGTATCCTCGTAGATAAGATTGGACGTACTGCAATGGCAATCGCTTCTGGTGCCACTCTACTTGCTGCCGGTGTTTTGGCTGCTGTTGCACCTGCTGATTCTATGTTAGTACTCATCATCGCGCTCGCTTTGCTTGGGCTTGGTTGGAACTTTGGCTTGATTAGCGGCACTGCGCTCATCGTGGATGCAACTACTCCGTCCAATCGCGCAAAGACGCAAGGATCTGTTGATGTCTTGATTGCTTTGGCGGGGGCATCAGGGGGAGCACTATCTGGCATGGTCGTAGCTCATTCCAGTTACACAACACTTTCATTTGCCGGAGGTATCCTTTCATTACTGCTTATCCCAGTCATTGTCTGGTCTCGTGGTAATCAAAAGAGGGCTAATAGAAGCTAATATTGGTTTAAAGTCAGAGTAAATTATCCAACTTTTGAATGAATATAAATCAGTCTCAAGATTCATTCACATATTATAGAATAAAATGTAAAATATTACATAATAAAGAAAATGCGAATGAAAAGGAGCAATTTTTAAATGGAGAATAAAGGACTGAAAATATTCATTCATGCTAGTACTTGGTTTGCACCTGTATTAGTTCCGTTTATTATATTTCTTGTTAGTTCAGATCGAGAAATTAAAAGTTTATCATTACAAGCAGTCATATTTCATTTTGTAATAGGTGTATTAATTGCTATTTCAGTATTTTTTTCTTGGGTATTAATTGGAATTCCGTTCTTAATTATTTTTGGGTTAATTGCTTTAATTACTCCAATCGTCGGTATCGTTCGTGCGATAAAAGGTCGACCTTTTCAATATCCGATTGTTGGGTCATGGTTGAAGTAGAATTTACAAGTATAAAAGTGTGAAAAGGATAGCGTGATGCTATCTTTTTTTTTTGAAAATCATCTTGTGAAAGCTGATTTCGTATGGTTACCTCGTTATGGCAATATACAGATAATGCTACGGGCGGTTATGTGGAGGGAATTGGTTCTTGTGATGTAAACTGCATATTGAAGTGTTTACTTTTTTGATTCTGAATCACAAAAGAAACAAATTAAATTTTCTGTCTCACTTTACGAGACACTAGTGAAATGAGGGAATAAGAAAATTTTTCCAAAACCATTATTTATTCTGAATTTTTAGAATATAATCATTTTAGTTTTATCGAGATTATCTATATAAAAATGGCAAGTCATCTTTTTATCTGTGTCCTTAAGATAAAGTTGAATCGTTTATAACAATCATTGTTTTTTACCTGAGATAAACATATATTTTTAGCAATCTAAAAAATGTTTTACAATTTAACGTATTTCCAACTGTTTGAGCGTATTTTTCAACAAACTCTATCTTGAAGCTGCAGTATATCTATATGGAGATATTTTATACTTATATAAAATAAGGTTTAAAAATTCTTTAGCCAATCGATAAAACTAAAAATATATTATGGAGGAAAGAATAATGCGTAGGAAAGGTTGGAGCAAAAAAGTATTAGCAGTAGTTATGACCGGAGCGATTAGTCTTAATTTAGTCCCGCTTTCAGCTGAAGCAGCGAACGAATTTACCGTTCTTGTTATGTGTTGATTAATTTTACTAGTTTCTTGTAATTATTTTTTGTAATAGTATACCTATTGTCTTTCTCTTTTATTTTAGCTATTACAAGTACAATTTCGTTATCTAGGTCAAAAATTTTATATGTGTCATTTTTGACATGAATGGTATAATTGGGTTCAATATTCCCAACCATAGCATATTTCACGTTATCAGTCTCTCTCTGGTTGATAATATTGATAATTTTTTGATTAAATGGTACTTCTCTATTATTTATCTTCATTGTCTTTACATCAGAGTATTCCTTATTATTGCTAAGCGGACTACATGAAGTTAAGCAAAATAAAATTATTATTAGTAAAGTAAAAGTATATGTCCTCATTTTCTCCCATCCTTTACTTTTAATTATATACTACGGAATGTAAATTTTGTTATCAAAAATGCTAATATAAAAGATAATAACTTTATGTAAAACTAAAAAAATCAACATTTGTATATTGTTGGTTCATGGTTAAAGTAGAAGATACAAGTAAAAAGGATAGCGTGTTGCTATCCTTTTTTTAGTTGTAAATGATGGTGTGGAAGGTGAATGATTTCTGCTGGTAAATGCTTCTTTTCACTATTTCCAAAAAGTTAGATGCAAATGCAATTATTGTGTCAGAAAATAAAACAAATTGTAATTTTTAAAAAAGTCTGATATATTTGAATAGAAAGTAAGTGTAAAACAGGTGAAGATATGATGTTGATTTTATCTTTTTCAAAAGGAATTCTTTAAACCTAACAATGAGCAGAAAATATATTTGGAAACGATGAAATCCTTTGTCTGTTTGAGTACACGGGGAGGTGTTAAGTGCGAAGCTAAATACATTGTCTCTTCGAATTGTAGGAGTTTCTTCGGTGGTTGTTTGTATTGTTATGATTCAGTAATAGATTATCAAGTTTATGAGAAATTCTTTGTTTGGAACATTTCCTAATTTATCAACTCTTTTAAAACTATTAGATATGAACAATCTAAACATAAAAAACCTTGTACGCTGCTTATAAGTATTCTTTATTAGCGGATGAAATAACTAGAAGAGAATATAAGAGAAATATATTTGCGCGATCTTGGAAAGGCTTACAGAATTGTAAATGAAGATCTATTTGGATGGGAGGAAGATAAAATGGGAGCTGAAAAAAATTTTTTTCCAGGACTTGATGGGGTAGTTGCAGCAGAGACGAAGATTTCTTTTCTTGATACACAAAAAGGAGAAATCGTTATTCAAGGGTATGATCTGATTGAGTTATCTAAAACGAAAAGTTATTTAGATATTGTTCATCTTTTATTAGAGGAGAAACTTCCTAATTCAGATGAAAAAGCGGCATTAGAAGAAACGCTAAAGCATGAATATGAAGTTCCTACTGGTGTTTTTGATGTTTTAAAAGCATTGCCAAAACAAACGCATCCGATGGACGGGTTACGCACGGGAATTTCAGCACTCTCTGGTTATGATAATGAAATTGATGATCGCTCATTAGATGTGAATAAAAAACGTGCTTATAAATTGTTAAGTAAAGTGCCGAATATAGTAGCTAACAGTTATCGAATTTTGAATAATGAAGAACCGATTGAACCAATTCAAGAGTTATCTTATAGTGCGAACTTCTTCCATATGCTTACGGGCAAGAAGCCTTCTGAATTAGAAGAAAAAATATTTGATAAATCACTTGTTCTGTATAGTGAACATGAGATGCCTAATTCTACTTTTACGGCTAGAGTAATTGCGTCGACACAATCAGATTTATACGGTGCCTTAACCGGAGCAGTTGCTTCTTTAAAAGGTAATTTACATGGAGGCGCAAATGAGGCAGTAATGTACATGCTGCTAGAAGCGGGTACTGTTGAGAAATTTGAAGAATTACTGCAAAAGAAACTGTATAACAAAGAAAAAATCATGGGATTTGGACATCGCGTCTACATGAAAAAGATAGATCCTAGAGCGCTTATGATGAAAGAAGCATTAAAACAGTTATGTGATGTGAAAGGCGATTATACATTATATGAAATGTGTGAAGCTGGAGAAAAGATTATGGAGAAGGAAAAAGGAATCTATCCAAACTTAGATTATTATGCTGCTCCAGTCTATTGGATGTTAGGTATTCCAATTCAATTGTATACACCAATCTTTTTCAGTTCAAGAACGGTAGGCTTATGTGCGCATGTGATTGAGCAACATACAAATAATCGATTGTTCCGCCCACGTGTAAATTATATCGGCGAGCGACATGTGCTTAGCAAATAAAAACAACTGGGGAGTTGTTAAGGCCGCCCGCCATGTGGGTGTTTGACCGACACCCATTCTTAATAATAACGAATTTTCGACAGAAAGGGAAGAATAGCGTGATTAAAACAAATGAAATTAAACAAAAAGATGCAATTTTAGAAGAGATTACGGATTATGTATTAAATGATGAGATTACAAGTTCAGAAGCATTCAGTACAGCGCGCTATGTGTTACTTGATACGCTTGGATGTGGAATTTTAGCACTGCAATATCCAGAGTGTACGAAATTACTAGGACCAGTTGTACCAGGAACAGTTGTACCAAATGGTACACGTGTACCGGGAACATCATTTGTACTTGACCCAGTACGCGGTGCTTTTAATATCGGATGTATGATTCGCTGGTTAGATTATAACGATACATGGCTTGCAGCAGAATGGGGACATCCGTCTGATAATTTAGGTGGTATTTTAGCTGTTGCAGATTATGTGAGCCGTGTTCGTATTTCGGAAGGAAAAGAACCATTAAAAGTAAGAGATGTACTTGAAATGATGATTAAAGCACATGAAATTCAAGGTGTACTTGCATTAGAAAATAGTTTAAACCGTGTTGGTCTTGACCATGTGTTATACGTAAAAGTAGCGACGACAGCAGTTGTTACTAAAATGCTTGGTGGCACGCGTGAAGAAATCTTTAACGCATTGTCTCATGCATGGATTGATAACTCTAGTCTTCGTACATATCGTCATGCTCCAAATACAGGTTCACGTAAGTCATGGGCAGCTGGGGATGCAACAAGCCGTGGTGTTCATCTTGCACTTACTGCATTAAAAGGTGAAATGGGTTACCCAACAGCATTATCTGCACCAGGATGGGGCTTCCAAGATGTATTGTTTAACAAGCAAGAACTAAAATTAGCAAGACCTTTAGATTCTTATGTAATGGAAAATGTATTGTTTAAAGTATCATATCCAGCAGAATTCCATGCTCAAACAGCTGCAGAATGTGCAGTGAAATTACATCCAGAAGTGAAAGAACGATTAGATGAAATTGACCGTATTACAATTACGACACATGAATCAGCGGTTCGTATTATTGATAAAGAGGGTCCATTAAATAACCCAGCTGACCGCGATCATTGCTTGCAATACATTACTGCAATCGGTTTATTAAAAGGTGACATTGTTGCAGATGATTATGAGGATGAAGTAGCTTCTGACCCTCGCGTAGATGAATTACGAAATAAGATGGTTGTTGTTGAAAATAAACAATACAGTTTAGATTACCTTGATCCGAACAAGCGCTCAATCGCCAACGCTGTTCAAATTCATTTTAAAGATGGTACAGTAACAGAAAACGTAGAATGTGAATATCCATTAGGTCACCGTTTCCGTAGAGACGAAGCAATTCCAAAAGTTGTTCAAAAGTTCTCTGCAAATATGGCTGTTCATTATTCTAATAAACAACAAGAAAAAATTCATGAAGCTTGTTTGAATGAAGAAAAATTAGAAAATATGAATGTAAATGAATTTGTAGATCTTTTCTTAATTTAAGTATAGGGGGAATAAGAATGGCTTGGGTTGTGAATAAACTGTCAACACAAGAAGAACTTGCCAATCGATTCCGAGCTTTAGTAGAAGCACCAGAAATTTTGCAAATTCCTGGTGCACATGATGCGATGGCTGCTCTTGTTGCAAAAAATACTGGATTTTCAGCTCTTTATTTATCGGGAGCTGCTTATACAGCAAGTAAGGGTTTACCAGATTTAGGTATTGTAACATCTACTGAAGTAGCTGAAAGAGCAAGAGATCTTGTTAGAGCAACGGATTTACCTCTTCTTGTCGATATTGATACAGGATTTGGTGGAGTGTTAAATGTAGCGAGAACTGCTGTAGAAATGGTGGAAGCAAATGTAGCCGCTGTCCAAATTGAAGATCAGCAACTCCCTAAAAAGTGTGGACATCTCAATGGGAAAAAACTTGTTTCCATTGAAGAAATGCAACAAAAAATTAAAGTTATAAAAGAAGTAGCACCATCGATGGTTGTTGTAGCTCGTACGGATGCTCGTGCAGTTGAAGGGTTAGATGCGTCGATTGAGAGAGCAATTGCTTACATAGAAGCAGGTGCAGATGCTATTTTCCCAGAAGCTTTGCAATCAGAAGAAGAGTTTCGTTTATTTACAAAGAAAGTAACAGTACCTTTACTTGCTAATATGACCGAATTTGGAAAAACACCGTATTATACTGCTGAAGAGTTTGCCAATATCGGTTATCAAATGGTCATATATCCAGTGACGTCTCTTCGCGTAGCAGCAAAAGCTTATGAGCGTATTTTTCATCTCATAAAAGAGGAAGGATCGCAAAAAGAAGGGCTTTCTGATATGCAAACAAGAAGTGAATTGTATGAAACAATTTCGTACCATGATTTTGAAGAGTTAGATAAGGGAATTGCAAAAACCGTCTTATCTGATGGGCAATAAATAAAATAAGAAAGCGATGATACACATCTTTAGCAAAAACACCTGCTTGATGTGAAATGAATCATCGCTTTTTTTCATATTAAAGGGCAGTAAGAATGAGATTGATAAAAGTTTTTGGACGAAAAAGAAACGAAATCCTCGTTTATGTAGTTGCATTTTATCATAATATTTTTTCCACGGTAGAAAAGCATTAGCGTGTTAACCAGATAGGAAAAGAGGAGTATAGACATTCTAAAGGAAGGGAAATTCAGTTATGATGGCCGCAAAATATGAATCTGTTCGAAATTGGATGAAGCAGGACCCGTACATTTTGAGGAAAGATGATACAATTCGAGAAGCATTACGACTACTAGCTGAATCAGAGAGCGCAGAACTCCCTGTTTTAGAAAATAATCATGTGATTGGGGTTGTTAAACTAATCGATTGTGTAAAGTGGTTAGAGGATCATTCAGAGTGGGATGAACCGATTGTTACTATACTGAGACATTCTTTCTATAACGTAAGGGAAGAGTTTTCATTAAGCGAGTTAGAGAATATTCCACTTTACGTTACCTGTGAGGAAAACAAAGAGCTTAAAGGAGTGTTCAGTAATAAGGAATTATTAGCCTTTCATAAAGATTTGGTTCAAGAAATCAAATGTGCACATCAAACGATAGAGTGGTTTAAACTTTGTTTTGATACTGCATACGAAGGTATTGCAATTGTGGATGAAAATGGAGTTATCCAAATGTTTAATGACACGTATAGTCGCTTTGTTGGTGTAACGAAAGAAGAAGCAATTGGGCAGCACGCTGAAAATGTAATTGAGAATACGCGGCTTCCAGTTGTATTAAAAACAGGAGTACCAGAAAGAAATCAAGTGCACCGTCTGCAAGGACAGAATCTAGTTGTGCACCGGATGCCGATTTGGAAGCATGGAAGAGTGATAGGTGCTGTAGGGATGCTTATTCATGAAGGGATTTCAGATATTTATAAAATACTAGAACGATTTGATCAAAAGGATAGGACAATCAAACCAACGTTTTCTAAACCGAAAAAGAAACAGATTCGATTTGAAGATATTCTTGGAGAAAGCCAAACAATTTCTGAAACGAAAAAAATGGCTCGAAAAGCAGCTGGATCAAAAGCATCAGTATTAATTACTGGGGAAAGCGGTGTTGGTAAAGAGCAATTTGCACGTGCTATACATGATACCGGTATAACAAAAGACGGTCCATTTATTAGTGTGAACTGTGCTGCTATTCCTGATAATTTACTAGAATCTGAATTGTTTGGTTATGCAGAAGGTGCTTTTACAGGTGCGAAAAAGAATGGGAAGGCAGGGAAGTTTGAACTTGCAAATCATGGAACATTATTTTTAGACGAGATTGGCGATATGTCTCTATTAACGCAAGTAAAAATTTTGCGTGTTTTACAAGAAAGGGAAATAGAAAGAATAGGTGGTACACATCCAATTCCTGTTGATTTCAGGCTAATCGCAGCGACAAATAAAGATTTAAAACAAATGGTTAGAGAAGGAACTTTTAGGGAGGATTTATATCATCGTCTTCATGTTATTCCGATTCATATTCCACCGCTTCGCTTTCGAAAACAAGATATACCACTCATTGTCGAAGAACATTTACAAAAGTTATGTCAAATGTATGGTGCCGAAGAAAAGACACTTGATAAAGAAGTATTACGCCTTATGTTCCATTATAATTGGCCGGGTAATGTCAGGGAATTAATCAATGTGTTAGAAAGGCTATTTGCACTATCAGATGATGCACATATACGGGCTAAGGATTTACCAGAAGAATTTTATTATCGGGATATGGAGCAAAAGAAATTAGTACCTATGATTCAGTCTTTACCAGCAAAACAAGAAGCGATGAAAGTAGTACGTGAAGAGGAAGAAAGAGGATTAATTGAACGCGTTTTAAAAGAAGCAAAAGGAAATAAGTCAAAAGCAGCGGCATTGTTAGGGATTTCTAGGGCGACCCTTTATAATAAATTGTCAAGATTCAAAATCTAAACAATTGTTATATCAATTGTAAAACTGTCTAGACAGTTTTACGTTTTCTTTTCATTTTGCCCTTGTTCTATCAAGTTTTTAGATTGGCATAGATTTTGCACATAAATAAAATGAAGACCGAAATGATAGGGGGATACAGATGGAGAAAACAAAGTTGCAATGGAACGAATTTTTTTCGCTGAATCAGGAGCTTAAGACAACCTTTTTTACACCTGAGGATTTTTCAGATGATGAAGATTTAATCGCAAAAACTACAGAACAATTTGTGAAACAGGAAATTGTTCCTCAAATTGAAAATATCGAGCAGCACAATTATCAAGTTTCCCGCAGGTTGTTTGAAAAGGCTGGAGAACTTGGATTGTTGAGTATAGAGGTTCCAGAAGAGTATGGTGGATTTGAATTAGGGAAAGCAGTTTCTGGACTTGTGGCGGAAAAGATGGGATATGCAGGAGCCTTTAGTGTTTCCTTTAATATTCATGCTGGAGTAGGAACGCTGCCATATATATATTACGGAACAAAAGAGCAGAAGGAAAAATACTTACCTAAAATTGCATCAGGCGAATGGATTGGAGCTTATGCTTTAACAGAACCTAATGCTGGATCTGACGCATTAAGTGCAAAAACAAGTGCTGTCTTAAATGAAGAAGGAACAGCTTGGACATTAAATGGTGAAAAACAGTGGATTACAAATGCTCATATGGCTGACGTATATGTTGTTTTTGCAAAGACAAATAAAGGAATGACAGCATTTATTGTCGAAAGAACATGTGAAGGCGTTTCGATTGGCCTAGAAGAAAAGAAAATGGGTATTAAAGGTTCTTCAACTGCGACACTGATTTTAGAGGATGTCGTCATTCCTGCTGAAAATGTACTAGGGGAAGTAGGAAAGGGACATCACGTAGCTCTTAATATTCTCAATTTTGCTAGATTGAAACTTGCTTTCGGAAATATTGGAACAGCAAAGCAAGCAATTGGCCTATCTGTTCAATACGGAAAAGAACGAAAACAGTTTCAAACAGAATTAGTTGATTTCACGATGATTCAAGAGAAAATTGCAAATATGATTATCGCTACATACGGTGCAGAGAGTGCAGCTTATCGAACAGCAGGCGTAATTGATGAAGCAATTCATGAGAGTGATGAAGGTATTATGCAGAAAATGTCTCAGTTTGCAATGGAGTGTGCGATCAACAAAGTGAATGCTTCAGAAACACTTGGAAATATTGTGGATGAAGCGGTACAAATTCATGGTGGTTATGGTTATATGCAAGAATATGAAGTAGAACGATTATATCGTGATGCTAGAATTAGCCGTATATTTGAAGGAACGAATGAAATTAACCGCTTAACAGTTGCGAAAATGTTAATGAAACAAACGAAACAACTAGGGGACCAAGTAGATAAAGACACATTTGAAAATATAGAACGAAATCATCGTTATATTTTATTATCGAAACAATTATTGAAGCAATCTTTGAAAACGCTATCTCAAACTCCTGAATTAAAAATCGAACAAGAACAAGAATATTCACGCGTGTTAGCAGACATGTTGAAAGATGTATATGTAATGGAATCGGCATTTTTACGTACAAAGAAAGCGATCAGTAAAAATGGTGAAGAAAAAGAACGTACAAAACAGTTTATAACGGATGTGCTTTGTGAAGAAGGATATCGAAAAGTAGAATCAGCAGCAATTGTTCTTCTTTCTGCAGCGGTGCAAGAAGAGCAAACTAGAAACGCCATTCTAGATGAAATTCGTCAACTGTCAGTACCTCTATACACGAACTTGTTTACGAAAAAGAGAGAAATCGCAAAAACGATTATAAATCGCGGGAAATATATTGTTTAAATAGGAGGAGAGCAGTATGAAAAAGATTGGTTTTATCGGTTTAGGTAACATGGGTCTTCCGATGTCTAAAAATTTAGTTAAATCAAATTATACGGTATATGGAGTCGATTTAAATAAAGATGCTGAAGCTTCCTTCGAGAAAGAAGGGGGAATCATCGGTTTATCAATTGGAAAATTAGCAGAAACATGTGATTTGATTTTTACAAGTTTACCGTCACCGCGAGCTGTTGAAGCTGTTTATTTTGGAGAAGAAGGTTTAATTGAGAATAGTCATTCGAATGTTGTTTTAATTGATACAAGCACAGTAGCTCCGCAACTAAATAAAAAGCTTGCAGATGCTGCGAAGGATAAAAAAGTCGATTTCTTGGCTGCACCGGTTAGCGGTGGAGTAATTGGAGCGGAAAACCGCACATTAACTTTTATGGTTGGTGGATCAAAAGAAGTATATGAAAAAGGTTTACCAGTGATGGAAGTATTGGGAGCAAATATATTTCATGTGAGTGAGCAAATTGATAGTGGTACAACTGTAAAATTGATTAATAACTTATTAATTGGTTTTTATACAGCAGGTGTTAGTGAAGCTCTGACATTAGCAAAGAAAAACAATATGGATTTAGATAAAATGTTTGATATTTTAAATGTGAGTTATGGACAAAGTAGAATTTATGAGCGCAATTATAAAAGCTTTATTGCGCCAGAAAACTATGAACCAGGATTTACTGTAAATCTACTAAAGAAAGACTTAGGATTTGCAGTTGATTTAGCAAAAGAAGGTGAGCTTCACTTACCAGTGAGTGAAATGCTTTTGAATTTGTATGATGAAGCTGATAAAGCGGGATATGGTGAAAAAGACATGGCTGCTTTATATCAAAAGGTAAGTGAACAATTAATCTCTAGTCATAAATAACAATGAATACTAGCAAATATAAAAAATAAAAAGGAGCGAATACAATGATTACAACAGAAATTAAACGCGTGAAAAATCATATTAATGGTGAATGGGTAGAATCTACTGGCACAGAAGTGGAAGCTGTTCCGAATCCTGCGACTGGGAAAATAATTGCTTATGTTCCACTTTCTCCAAAAGAAGATGTGGATCGTGCTGTTGAAGCTGCAAAAGCAGCATATGAAACATGGTCTAAAGTACCAGTTCCAAATCGCTCAAGACAGCTATATAAATATTTACAACTTTTACAAGAAAACAAAGATGAGCTTGCAAAAATCATTACATTAGAAAATGGTAAAACATTAAAAGATGCAACTGGCGAAGTGCAGCGAGGGATTGAAGCTGTAGAGCTGGCAACATCAACACCAAATTTAATGATGGGGCAAGCACTTCCAAATATTGCAGGTGGAATTGATGGTTCAATTTGGAGATACCCAATTGGAGTTGTTGCGGGTATTACACCGTTCAACTTCCCGATGATGATTCCACTATGGATGTTCCCATTAGCAATCGCTTGCGGTAATACATTTGTATTAAAAACATCTGAAAGAACGCCGCTTTTAGCAGAAAGACTAGTAGAATTATTCTATGAAGCGGGCTTCCCGAAAGGGGTTTTAAACTTAGTACAAGGTGGAAAAGATGTTGTAAATAGCATTTTAGAAAATAAAGATATTCAAGCTGTTTCATTTGTTGGATCTGAGCCAGTTGCACGCTATGTATACGAAACAGGAACAAAATATGGAAAACGAGTACAAGCACTTGCAGGAGCGAAAAACCATGCAATTGTTATGCCGGACTGCGATATTGAAAAGACAGTACAAGGTGTCATTGGTTCTGCATTTGCGAGCAGTGGGGAGCGCTGCATGGCATGCTCTGTTGTAGCGGTAGTGGATGAAATTGCTGATGAATTCATTGATGTTCTTGTATCAGAAACGCGTAAATTAAAAGTCGGTGATGGTTTCTATGAAGAAAATTATGTAGGTCCATTAATTCGTGAATCTCACAAAGAGCGTGTACTAGGCTATATTAATAGCGGTGTAGCAGATGGAGCTACTTTATTAGTAGATGGCCGTAAAATTAATGAAGAAGTTGGGGAAGGGTATTTCGTTGGAGCAACAATCTTTGATAGTGTGAATCAAGATATGAAAATTTGGCAAGATGAAATTTTTGCTCCAGTATTAAGCATTGTGAGAGTAAAGGATTTAGAAGAAGGAATTAAGCTTACAAACCAATCAAAATTTGCAAACGGTGCAGTCATTTATACGTCAAGTGGTAAACACGCACAAACATTCCGTGATAATATCGATGCAGGGATGATTGGCGTAAACGTAAACGTTCCAGCTCCAATGGCATTTTTCGCATTTGCAGGAAATAAAGCTTCTTTCTACGGTGACTTAGGTACAAATGGAAAAGATGGTGTACAATTTTATACACGTAAAAAAGTAGTGACAGAACGCTGGTTTTAAGAAGAATATAAAAAAGTGTCCATGGTATTGGACACTTTTTTTATTTGAAATAAAATGTATAAGCTTCACTTGATATAATTAGCTTCTTAAAAGGTTGAAAAAGCTGTTCACAACCTCGTCTGAAACATCTTCTAATTTCTTATATTTATATTGCGGATTTTGGTCCTTGTCAATGACAACTGAACGTACTCCTTCGAAAAAATCTTCATGTTTCATAAAATTTTTAGCAAGTACAAGATCAGTATTAAAGCAATCCTCTAACGTTTTTTCTTCTCCATCAATTAGTTGTTTTAAAGTAATCTTTAAGGAGAATGGGGATTTTGATAAAATTGTTTCTTTTGTTTTAGCTGCAAAATGGCTAGCATCTTTTTCTAATGAATGTATAATCTCTTCAACTGTGTGAAAAGAAAAGTGATTGTTAATGTCTGTTTGGAATGACGCTAGCTCACTTTCGTTAACAGGAAGCTCAGAATAGTCATTTACCAGTTGTGTCAATGTTGTATGTATGTCTTTTACAGGCCAATCTATATGTTCGACACGGTTAAGAAAAGCATTTAAGTTTTCGTTTGTCATGTAAAAATCTGCACAGTTTATATATAGTACATCAGGAGCTTTAATAACAGAAGCTGTTAATGCTAAGTAACGTCCTATATACCCTGGAGATTTATTTAAGAAATAGGCAGCCCCGACATCCGGGAAAAAGCCAATATTCATTTCTGGCATGGCCCACTTCGTCTGCTCAGTTACAATTCTATGGCTCGCTCCGGAAGTTAGTCCGACGCCTCCGCCCATAACAAAGCCATCTAAACATGCGATAATCGGTTTAGAAAACTTATAAACGAGCATATCTAATTTATATTCATCTTCAAAAAATTGCTCTGCTTTTTTCATGGCAGATTCATGTAAACGAGCCTCGTAAAGTGTCTTGATGTCACCACCAGCACAAAGTCCCTTCGTACCTGCGCCTTTTATAATGACAAGATGAATTTGATCATCAGCTTCCCAATCTTTTAACTTTTGTGTAATCGGTCCTATCATTTCATAAGAAAGTGAGTTTAGTGCTTTCGGACGATTTAACGTAATAGTGGCTACACCATTTTCGTTAGTTGAAAATAGAACTTGATCAGTCATAACATATCCTCCTTTTATGAATGTATAAAGTTAGGTTTCCGCTTCTCGATGAAAGCTTGAATGCCTTCTTTAGCGTCATCAGTTAAAAATAATTCAGAGAATTTCTCGCGCTCTCTTTTCAAGCCTTCAGATATATTTTCGTTATATCCTTGTGTAATACATTCTACGGCACGTGTGACACTAGTCATGCTTTTTCCTTCGAGAAAGGATTGAGCAATTAAGAGAGCAGTTGGTAATAATTCTTCTTGGGAAACAACCAATTGAACAAGACCGAGATTGGCTGCTTCTTTTCCGCTTATTTGTTTACTAGTTAAAATTAAGTCTAAAGCCGTTGCCATATTTGTTATTCTGCTAAGGCGTTGTGTACCGCCGAATGTTGGGAGTAATCCAAGTTTTAATTCCGGTAAACCGAGAATAGCAGTATCTGATGTAATTCTAAAATGACATCCCATAGCTAACTCTAATCCACCGCCAAGAGCAGGACCGTTTATGGCAGCAATGACTGGCTTCTTCATGGCTTCTATTTCGTCACAAAGTGCTTGTCCTGCTTTTGCCATTGCTAATCCTTTCTCTTGATCTCCTAGTGCAGAAACAAACTCTTTAATATCGGCACCAGCTACAAAAAAACGTCCGGCACCTGTTAGAATAATAGCCCTTGTTTCGTCATCCTCAGCAAGCATTGAAAAGATTGAGCGTAATTCAGCTATGCATGCAGATGATAAAGCATTTGCTGGGGCATTGTTCACCTCTACTATTGTAATAAAGTTTTGTTTTCTTATATTTGCAAATTTGGTTTCCATTATCTATATCCTCCTTTATGATCATATATTTATTTTTGCAAGAACTGTGCCAATTCAAATGCTGTATATTAGCAAGGATGGATTGGACACAAAATGTTTAAGTGTCTAAACAAATAGACATTTTATAAGAAGACAGAGCGGGAGCATCTATGGTGATAATTGTAGCAACGAATTAAAATATGTAGCGATCTCCTGAATCGTTATGAAAGATGAGCTCTTGTGTATATCTTTCTTGTTTTATTTCTTGAATCCTGCCATATTGCATGTCTTTTTTTGTTTTAAAATGAAGAGCAAATGAGTATACTGTAGAAAATAGAAGAGAAGTAGTGCGTTGTTTCGTGTTTTTTTGTATCATTATGCTAAAGTTTTAGACTGAAAGAATATGTCTTTTAAAATAAAAAAGTGGTAAACAATCAAAAATATGTAAAGAAGGAAAGCATGAGAATTCATGAAATGAAAACTTGGCATATTTTGACGAGTTGTTTTTAGAGGATTTTCATTAGAGAAAAAGGAATATACAACTTCTAACGGATATTGTTTTGAACAGATTTTTACTAAATATATAATTTGTAATTTTTTAGAATAAAGGTTTAAATAAATATGGATAATACATTTTCTGTATTTGAATTTTTTGTTTTGTTGCTAATATGTCATATGTATTAAGTTCGCTTATAAGTTTTATTTATTATAAGTATAGAATGTCTAATGTGCCCTTAGAAAGGAAAGAAAAGAAAGGGGAGATCGGAATGTCAGGGCCTTTGTTATTATCGGTCATTATTTTATCTTCTCTTATGATTGGCTTAACTTTCTATTTTCATCAAGAAGATGCACAGCATGATACTATACAAGATAAAGTACGATTTGTATTCCCGGTCCTTATCTTAACAATTGCGATTAGTTTTGCATTAAATCAAAATGATTACGTTGCGATTCTTTCGTGGCTTTTGACAACAGTATTATTATTTATTGTTTTGTACGTTGTAATGAAGGATTATTTACAAAAATAAAAGTGCCGTAAACGGCATTTTTATTTTAAATAAATATTTAATTTCACATACCGTATTAAAAATTAAAATGTTAACAAAAGCATCAGCAACATTATTTGCATCTATCTCGCTATTCGCAGATGTAAAGGGGCTCTTATAACATATTGAAAAAAAGCAGTTCTAAAGGTGTTTGTTGAAGATGGTACATGGAAAACTCTTACTTCAAGATTTAAAGGAGATAAGTGGCGGGAGTTTTCATATTCTTTTATTACTTTTCTCATACTACAAATGAGAAGTTGAAGATATATTGCAGTTATAATGTTGTAAGTAGAGGGAATGTTCATTAGGGAAGTCCTACCTTTCTTACTGATTCTCTTGTCAATCAGTAATGCCCGCTATACTATTAAAATAGAGACATAAAAAAGGGGTGTTTTCGCATGAAATTTGAAATGCATACAAAGATTATTGTAAACGAAACAGAGAAACGATTACATATAGAAGATAATATATTTCAGTTAATTTTAGAAGGATATCATTTATTTGTAGTTGATGAAATATTGCCAGTGTATAAAACAAATCAAGAACTTGTTGGAAGTGCAGTTGTAAAAAAAGTGGAATGGACAGAAGAGAAGACGACGCTTTTATATCAGCTTATTTCACTTCAATCTGTGAACTAATAAAAAGAAAGGAAGGGAAAGATGAAATTTTTTCATACAGCCGATTGGCACTTAGGAAAGCTTGTTCACGGTGTTTATATGACAGAAGATCAGCGTTATGTCTTAGAGCAATTCGTACAAGCTGTTGAAGAGGAAAAACCAGATGCCGTGATTATTGCAGGAGATTTATACGACCGCGCAATTCCGCCAACAGAAGCAGTAGATTTATTAAATGAAGTATTACAAAAAATTGTGATTGAATTACAAACGCCAGTACTTGCGATAGCTGGGAATCATGATAGTCCAGACCGTATTCATTTTGGGAGCGGCTTAATGAAGAAACAAGGGCTGCATATTATTGGGCAATTTCAATATCCATATGAGCCTGTTATCATGAATGATGAATACGGAGAAGTGCATTTCCATTTGGTTCCATATGTTGATCCGAGCATTGTTCGTCATGTGATGAAAAATGATGATATTCGTAGTCATGATGATGCGATGCGTATTTTTATGAATGAGTTATCGGAAAGTATGGATAAAGAGGCGCGTCATGTTTTTATCGGACATGCTTTCGTAACAGCGTCTGGGGAAGCGGAAGAAAATACAAGTGATGCTGAGAGGCCATTATCAATTGGCGGAGCAGAATATGTAAACAGTCATTATTTTGATGCCTTCCATTATACGGCACTTGGTCATTTACACCAAGCGCATTACGTACGTAATGAAACAATTCGTTATGCGGGTTCGCCGCTTGCGTATTCGATTTCGGAAGAGCATCACAAAAAAGGATATTCCATTGTTGAATTAAATGAAACAGGAGAAATAACAATTGAGAAACGGTTATTAACACCGCAACGTAAAATGAGAACGGTTGAAGCAAAAATTGATGAATTGTTGCAACATCCTGTTTGTGAAGACTACGTATTTGTGAAATTATTAGATGAAAATCCTGTATTGCAGCCAATGGAAAAGATTCGTTCTGTTTATCCAAATGCGATGCATGTAGAGCGTGTTATGCAAAGAAAAGAGCTGGTGAATGAAAATACTACAGTCACTTCACGTCATAAAATGGATGATCTTTCCCTTGTGAAAGCTTTTTATAAAGAAATGAAAGGGACTGAGTTATCGGAAGAAAAAGAGCGTCTCTTCTTAGAAGTATTAAAGACAGTTCATGAGCGAGAGGGGGAGAGAGCATGAGACCTATCAAACTTATTATGACAGCGTTTGGTCCCTATAAGCAGCAGGAAACAATTGATTTTGAAGAATTAGGTGAACATCGAATCTTTGCGATTTCTGGAAATACAGGTGCAGGAAAAACAACGATTTTTGATGCGATTTGTTATGCGCTGTACGGAGAAGCGAGTGGAGAAGAACGCAATGATACGAGTATGCTTCGTAGTCAATTTGCTGATGATAACGTGTATACAAGCGTTGAATTATTATTTCAATTAAAAGCAAAAACCTATTGTATAAAGCGTCAACTTGGTCATAAAAAACAAGGCAACAAAACGATTACAGGTCATGCGATTGAATTTTATGAAGTCGTTAATGACGAACAAATTCCTTGTGTAGATCGTTTCCATGTGACGGATGTAAACAAAAAAGTGGAAGATTTAATTGGTCTTAGTAAGCATCAATTTAGTCAAATTGTAATGCTTCCACAAGGTGAATTCCGTAAACTATTAACATCTGAAACAGAAAATAAAGAAGAAATTTTACGCCGTATTTTTAAAACGGATCGATATAAATTAATGCGAGAGTTATTAGATCAAAAGCGTAAAGAATGGAAAGATGTTCTGCAAGAAAAGCAAAAAGAACGAGAATTGTACTTTCGTAACGTTTTCAAGCTTCCGGTGCGGGACGGTGCACTGCTTGAAATATTAGCAAATCAAGAACATGTAAATACACATCAAGTAGTAGAAGCGCTTCAACAAGAAATCGCTTTTTATGAAAAACAAGAAAAGCAATTAGAAAAACAAGAATCAATACAGCTAAAGCAATTAAAAGAAGCGGAAACAGGGTATCATGAAGCGAAGGCTTTAAATGATAGATTGCAAGATTTGCAAACAAAACAAAATCGTTATGACTCATTGCAACAGGAACATTCTTCTATTGAAGTGAAAGAACAACAATTTAAACGTGCAGAGCAAGCAAGCCGGTTATTACCGTTTGAACAGTGGTATGATGAAGCGGTTCAAAGTGCTCAGCAAGCCGAGCAATATATGAAACAAATTGCTGCCAAACAAGAACAATTTGTATTAGCTTATGAGCGTGCGGAGCAGCAGTACGAACAAGAAAAAAACAATGAAACAGTTCGTGAAGAAACGAAGCGAAACGTACAAATGTTAGAAGAGTTAAAAGAGGTTATCGCCACATTTGCTGATAAAAAAATAAAATTAGCGGCATCAAAAAAACAAATGGAGCAATTTAAGCTTGAGGTAAGTAAATTAGAGAAACAGCAAGAATTCAGCAGTACACGAAAGCAACAGCTTTCAGGTAAGCTAAAACAGATTGAACAAGCACTTGAGCAATACCGAGCAAAAGTAGAACAGTTAAGTCGTATGCGTGAAGATGCAAAAGTATTAAAAGACGCATATCAAGTGTGGCAAGAAGTGCAAAAGTATGAGAGGGAAAGAAAAGGTGTATTAGAACGTATGAGTGCGGCTCAACAAGCGTATGAAACGTTGGAGAAATCATGGTTAAGCGAACAAGCTGGTCAGTTAGCGATTCATTTACATGATGGTAAACCTTGCCCGGTTTGTGGTAGTACCTCTCACCCAAACAAAGCAACTGAACAAGAAGTGTCTATTAATGAAGAACAGTTAAATATTCTTCGTGAACAAAAAGTACAAGCTGAAAAGCAACACGTTCAAATAGAAGAAAAATGTAATTTTTATAAAGGTCAATATGAAGAATTATGTAAAGAAGTACAGGCTCGGGGGTACGCTGTATCAGAGTTAGCAGATGCGTATCAAACGTTAATCCAACAAGGAAAACAGCTAGCTGCAGAAGTAAATGAATTAAAAGAAAGTGAAGAAGAACGTAAACAATTATCATCGCAGCTTCAAAAGCTAGAAGAAGAATTAGATATGTTGCAAGCAACTAAACGTGATATAGAAGAAAAACTGCATCGCTCTGAAATGGAATCGATTCAACTGCGAACATCGTATGAAAATGACAAAGAAAAAATTCCAGCAGAGATGCAAACATTAGAAGCGTGGCAACAAGCGTATGAAGCAAAAGCCTCTTTACTTCGTCGTCTGCAAGAATCATGGCAAAGAGCACAAGAGGAATTTCAGCGTTGCACCAGTGAAAAAATTCGTGTTGAAGAAGCATATAAAGCAGCGCAGCAACAATATACACAAGGAAATGAGAACAAAGAAGAAAAGTATGCACGTTTTATGGCAGAACTTGAAGCAAGTGGTTTTGTGAGTCAGCAAGCATACACAGAGGCTAAATTATCAGACGCAGAGCGTAACGATTTACAGCAACACATTCAATCCTACTACTCTATGCTTGAAGTATTAACAAAACAAATTGAAGAATTAACAGAGCAATTACAAGGAAAAGAATGGACAGAGTTAACGCAACTAGAAGAACAGTTGAAAGAACTAGAAATTCAGCTTGATATCATAAAAGAACAGCGTCAGCGTACAAAAAGTGCCAATGAATATATTTCCGATTTGCATGAAAATATTTGCCGCATTGATGAACAAATTCATGAAGAAGAAGCGGCATTCCAAGAGCTTGTTGATTTGTATGAAGTTATGAAAGGTGACAATGAAAGCCGCATTTCGTTTGAGCGTTACATTTTAATAGAATATTTAGAGCAAATTGTTCAAGTAGCCAATGAACGACTTCGTAAATTATCAAACGGACAGTTTTATTTAAAACGAAGTGAACGCGTGGAAAAACGAAATCGTCAAAGTGGTTTAGGATTAGATGTGTATGATGCTTATACGGGGCAAACACGTGATGTGAAAACATTGTCCGGCGGTGAAAAATTTAACGCATCTCTATGCTTAGCGCTGGGTATGGCTGATATCATTCAATCATACGAAGGCGGTATTTCGATTGAAACGATGTTCATTGACGAAGGCTTTGGTTCATTAGATGAAGAATCGTTAACGAAAGCAGTAGATGCTTTAATTGATCTTCAAAAATCAGGTCGCTTTATTGGTGTAATCTCACACGTACAAGAATTGAAAAACGCTATGCCAGCAGTGCTGGAAGTAATGAAGCAGAAAGATGGATGTAGTAAGACGAAGTTTGTGGTGAAATAGATAGAGTGCTTGATTTTAATCAGCGGTCACAATTTTGGTCACGCATTTCGAATACGGCATCTAATTTTTCAGAGACGGTACGTGTTTCATTTTCTTAGGAATACTCGTTCCGTCTTTGGTTTTTAATCATATTAAATAGGTTTATATTTTTCAACTTTGGACTCTGCAAAATTGCAGGGTCTTTTTTATGTTCTTTATGGATTTGCTATTCACCAAGAACAAGGTAATCAAGCTATACATACGAGAACCATTCTATAAAAATCATACATGAAAAAGGAATTTGGATGATTTTTCCGAATTTATTTATCTATGAAAACAACACTTTCACATTCAAATCAACCATAGGGCTATGGAATGACTAGTCAAAGAAGTGAAAAAGGAAGGGTGATCGACTGTTTGTGATGTGCAATAAATTTTATAGCTAAGAATGAAACTTTTTTACAGAAGGCACATATATTTATATTAGACCGACAGTCGGTCTAGATGAAAGGAGTTTCTTTATGAGGATTGTAAAGGAATATGAAGAACGTAGAAATGAAATTCTAGATACCGCAGAAAGGCTGTTCGTTTCTAAAGGATATATGAAAACCACCGTGAATGACATTCTACGAGAAATTGGTATTGCAAAAGGAACATTTTATCATTATTTCAAATCAAAGGAGGAAGTGATGGATGCTATTATTTTGAGAGTTGTAAATACGGATGTAGCAGCAGCGAAAAAGATTGCTTCAAATCCAAATATCCCTGTAATTGATAAGTTGTTTCAAATTTTAATGGCTCAAATGCCAAAAGCGGGTGAGAATAAAGAAAGAATGATTGAACAATTCCATCAACCAAATAATGCAGAAATGCATCAAAAAAGTTTAGTGCAAGCTATTGTGCATTTAACACCTGTTTTAACAGAGGTAATTGAACAGGGAATCAAGGAAGGGGTTTTTGTGACTGTATATCCCAGGGAAACAATAGAATTTTTAATTGCGTCTGCACAAATCATATTTGATGAAGGATTGTTTCAATGGCAGCCTCATGAAGCGATGCAAAGGGCAAAGGCGTTCATCAACATGATGGAGACCACTCTCGGAGCTGAAAAAGGTACCTTTGATTACATGCTAGCTATTTTGCTGGGACAGTCATAGCAAAATTGTTTTATAAATTTGTTAGACCGACAGTCGGTCTAGCGTTCTACTGAAAGGTGTGTATACGATGGAAAACAGTGCGAGTATAAAGTCTTCCGCTAAAGATTTTAATCTTATGGTAATCGGGCAAATTGTATCGATTTTAGGTTCCACCCTTTTACGCTTTGCTTTATCACTTTATGTCTTGGATATAACAGGTCGTGCAGATATTTATGCTACTTTATATGCTATATCCAGTGTGCCTCTTTTGCTATCCCCTCTTGGTGGTGCTATCGCTGATCGGTTTAATCGACGCAATTTAATGGTCATCTATGATATGTTAAGTAGTATTATTATTTTCGGCTTTCTTTTGTTACTGTCCATCGACAATACTTCTGTGATATTGATTGGTATTGTCATGATTTTGTTAGCAATTATTAGTGCAATGTATTCTCCCGTTGTTATGGCGAGTATTCCGCTACTCGTTGCGGAAAAAAGATTAGAACAGGCCAATGGAATTGTAAATGGTGTTCAAGCATTGTCAAGTGTGGCAGCTCCTGTTTTAGGAGGGGTACTTTATAGTATGGTAGGGTTAAAAACTCTTGTTTTCATGAGCTGTATTGCTTTCTTTTTATCAGCAATATTAGAAATGTTTATTAAAATCCCATTTACGAAAAGAGATATAGACGCACATATTGTACCAACAATTATAAAAGACATGAAAGTTGGATTTACTTTTGCTATTAGAGCGCCTTATATATTGCAATCTATGATTCTGGCAGCAATTCTTAACTTAATTCTTACACCACTTTTTGTTGTAGGTGGTCCCATCATTTTGCGGGTAACGATGCAAAGCAGCGATACATTGTATGGTATCGGGATGGGACTTATAGAGTTTGCTACAATTTTAGGGGCTTTATCTATTGGTTTCTTTGCAAAAAAGATGAAAATGAACACAATATACCAGTGGTTACTTATTATTGCTTTATTGATTATACCGATGGCTGTCTCCGTTATGCCCCTTGTTCTTAGATTTGGATACTACTCGTCATTTATTCTCTTTATCTTGTGTGCAATCCTTATTGCAATAGTAATGACCATTATTTCTATCTTTGTCATTACAGTTGTGCAAAAGAAAACACCTGATGAAAATTTAGGAAAAGTTATGGCAATTATTACAGCGGTTGCGCAATGTATGGCACCTATAGGGCAGGTCATATATGGATTTATTTTTGAAACCTTCAGTATAAAAATTTACTTACCTATATTATTTGTAAGTTTCATAATGATAGTAATAGCGATTGTAACAAAGAGAATATTAAGAAAAGAAGGATAGGATTAGGTAATGATAGATGTAAGAAAAATTAGACACAAATGGAAATCGTAAATCGATTAAAAGTTAGTCATTATGTAGTTTTGTAATAAAGTTTGATAAAAAGGCCACAAATAGTCCTTTTTAAATAGCAAACAACAGAATTCATGATTAAAAAAGATCGATTAAAATGAATTTTAAAGTTTTAGATCCATGTGGAATTTTTATAAAAATTTTTTGATCATTTTAGGATATGTTTTGTTCAGCGGTGGCACCCGTTAGTTGAAAAGGGTACTTTCTTTTAATATAGCTAAATCACTTTCACTTATTCTTTGAGGTGCCCTAAGTCGTACCTTTTTACCACTCCAATATGATACTTTCATTATCCTCATCTCACTTTCTAATTTTATTGTTAAGTAAAATTATACCATTAATGTCGTTGCTTATATATTAAACGCAAATTGTTGAATTTTTGCTTAATAAAGAATTCAATTGTCTAAAGATTAAGTGATGTAATATAACTTTCATAAACGTAACTAGCCTCTAATTGCTTTACTTTGTTGAAAGTATCATCAAGTAGTTTAAATAAAAAGCAAAAGGACCTGCGTCCGAAGCATGCCACTTCGTTAGATAATGAAACTCGTTAGGAGTTCACCTATTATGTTAGCAGTTGATAATAGTGCAGTCTATAGGTCGTAGGCTGAGAAAGTTTATTTTGTAGGATGGCTGAGATTTATTTCAAGATTAGAAGGATGGGGACCTTTTGTTTTAGAATTTAAATTTTTCGGATTAATATGATAATATTTTATGGTAAGGTGTATGTATAAAGATAAAATAAAAAGGATGGTAAAAATGCAAAAGAGACCAGAAGCAAATGAATATAACCCGTATTATTCAACGTACATAAACTTATTGCCAGATGGAGATATCATACATATTTTAGAAGAGCAAATGAAGGAGACAAACCTCTTATTAAAAGGTATTTCTGATAGTGAAGGACATTTTCGCTACGCTCCTAATAAATGGAGTATAAAAGAAGTAATCGGTCATATTGCGGATACTGAACGTATTATGGGATATCGACTGCTTTCTATAGCGAGAGGCGAGACAGCAGAACTTCCTGGATATAACGATGATAGGTATGTTCTAAGAGCTGCATTTGATAAGCAATCTATGCAAGATCTTCTTGAGAATTTAACAGTTGTTCGTCAAGCTACCGTGCATTTGCTTAAAAGTTTAGATGAAGAAGCTTGGTTACAAAGAGGGGTGGCAAATAATTCTGAAGTAACGGTTCGTGCATTGGCAAGCATTATTGCTGGTCATGAGCTTCATCATCGCCAAATTATAAAAGAACGTTATTTGAGTTCTGATGCTTATCCATTCAGCTGAAATATGAAATTGTAAATGAAAATTAAAAAGAGATTGATTCATAAAAAATTCTGAATCAGTCTCTTTTTAATTTTGCTGCGTATCAGTGGAATTATAAAAGTTTTTATGTCAAAATAAAATTCTCATTAGATATAACTGTTAATTCATAAATGTATAGTATGTAAACAATCGTAAATGAATGGTTATAATGAAACATATAGAAGAGGGGGATACTTTGAAAGCGAGAAATTTATTTAATATTATTATTTTATTTACGCTATATACGCTGTTAATGATTTATATTGGATGGAATGGCTGGGTTTGGATTCGTACGACCTTTCAAGTTCAATCTTGGGGATATTATGCGATTATAGTTGGATTATTTTCATACGCGTATATTCTAGATCGATTGATTAAATTTGATTCACCACTTAGAACAATTGGTTCTTATTGGTTTGCAGTCGTACAATATGCAGTCATACTATTACCAATAGCGGATGTAACGGTATTCATTTTAGATTGGTTCTCTATTCCGAAAGAACAATCTATTTTTTGGACTGGATTAATCGTTCTTATTATTTTTGTTCTTATTTTTGTTTATGGAACATTTAATGCGTATAGTCCAATCGTTCGAAAATACGAGATTCACGTACCTAAAAAAGCTAATAATCGTAAGACACTTCGAATTGCGATGGCTTCAGATATGCACTTCGGTAAACTGTCTGGCTTGTCGCACCTTCAAAGATTGGTTGATCATGTAAATGATATGAAACCGGATATCATACTTTTGCCAGGAGATATTATTGACGATCATCCAGAATATTTTATAAAAAAGAATATGGGACAAGTGATGAAACAAATGCATGCTCCGCTTGGCATCTATGGGGTGCTAGGAAATCATGAATATTACGGCGGGGCTATTCCGGAGTTTTTGCAGGAAATGGATAAGATTGATGTAAATATATTATTAGATGAAGTTGTAAAAATTGAAGATTGTTTTTATATTGTAGGAAGAAGAGATAAGACGGACCGAAATCGTAAAAGTTTTGAGGAGTTAATGAGTGCTGTAGATAAGAGTTTTCCAATCATTGCAATGGATCATCAGCCCTTTGAATTAAAGCAAGCTGAAGTATCAGGTGTTGATTTATTATTGTCTGGACATACTCATAGAGGACAAATGGCGCCGAATCATATCATTACAAGAAGAATGTACGAATTAGATTGGGGATATGTACAGAAAGATTTATTTCATGCGATTGTTTCCTCGGGATTTGGATTTTGGGGACCAGCTTTAAGACTTGGGAGTCGATCAGAGATTATTCAAATAGAACTTACATTTGATTGAGTAGAAAAAACAAGGGGTTATCTGTAAATACTATTCCTAGTTTGAGCTACTAAATATAGAGATAGACTTAACAAATATAAGATGTTGCACTTTATATTTAAAGGGATAAATCTTTTAAAGAGATTTATCCCTATTTTTTATAAAAAAGACCATTTGTAAGACCCTTTACAACAACCAACTGTTTTACTATGACATTAATGATTTCCGATGTCGAAGACTATACACTTTATTTACAAACTAACGTATCCTGAACCCTTTCTTTTTGTCTAATTTCTGCAACCCATATAAAAAGGAAGATACTTGAGTGAAATACGGTTTAAAGAATGTGTTTTCTCAATATGTTACAATTCCAACACTGAAGGGAAGAAGGGGTTTTGTTAGTTCCGTTGCAATTGGTGTAATTGCCTCAGTATAGCCATTCCAATTGGTCAGTAATTGGTGCTTTTGCTGGCTTTATTTCACATAATAAGTAAACTAATCTAATAAGAATTATAAAAGAAGTTAAACCTTAGTAAAAAGCAATGTAGCACTAAAGTTAATTTTACCATTACACTTATTTTAAATGTTGTGGCAACAAAGAGTCTTTACAGGTCATTATAAATGAAAAAGGGATAGATTCTATCCCTTTTACTTTTATATATCTAGATGTGCAACATCATATATAAAACTTGCTGGTTTCTGTCTATTAGGAACAAACTGTGGAATTATATATAAATTTTAACTCTTGCTTTTTCTATTAGGAAGTATTGATTTTTGTAATTATATTTTCCTTATAATTTTGATTTTTCTATTTAGTTTCTTTAAAATAAAAATATAAGATGTTAGTGATGTCAATGAAGAGAGAGCTGTATGAAAGTTTTGGAGAAAATAAGGGGGATACGAGTATGTTAATTAAGTCTATTAATTGTAAAGTTGACGAAGAAAAAAAAGAACGATTTTCAACTGCTCAAGAGCAATGGGGAGAGTTGAAAGAATTAGAAGGATTTCATGGACAAGTCGGGGGATGGAATGAATCAGAGGCTTATATAGTTGGTTGCTGGGAAAATATGAAAATGTATCAAAAGTTTATGAATGAAACACACGATAAGATTTTTTATGATAGCAATCAAAAAGGTATGTATACATCATGTGCAACAGAACTATATCAATCTTTATTTGACATAAAGGATACCTCATTTGTAGAAGCACTGGAGTATAGTTCCTTCTTACGAGTAGCGATATGTGATGTGAAGCAAGGGTATGAAAAGCAATTTTTACATATGCAAGAAACCGTTTGGAATCCAGGCATGGCAAGAATAGAAGGAATGATGGGAGGAGTTGTTGGAAGATCTCTTTCTTCGAACCGTTACATTGTTTTGTCTTTATGGGAAAATGCAGCAGCTCACCAACATTATGTAAAAGAAATATTCCCTCAATTACAACATTTAGCAAACCCATCTGAACAAGTGTTACGTATAGAGGGGAAACAAATCACACTTGTCAGCTCTTGGTCTGTACTACCTATTCATTGTGTATAGAAATTCATTGTTTTTTACAAAGGAGGGGGATGTATGCCTTATCCAAAGCATATTGTAACGGCTGCAACGGTCGTATTAAATGATAAAAATGAAATTTTACTTTTAAAAAGTCCAATGCGAGGTTGGGAAATCCCTGGTGGTCAAGTAGAAGAAGGAGAAGCAATTCCAGTAGGTGCTATTAGAGAAGCGAAAGAAGAGACTGGAATTGATATTGAAATTATAAAATATTGCGGAGTGTATCAAAATGTTTCACAATGTATTTGCAATCATTTGTTCCTAGGAAAGCCAGTTGGTGGACAATTTACAACAAGTAGTGAAAGTTTAGAAGTTGGGTACTTTTCTATTGAAGAAGCATTGCAAATGGTAACATGGACAAATTTCAAAGAGCGTATTTTATATTGTTTAGATGAAAAGAAACAACCATTTTTGGTGGCTTTTTAATGAAATAACAGGATAGATATCAATAAAACAGCGGTTATTGAAAAATAAACCGCCGTTTTATATTTGTATTTTTATAAAGGAGGTAAATCAATTTTTCCTTCTTCAAATAACTCTTTCAGCATGTGCTTTGTATAGCCAGCTGCCTGTGCGAATGTAATTTTTGCCGGCATAGGGGCTTCATTGACATCAACGATAACGTCTATAATACATGGTTTATTTTGCTGTACAGCTTTTTCAAAAGCAGGCATTAATTCCTCGAGTTTCTCCACACGGTAACCGATTCCACCACATGCCTCAGCATATTTCGCGAAGTTTGGATTTGTAAGTTCTGTACCAAACTCAATATTTCCCATTACTTCTTGTTCAAATTTAATCATAGCGATTTTATGGTTGTTTAATACGACTACAATGATTGGGAGGTTATATTTCACAGCTGTTACAAAATCGTTCATCGTCATACCAAATCCACCATCTCCGCAAATTGCGAAAACTTGTTTATTTGGATACGCAATCTGCCCAGCAATTGCGCCGGGAAGACCGCAGCCAAGTGTTGCTAACCAGCTTGATAAAATAAAGCGCTGATTTGTCATACGGAAATGGCGCGCTGTCCAAACTGTTACATTGCCTACATCTACTGATAAAATAGCATCATCGTGTGCAACTTGCTGCACAGCATGCATTACTCTTTGTGGTTTAATTGGAATAGAAGTGTCGTTTTCTTGATTGTGCAGTCTTTCTTCCCATTTCTTCATCAGTTCTTGATGATGTTCTAAGAAAGAGTGATCAGTATGCTTTTCAATATTTTGTGTGAGCCATTTTAAGGTTTTATCAGCATTACCAGCAAGACCAATATCGGTTGGATAACGCTTTCCGATTTGTGCTGGATCTGTGTCGATATGAATTGTTTTTGCTTTGTCTGGTAAAAATCCTGTGAATGGGTAAGAAGTACCGACCATAATGAGTGTATCGGCATTCTTCATCGCTTCATATGAAGGTTTTGTACCGATTAAACCTAAACCACCAATACAAAATGGATGCTCATCGGGAATGATCCCCTTAGCTGGAAGTGTTAACACAATAGGAGCTCCAATATGTTCTGCAAAAGCAAGTAAGGATTCCCTTGCATCTTTTGCCCCTTTTCCTGCTAGAATAACAGGCTTTTCTGCTTCATTTAATGCAGCCGTTGCTTTTTCTAAATCATGTTTTTGCGGAAATAACTCCGGCATCGTAAAAGAAGAGGTTGTAATCCGTGCTTTTGCATCTACCTCAAATTTTTGAATGTCATCTGGAATTGTAAGAACTGACACACCTTTTTTTGTATAAGCCATGCGAATTGCTTGATTTACAACAGCTGGCAGTTGCTCAGCTGACATGATTCGCTGGTTATAAACTGCGACATCATCAAACATTCTTTCTAAATTTACTTCTTGAAAAAAACCAGTTCCAATTAAATCAGACTCAATCTGACCGGTAATAGCGAGGACGGGCGCTTGATCTAACTTGGCATCATACAATCCATTTAGTAAATGAATTGCACCTGGCCCTGCGATTGCCATACATACGCCAAGTTTTCCAGTTAATTTTGCATAAGAAGCAGCTGCTAAAGCACCTGCTTCTTCATGACGAACTTGAATGAATTTAATTTTATCTTGTGCTTTACGAAGAGGTTCGATAATAGAATTAATGGAATCACCAGGCATGCCATATACGTGATCAACGCCCCATTCGATTAGTAAATCGACTAGTACTTCACCGGCTGTTTTTCGAAACAACGTACTCACTCCTTTATTATTAAGCTAAACTTATTTTTTGATAAACTAGGTAAAATATACAAATAAATAGAAGCTATAGAAAAGGGAGCTTATTCAAGTACGATAATCCACAATGATACGATACAGAAGGGGGAATGGAAGTACTGTGTAGGAAAAAGAGCCACATAAAGTGAAACTTCCATCAGTGAGGGGTTTCTTCATCCCTCACTGATGGTTAGTTGAACCAATCGGGCTTTTACGGGCAGTGGATCCCTCACCTATCTTCTTCGCTTCTCTCAATCTTGAGGTGGGGGTCTTACTGCCCGTTAATGCGGGATAAAGGAGTAAGCACAACAAAAAAGCAAAGTAGTTTATTTACTACTTTGCTTTTTGTTGTAATGAAGTATAAGGGAAAATAGAAAATACTCAATGATTCATATAGTTAGTAATATGATGTATTTTATGCTGGTGATAATAAGGGAGGAAGAGGGTTCAATAGCTGTTAGCAATTATGTATAGCTTGGAAATCATTTGAATCATCATTTAGGAGAGATGAAAGAAAAAGCCTTGCAGAGAACATCTTGCAAGGGGCAACCTATGGTTTATCCCAATCGAGGCAATAAACGTTCTCCGCTTTTCATTTCACTTCCACATAAAGGACATTTCGGATGTTCTTCAAATGCGAAGTTCTTTCGCATCCATCCTAAGCACTCTTCTGACTCACATTCCCAAACCGGGATTTCTTCTGGTGGTACTTCTGCAACGTCATTCTTTTTGTTACGATACATGAGATCACTCCTTTTATGTGAAATATTTGTTTGTATAAGTAAAAAGGTTGTTAACCGTTCGTGTTAACAACCTTTTTATTGTCTAAATTATAGCTTTACAACGTTTTTAGCTTGAGGTCCGCGGTTACCTTCTTCAACTTCGAAGCTAACTTCTTGACCTTCGTCAAGAGTTTTGAAGCCGTCGCCAGTGATAGCTGAGAAGTGAACGAATACGTCGTTTCCGTCTGCAACTTCGATGAATCCGAAACCTTTTTCGCTGTTAAACCATTTTACTTTACCTGTTAATGTCATGGTAAATGCCTCCTAAAAATAAAAAAATAAATATAATATGATCCGTCTTATTTCTAAGAAAATAAAAATTCACATATTATCAAAAACCCATAAGGAACGCATATCATCCCTATTGATGCTTGATAATATGTGAAGTGGATTTGTCTGCATATTGTATTCTACCGTTTCATTTTACAACGAAATGAGAAATATTGCAAGTGATGGTAACATTTTTGGCTATTTTAACAAATGGCCTCTCCATGCAGGATTAACTTGCTTGGAGAGGTGAGGCATTATAAGGAAGCTACGATATAGAATCGATGTGCTTTTACTTCAATATACCCATTTTGTTGAATGGAGTTATAAGCACAAAGTAAGCGATCTTCATATTTGGATATTGAAAAATCAGGGATTTGCTATGGAACTGCTTTTAAATAATACACAATGCTTCCGATGTCGAAAAAGCGTTGATACGGGAATGCTTCTTGTTGCTTAAGAATTTGAAAGCCAGCTTGTTTTAGTTGTGAAGAGGCGTACTGCATGTTCCAATAACTATATTCACTTTCATTATATGCATGAAGCAGGTGATTTAATTCTAAATTATCTAATCCACCAACTTGCTGTGTAATAAAAATTCCGTTTGGTTTTAAAATTCGTTTTATTTCTAATTCACAATATGATTCATGTTTATTAATAATTAAATCAAATTGATTGTTTGCGAAAGGCAAACATGTATCATCCTCGACTGGATAAACAGAGACACCTAAAGGTTCTAATTTCGCTTTTGCTAAAGCTACATTTTGCGGATGGCCTTCTGTTGCTGCAGTTCTATCAGGAAGCGGGATTAACAAAGATAAAAACTCACCGCCACCAGTTCCCATATCTAGCATGCTATCTACTTTTTGTATATAGTGTAATACATTTGCTGCATAACTCCATGGCAGAGGTTCTGTGCTTAGCCTTCCGGTATCTGCTAAAAACGAGAAGTTCCACCCATGAAAAGGCTTATTCGCCTGTTTAATGAAATGGTAAAAAGTGTCCTTCATAGTAATTCCTCCTGAGTTATATGTTTATAGCTGTAATATATAAGAGGAGGTCCACGACATGAAATGAAGTTACTATATGTCTATTACATAGTGATACATATATGTACATTTCCTTTCTAAATGGAATATCTTAAGGGTTATTGTAAGATTTTAACGTTAATTAGCAAATGGAAAAATCAGAAAAAAGAAATTGTTTTCGTTTTTCTATTAATTAAGAAGAATAGTATGAAGGAGCTGAATTAAATATGGAAGTAAGATTTAAATTTTGTTAAGAATTTGTTGGAAATGATACTTGAAGACTAGAAAAATAACATTCGATCTAAAACACTGTTTAAACTAAACAATGAGAAAATACGAAACAAGAACCCGATATAAACATATTGGGATATCCTTTTATCCCACTTTTTTTAATGATGATTATATTTTTGTGAACATAAACTTTTTTTAAAAAATTATGATAATATATTGTAAGATAAAATTTATTCTTTATTTCACTTCTTACATTTTATGTTAAAAAATAAGGGGAATATAAGTAGTGATTTGTAAGTGGAGGAACAACATGGATAATCTTACAATTTGTGTTAATTATGCGTTTGAAAATGAACGAAGAGAACAATTATATGGGTTGTTCGAACGAGTATTTCACATTCCAGTATATACATTACAAGACTTTTATAAAAAGGGGTTTTGGGATGAAACTTACTCTCCGTTTACTTTATTTGAAGAAAATACAGCAATTGCAAATGTATCTATGTTTTCAATGCCAATGATGGTTGGGGGAGGGCGTATAAAAGCAGCTGGCATTCAGTCTGTGATGACACATCCTGATTATCGTAATAAAGGTTTAATGAAGCACTTGTTGTGTGAAGCATTGAAAAGCATGGATGAAGAGTATACATATTCATTTTTATTTACAGAAACACCAGAACTGTATACATCATTTGGTTTTCAAACAGTGAAAGAATATATATCCACTATGCAGTATGAAAAGAATGAACTACAGTTATCGGCTATTCGAAAATTAGATTTTTTTGATGTAGAAGATTTGCAGCTTATAAAAGATGTATTTGAAAATAAAGAATGTCTTTCGCGAGTTTTTGCACCACTTCACTATCAATCTTCTTTTTATTTACATATGTACGATGAAAAGTGGAACGATAAGCTTTACTTTTCAGAAGAAATCAAATCTATACTTATATACGAAGTTGTAGATGGCGTGTTGAAGTTATACGGAGTAATAAGTGAATTAATGCCTGTTTTAGATGAACTATGTGCAGTAATTCCGGAAGCGTTTCATACAATAGAGTTTTATTTTTCTCCAGATCAATTAGGAGTCGAAGATTTTAAGTTGAAATTATATGAATCAAATAAGCATTTTATGGTAAGAGGAGAACTTCCTATTGAATTTAACCAGGGTAAGTTTCCAATATTAGCAGAATTTTGATTTTTTATTTATAATTATCGAAAAATACTGATATTGGTTATAAACAAATAAAGCATAAAGTATTGTTTCGATAGAACAGTGCTTTACAGAAAGAAGTAAAAACACTCATCCAATTATGATTGATGAGTGTTTTTGTATCAGTAACATCGTTGAAAAAAATTCATAAGGAACAAAAACAACTCAAAGAAAAGTAGAGCAACTAAAATTTTTTTGAAATAATTGGAAATCAATATTCGAAAGAAGAAGTAGAGACAATTATCCAGTTGAAAAGCCTATTAATTAGGCATTTTAATGTGTTTTTAAATTAAAGCAGGGGTTTCAGTTAATAACCAATGGTGGGCATAAGATGCACGATAATAGATATGAGGTAAAATTAATTTTTACCAAAAAAATATTTTTTTACCAGATTGTTTTAAAATGATATAATTTTCTTAAAATTACATTTATTTAAATGAGGACTGGTGAAGAGTATGCTGACATTTGGTGCAGTTATAAAGCAAAATGCAAGTAAGTACAAAAATAAGCCTGCTGTTATTTTTCAAGATACAATCAAGACATATGAAGAGTTAAACATTCGCGCTAACAAAATCGGAAACGCTTTCTTGGATCGTGGCTTTCGAAAAGGCGATAAAGTAGCTGTCATGTTAAAGAATCATTCTGCTTATGTCGAGATCATGGCCGGGCTGTCCAAAATCGGAGTCATCATTGTACCGATAAACTATCGCCTGATTGGACCGGAAGTAGAATATATACTAAGAAACTCTGAAAGCCGGGGATTCATTATTTCAAAAGAATATGAAGGGATTGCCCAAGATTTACTTCCAAAAAACTCTCAATTAGACACCGTACTGGTAGTGGGTGGTGCGTCCAATGAAAATATGGAAGGGTATGTAGATTTTCTTGCTTCAGGCTGTGATGCGGAACCGAACATTGAGGTTCATGGGAAAGATACTTTCTATCTGGGCTACACTTCCGGTACGACCGGAAAGCCAAAAGGAGTGGTCATTTCCCATCGATCCCGAATACTGACAGGAATGGCCGCAGCTTATGAATACAAGATCGACGAATCAGATATTCACCTTGTTGCCGGGCCCGTTTATCATGCAGCCCCATGGATTTTTCTTGTTATGCAGCTGCTCGTGGGCGGCACCCTTGTCATTCATGAATCATTTAATGCAGAACAAGTGCTTGAAGACATTGAGCGATACCAGATCACAAACACGTTCCTTGCACCAACGATGTACAATTTCTTGATCAACACGAAGGAAGAAACAAAAGCAAAGCATGACATTTCTTCTATGCGTGTGTTGATTTCAGCAGGCTCGCCGCTGCCGACACAAACAAAACTGGATATTCTGGACTTTTTCAAAAAGGCCGATTTGAACGAATTTTACGGTTCGACAGAAAGTGCGATTACACTGAACATTAAACCGGGTGACATTCGCCGGAAAGAACGTTCAGTGGGACATCCTTTCCCGCTTGTGGAATGTGTAATTTTGGATGACGAGAAGAACCCGATTTCGAACGGTGAAGTAGGGGAGCTGTATTTTAAATCACCGTACAACTTAGACGGCTATTATAACAATCCGGATGCTGACGCCGCTTCGTTTTATCGTGGTTTTTTTACAGTGGGAGATATGGCGCTGCAGGATGAAGATGGATTTTACTATATTGTAGACCGAAAGAAAGACATGCTGATCAGCGGCGGTGTTAATATTTATCCGCGTGAAATTGAGGAAGTCCTTTATTCACATCCCGGGATTCTCGATGTTGCGGTGATCGGTGTACCGGATGCCGTGTGGGGGGAATCGGTTAAAGCCATTGTTGTACAAAGAGAAGGGGCTAATCTCATAGCAGAAGATATCATTGGTTACTGTGAAGGAAAATTAGCCGGCTATAAGAAACCAAAATCGGTAGACTTTGTCCATGAACTCCCACGCAACCCATCGGGGAAAATATTAAAAACAACATTGCGGGATTCCTTGGCAAATGATAGAAAAGGAATCTTTCATATTAATTAATTTTTTCTATTACGGAAACAAGTTGAAAAGCAACTGCGTTGATTAAGCAGTTGCTATTTTTTTATAAAATAGTAAACGTCAAGTAACTCCAAAATATACAATAAAGGTTAATTTTAGAGTTACTTGACGTTTACATAGATACTATATTTATATCTGTTAAGAACTCGATATAATCCGTAATAATAGTTTGATTTCTGGCATGGGGTAATCCTTATCACCATGAATATTTAGCGTCATAAGTCCAGAAAGGACAGTAAAGTAGCAGGAAATTAGATTCCGAGGATTCCCCTTAGCAAATACGCCTAATTTTTGCCCCTCTATGAATAATGGCTCCAATTTATCGACATAAACTTCCATAGAATATTGTTTGAGTAGCACTTTAGCTTCTTCGGGTACTTCATCTGATGTGCGAGCCTGATGAATTAGCATGAAACCAAGTTGATTTTCTTTATCGAGTATATGCTGAGTTAAAGCTCTTATTTTATCCATTGGTGATCCTGGTAGATGATAGAAGCATAGGCCATCAATTGATTCTTTCATTGCCCGTTGAACGAGTGTAGTGAAAAGTTCATCCTTTGATTTAAAATAGCGATAGAGAAGACCTGGGCTGATATTTGCTTCAGTAGCAATCATACTCATTTTCGTTCCGTTGATGCCCCGGCGTGCGAAGACTTTAAGGGCAGATTCCATAATTTGTTCCTTTCGCTCATTACGAATCTGTTGTAACTGATCTTCATTTAAAGGTGACAATAGGATTTCTCCTCCCCGCAATAGTATTTTCTAATAACTGAAGAAACAATTGTGATTTATTTTTCAAGCGCTGATGTATTTTCGAGAAAAGACTCCACTCAAAATAATTACTGATTTACTGACTTGAAAGCTGTCTGAGAGAAGGTAGGCACAATTTGATCTAATACGTCCTCTAATGGTTGACCATAGGTTAGTAAAAGCTCTTGGAGGAAGTGATGCCCTTCATTAGATGAAGTAAGAATGGTCTGTACCATTTTGGGATTAAAGATAGTATCTGGGGAGATCGCCAATGAATTTACTGACCAATACAGTCCATATAGTTCGAAATTGCGCTCGGTTGTTGCATATTTAAGATATAAATCCATATATTTTTGGCCAAAAGAAATTCCTTTCAATTGTTGTGAACTTACATATTCGACACCTTTCCACTGCAAATCAGTAGCACAATTGAGCCACCAAGCTGGCTCGATTACATCTTGTATTTTTTTGAGAACTCTTTGTTCAAAATGGGGAGTAGGATTCTTTTGTTGTTCTTGCAAGCAGGATTCGAGTACTTCTACTTCAATTGCAGCAACGGTCATTCCCTGACCAAAAATTGGGTCGTAAATACAGAATGCGTCTCCCAAAACTAATAATCCAGCTGGCCATCGGTGCATTTGTTCAAAGTGATGACGAAACAATTCTGGAACGCGATAACTTCGAGGAGAGGATATTGGTTCAAACCCTTGCAAGATTTCGCCGATTATCGGACTTGGGAGCTGAGTAATAGCCTGTTCAAAGTCTTCGGCATTTTTAGGAGGATAATGTCCACCTGGACGATAAAGTAATACCTCAGCTACATTATTTTCAATAAAGGAAAATACTCCTGTAAAAGTTTCGTTAGTGGGCTGCCCTGCAATGTTAATTGTATCCCATTTTTTTATGAGATGTGATAGATGGGAAGGAACCTTATAACGGCGGGTACTATATCCAAGAGAGACTTTCAAACGTTCTGAATCTGGTACATCATAGCCGTAATCTTGAAGCCAATTTACTAACCTAGAGGAACGACCACTGATATCAAATATCAAATCAGCATTCAGTATTCGTACTTGCTCGGATTTTCCACGTTCCCGGACTTGAATTCCTGTAACAGTTGTCTGATCTATCGTCATTAACAAGCCAATTACATTATGATTTGTCAGAAAACTAACATTAGGAATTTTTTGTACACGTTTACGAAGGGCCCACTCAAGCAATGCCCTACTAAACTTGATATCATTTCGTGGGTATTGCATTTCTATAGTGCCATATTGATTCATGTTATGGACTATTTTATTCAGTACTGAAGGCGCCCCTTGTGCTACTAAATCATTTTCATAGCCTGGAAAGAGTCGTTCTGTAATTAACTTACCACGCTGGGTAAAACGATGTGGATGAAAAGCTTGTGGAGTGCCAGATCGGTTGTCTGGTTTTTCTGGAAAATCATCTTTATCAACTATAAGCACCTCTTTATAATAAGCAGAAAGTACTTTTGCAGTTAGTAATCCTCCAATACCGCCTCCAATGATAATAGCTCGCTCTGTTTTCCCCTCTGTAAGTGCATACTTGGTATTAGTCATAATCGTAATCCTCCATTCATAAAGTGAAATTTTAATCAGTATTTTTTCATTCTACACTGATTATTAGTTGATCAAATTCGGCTTTTACTGCCCGTTCATACGGGATAAATGGTTTAACTAATGAGTAAATGAATCATTCATTACTAAGTTATGTTAATTTTTTGAAGTGTGAACTGGAAAATCAAAAATAATTGTGAAGTGACTCTTTATATCTGCATGAAAAATAAAATATTCTGCACCAATATAAGTGGAGAAAGCTAAGTTTGGAAGTTGAAAGGCAGTTGAAGTTTTTAAAAGAAAAAATTATACAAAAAGGCGCTATCCTTTCCTAATATGTCTACAGAAAGAACAACGCATTTTTGAATTTAATATATTTGTTTTGTAAGTTTGAAAATGGTGAGACTGTGTGAATCATAAAATGTATTTTGTGATGTATCTAATTTAATTGCTTGAAGGTGTATGATTGTTGTAACTACTTGTTAACATCACTTCTAATTCTTCATGTCGATAAGGTAGTTCAATCTCACGTAAGGTGGTACCTGATCCCTTGCTGTTTTTAAAAGTATTTTTACATATACGATCCTACTAATTTTTCTAATGAAATTGTTTCGAATGTTTTTCCTTCATTGATCATATGTAGAGGTACGTCAATATGTGTACCGCTATGAACATCTAACTCTATTCGGAGCGTTTGTTACTTTCGAAAATTTTGGTTGTTTTTCAAGCTTATTTTTGTAAAAAGTTATTCCTTCAAAAACAGGTGCTGTTATATCATATATTTTCATCATCGTTCTCTTCTTTAAAACGAGTTGTTATAGTTGGCCACCAATGAAAATCATCTTTTTCTAATAAAGCATCAGATTCTTTAGGACCCATTGATCCAGACTCATAGTTAGGGAAGTTTTCAGCTTTTTTGTTTGTCCAAACATTTGAGATAACATCAACAAATTTCCAGGAAAGGGCCACTTCCTCCCAATGCGCAAAATTGGTTGAGTCACCACGCATGCAATCATATAGGAGAACCTCATATGCCTCTGGTGTGTTCATTTTATCTGCACAGTTATTACAATAACTTAATCTAATTGGTGTTGATGTAACGCTGCTATTTGTTTTTTGGGCATTTAAATGCAGTGTAATTCCTTCATCGGGTTGGATATGAATAATTAGTAAGTTAGGGTGAGTCTTTTTTTCTTTATTAAAATATAGATTCATTGGTAAGTCCTTAAATTGTATGACAATTTCAGTCGACTTCTCTTGCATACGTTTACCTGTTCGAATATAAATAGGAATCCCTGACCATCTAAAGTTTTCAATCATGAGCTTACCGGAGACAAATGTTTCTGTATTTGATGCTGGATCTACCGCATTTTCTTCTTTGTAGCTAATCACATTTTCTTCGTTTACGATGCCGGGTCCGTACTGTCCGCGAACAAAATATTGTTCGACTTGTTCTTCAGTAAGTGATCTTAAAGCACGAAAAATTTTTATTTTCTCGCTTCGAATCTCATCTGCTGTTAATTTAATGGGCGGTTCCATTGCAAGGAGAGCAACCATTTGTAACATATGATTTTGAACCATATCACGGAGAGCACCTGAGGACTCGTAATAACGTCCACGATCCTCAACTCCTAATGTTTCACTTGAAGTAATTTGAACGTTAGCAATATATTGATTGTTCCAAAGTGGTTCGAAAATAGCGTTAGCAAAGCGAATTACTTTAATATTTTGAACCATTTCTTTTCCTAAGTAATGGTCAATTCGATAAATTTGCTCTTCTGTAAACGCCTGGCGAAGCTGGTTGTTTAGCTCTTCGGCTGATTCGTAGTCATGGCCAAACGGCTTTTCAATAACTAAACGAATCCATCCTTCCGTAGAAGTTAATCCTTCTGACTTTAAATTTGTGGCAATTGTACCAAAAAAATCAGGTGCCATCGCTAAATAAAAAATGCGGTTTCCATTCGTATTATAATTGTCATCAAGAGTGCTTAACAAACTTTTAAGCTCTTGATAAGAAGATACGTTTGTTACATCAAAAGGATGGTAATAGAAATGGGAAGCAAATGTCTCCTGATTTCCATCATCATCTGGAAAGTGGTTAACAGATTGTTTGACATTTTCACGAAATGTTTCATTAGACCAAGGTCTTCTTGCAACACCAACAACAGCGAAATCTTCAGAAATTTCTCCATTACGATACAATCTATAAATAGAAGGAAACAATTTACGCTTTGCTAAATCACCTGTTGCGCCAAAAATAACAATAATAGCTTTAGGAGTTTTTATCATATAATGGTCCTCACTTTATTCAAACTAAATTTACACTTAGTATGCGGTTTGTTTGGAAATATATGTAAAATTATTGTTAAATAATTTGTTTTAGCTGATAGGGTACATATAGTACATTTGAAAAAAGAAGGAGAATTTTAAACAGTAGAGAAATGTAGGACTAAATTAAAGGTGGAGGAATAAGATGAAAGTGCAATTGGGAGCAGTGACGAGAGAGAATTGGCAAGAGGCTCTAAAATTAAAAGTAAAAGATGTTCAAAATCATTTTGTACCTACTGTAGCAGTATCACTGGCTAAGGTGTATATTAAACCAGATGGTGATAATGTGAATTATCTGCCCTTTACAATTTATGAAGAAGAGCGGGGAATGATTGGTTTTGTGATGCATGCTTATGTAGAGAATACTAATGATATGTATTGGATCAATAGCTTTATCATTGATGAGAAACATCAAGGTAAAGGATACGGTCGAGCGGCGCTATGTGAGATGGTGAATTGGATTATAAAGCAATATAAACAGTGCAAAGAAATTCGCTTAACAGTTCATAAAGAAAACCATGCTGCTCGTCAATTATATAAAAGTTTTGGTTTTGTTGAAGCAGGGGAATTTGATCAAGAAGAAGATGTATTCCGCCTCATAATTAGCAGGGAAGAATAGATGATATATGGATTTAGTATAAAAGGTATATTAGTTGGAGCTAATATACCTTTTATATTTTTACATTTGGTTGTTATCTAATTTTTTTACGAATCTATCGTATTGTAAACGAAAAAGATGAATGAGCAAAGGAAGGTCATCTTCACTTTTCATGTGATAACTAATCCAACCAGAATTAGGTAAAATATGATGTGGTTGAGCTAAACCTTGTTTTAATATCTCATCTCTTATTGATTTTGGAAATGGCAAATCAGCTAATGTGTCTCCATGAACATGACCTAATTCTTTATTTTTATAATTAAATTCAACCCCGCCGTATCGATGTGGCTTTTCAGTCACACCTTCCCAGCTAAGAATCTCTTTTTTTAATATATTGCTAAGTGACATAATAGATCACTCCTTATAAGTTGTTTCCTTTTTTTTGCGTTGCGATATAATCAGTGTTAGATAAATGAAAGGCTTGTTATATTAATGAAATTAGATTAATCATTCAGTGTTCCGGTTGTATTATCATCTTGTTTTGATTGTGAAATATCGTAGAAAATTGATTGATGGTATCATATCTAACTATACGGAAGATGTGCTTGTTCGATTGGGTGAAAATTACAATATTTCCTTAGTCGAATGGAATCACGATTTTGACCATGTACATATTTTGTTTGAGATACATACGAATACTGAAATTTCAAAGTTTATTAATGTTTATAAAAGAGAACTTTGGAAAGAGTATTTTTGGTCAAGAGATATTTGCTTACTTATAACGGGTGGTTCGCCCATTGAAGTGATAAAGAAGTATATAGAAAATCAAGGTATGAAATGAGGTGATTCGATATGGCAAACAAAGCGTACAAGTTCCGTCTGTATCCAACACAAGAACAAGAGCAACTTTTCGCAAAAACCTTTGGTTGTGTTCGTTTCGTCTACAACAAAATGTTGGTTGAACGAAACGAAACATATGAGCAATTCAAAGACGACAAAGAAACCTTAAAGAAGCAAAAATTCCCTACTCCTGCCAAGTACAAAAAGGAGTTTGCATGGCTCAAAGAAGTAGATAGCCTTGCATTGGCAAACGCAGGGCTTAATTTGCAAAAAGCATATAAAAACTTCTTTTCTGGTCGTGCTGAATTTCCGAAGTTCAAAACTCGTAAAGCGAGACAATCCTATACAACCAATGTGGTCAATGGAAACATTATACTTTTGGATGGCTATATCAAATTACCAAAATTGAAACTAGTGAAAATGAAACAACATCGAAACATCCCCTCCCATCATATCATCAAGTCTTGTACGATTTCTCGAACAAAAACAGGGAAATATTACATTTCTATTCTCACTGAATATGAACATCAACCTATACAAAAAGAAATACAAGCTGTTGTTGGCTTAGATTTTTCTATGAACGGCTTATTTGTCGATAGTGAAGAAGGTAAGACAGCCAATTACCCTCGATTTTATCGACAAGCCTTGAAAAAGTTAGCAAAGGAACAGCGTGTTTTATCACGCAGAAAGAAAGGTTCTAATCGTTGGCACAAACAGCGTGTGAAAGTAGCGAAGATACATGAGAAAATTGCAAATCAACGAAAAGACTTTCTACATAAGGAATCGCAAAAATTAGCGAAATTGTATGATTGCGTGGTTATCGAAGATCTCAACATGAAAGGAATGTCACAAGCCCTTCATTTTGGCAAAAGCGTTGCTGATAACGCATGGGGCATGTTCACGATATTTCTTCAATACAAGTTAGAGGAGCAAGGGAAAAAGCTTATCAAAATAGATAAGTGGTTTCCGTCATCCAAAACTTGTTCATGTTGTGGTCAAGTAAAGGAGTCTCTTCCTCTTTCTGAACGCACATTCCACTGTGATTGTGGTTTTGTGGCAGACAGGGATTGGAATGCTGCTATCAATATCAAACGTGAAGGATTACGATTGTTAGTATAATCATATACAGAGCATGGAACAGGCTCGGTAGCTAAGTAAATTTCGTATCATTAGGTATGATTACCTTAGAAGCTCCTACTCTAAGCAAAGCGTAGGTGGAGGGTAGTTCACTAGTATAATATGTTTTTTCTTTGCTGTTTATATCGTTCAAAAGTATGAATGTATGTACGAAAATGGTTTCAGATATGCAGTTTAGAGAATCGATTTAAGTTTGGATTCTGACAGTATCTTTGAACATTCTTGGAATAGACATGGTATAATTTGGGAGGTAGAACCGGTATGAAAAAGTTAGGAGGGAGAACATGGGAAGAGAAGTACACTTTGATGATGAAGGTGTAGTTTTGAAGTTGAATGGAGTAACTGGTTTTTTTGCGTTGAAACTATCCTTAAAAATGCCATTTCATACTATTAAAAGTGTATATGTTGATTATTTTGATGCTCCGCAATGGATGCTTCGGATGCCTGGAACATCTGTTTCTTCTCTTAATATCTTTGAAGGAAGTTTTAAATATGCAGATGAATGGTATTTTCTTTCCTATGAAAATAGAGTACCTCTCGTAATGATCGAATTAGAGGGTCATGAAAAATACAAGTATGTTGCTTTTGAAATTGATGATCCTACTAAGGTGGCAGCAGATGTTAGGAAACGTATGAGAGATTAATGTCGGATACTTGTTTCTATATGAGTGACGAGTAAAGGGTGATCTAATTACTGAAATTGGATCACCTTTTGTCTATCTTGTATTTAATATAATAATAGTTCGCCTTCATACAGGAAAAAGCCTTTCTAATGGCATATAATTGTAAGTAGACCTACATTTCATTTTCAGTATCATCCATGTGCAGCAAATATAAGGGGGATTATGTATGAGAATAGAAGTAGAAAAGTTACTGCAAAACCTTGAAGTATTCGGATTAGAACATGATTGTACAAAAGAAACGAGGGAAGAAAAGCTGCGCAACGTGTCTAAAGAGATGGGGCAGTTTTTATCTATTTTGGTGAAAATGTGTGAAGCGAAATATATTCTAGAAATTGGAACGTCGAATGGATTTTCTACGTTATGGCTTGCCAATGCCGCAGAGGAAACAAGAGGAACTGTCACAACAGTTGAACTCTCATCGAAACGAGTTGCACAAGCAATTGAAAACTTCCAAAAAGCAAACCTCACAAACTATATTCATATCCATAATCAAGAAGCTGGGGCATTTTTATCAGAACAGATAGACAAGTCGTATGATTTTATTTTTTTAGATGCAGAACGAACACAATATATGTGGTGGTGGGAAGATTTAAAACGTATTTTAATGCCTAAAGGAATCATCGTCATCGATAATGCGACTTCGCATGCGGAAGAATTACAGAAGTTTTTTGAGTTAGTCGAAGAAGCGGAGAACTTTGAAACAGTGTTATTGCCTTTTAAGATGGGTGCCTATGTAATGCGGAAAAATAGCTGAAAAGAATATACAAGAGGAAGTGTTAGCCTCTAAACTAAAGAATCCGACTTAAGAATGGATGTTTCTCAGCCTTAGGTCTGAGGACAATCAAAAATACAAAAGGTATACTTATAATATAAAACAGGGAATGAATGTAATATAAATTGTTTAGAGATATGGTACCCTAACCATAATTATAAGTGTATGCATATAAAGGAGCGATTTTGTTGACGGAATTGCAAAAGAAAGAAACCTTATCAGTAGATTCACAAAATAATATGGAGGTAATCGTAGATACAGTAATTAAAGAGGATGAATTAGTTGCACTAAATAAAGAGGCAGATTTGTATGTACAAAAGTTAAATAGTGAGCATAATGCAGATCTTTCAAAAGTATTGTCACAACTGGCTGATTTAGGAGATAAAGAACAACGCGATGCAGGACAAACATTAACGGCATTAAAACGTCCAGTAACAGCAATGATGAATGGGAAAAATGAGGATATTCCTAACACGTTGCTTGATTTACGTAAAGTTGTATCGGAATTAGATCCGAATTCATTACAAGCAACTGGTATGAAACGAATTATGTTTAAAGTATTTAAGAAAAATCCAATGGAAACGTATGTTCACAAATATCAATCCATTGATAAACAAATCGAAGAAATTATAAAGTCACTATTAGTTGGTCGTGATAATTTAAAAGAAGATAGTGTTGGTTTAGAAATGTTAAAAGAACAGTCTCAAGCAAAGATTTATGCGCTTGATAAACAAGTATATTTAGGTAAGAAACTTGCGGATATGTTGGAAGTGGAGAAACAAAATCCAGAGAGATATAAAGATGTTCCGTTAATTAATGATGCGCTAGAAAAAATTCTTGTACGTACGCGTAACATGCAGCAAGCAAAGAGTGTCTTACTGCAATCTATTGCCTCTGTTGATATTATTAAGAAGAACAATGAAAAATTAACAGAAGCGATTCGAAATGCAATCACAATGACACAAAACGTTGTAACCGTATCTGCCGCTATTCAATTGGCATTAACGAACCAAAGGAAAACAATTGACGCAGTGAATGCAACAAACGAAGCAATTGAATCTATGGTATTAAGTAACTCACAAGCGTTGAAACAAAATACAGAAGAAACGACAAAATTATTAGAAAATCCAGCAATCAGCATGGAGAAACTTCGTGAATCATTCCAAAACGTCTTTGCAGCGATTGAAGCGTCTGAAAAATCATCAGAGCGAATTATCGAATCAAGTAAAATGTTTGTAAAAGAACTAGATTCGTTCAATGATGAAATGAAAAAGAAGCTCATTCAACGTCCAACTAAATAAGCTGCAATAGAGGAGGTGAAATCATGGATTTCTTTCAATTTATTTTGACACTGATAGGTATTGTTCTTTTGTTAGGACTTACTGCAGTAATTTTACTTGTTTACTTTGGAAGAAAGTTTTATTTATCATGGACAAAGCCGTATAAACGAGCGACAGACTCAATAGCACGCTTATCACACAGCACAGTACCATTCTTACGAGAATTTACACAGAATCCGTTGTTTTACCGCTGGATTCGTACAGAAGGAAGCAGTAGCCAAAAAGCATTTACAATTCTTTTTTGCACAGCTAATCAACGCACAAAGCAGCAGGTTTTTTCAATGTTGCCGAGGGAAAAGCAGAAAAAACTACATTACAATGTAAAAACAACAAAGCAAATTACAAGTGAAGATATGGAAATGACAACGATGAAAGTAAAAGAATTTTTGAAACAGGAATCACAACAATTATCGAAACCGAAAGATTTCTCGTTTTACAAGTTATACTTTTATGATCGTTATCCAGACGCATTAAAACATATTGAAATGTACAAACGTTCAGTGAATCCATCATTGCAAAGAAGTATTGATGATGTGACAATCTCTGTTTTACATGCTATTCCGTTTTATCAAGAAAATCGTATGTTTGAACAGCAACATAAACTTGAGACTTTCTTAATGAAAGACTTAGTAGATATGTTGTCACTCATTGCACAAATTCCATCAGCGCAGCGTTCTGAGAAAGAAGAAGAGCTTACTGTTTATCTAAAAGGATTCCAAAAAGAAATGGAAGCAGTAGAACGTAATATTCGTAACGCTGTCGATTATGATTTACAAGTGAAGATGCGTGCAGCGAAAGAGAAATTTAAGAATTAAACAAGCGAGCATTGGTATATCAATGCTCGCTTGTTTAATTTGGGATGGAGATAATAGTTAGTAATTTCACGTACCATAATAATAATTATAATTACAATTAAAAGAAAAAAGAAAGTAAACAAACCTAAATGTGGGAAGGGGTTACAGTTTGCTCGCTACCGATAATAGTATGTTAACTTCATATGAATAAAGTATACAAAGATGAAAATCAAGATGAAGGAAAAACATACCAAGGATATTTTGTTACTACAAACGAATTATTCATACATATGTTACACAATAAAAGAAATGTAGGGAGTGTCTTTATGCCATTAGTAAAAATCTATTTAAAAAAAAGAAATGGAATAGATAAAAAATTGATTGCTTTTACTGTAAGAGAGATACTTAAAGATGTTTTTAAAGTGCCTGCTAATGATGGACCTGTAAAGTTTTTTGAAATAGATGAAAGTGATTGGTTTATGCCCGATGGATGGGAAGAAGAAAAGGTCTTTATTGAGCTTCTAATCTTGCCGGGACGCAAGAAAGAAACAAAAGCTAAATTGCTAAAAGAAATAACAGAACAAGTGTCAAATATATTGAAAATCGACAAGAGTGCCATAATTATAACGCTACACGAACCATCTCTTGATAATTGGGGATTTAAAGGAGGACAGCAAGCTTCTCAAATAGGTGTTACCTTTAAGCTGGATGTTTAATTTCGATACTAAGGCAACTTATTTATTAATTAAGCAGTGATAACTTAAAGAAATCTTGATTACAATGGAAAGTAACCTTTCTACGGAAAAGTAGGATTTTTTTATAATCTTGAGGTGGGAGTTTTACTGCCCGCGAACAGTGAGATAAATTTGCAATGCTTTACCCCTTTAGATTTGATTTTCTAAAGGGGTGTTTTTATACCCCAAAAACTCAGCTATTAAAAGTTAATAAAATATAAATTTGTTTAATTAATAGTAGTTTCAAATTATTTGGGATAATTCCGAATAGACGGTAAATTCGAATGGGATTTGGTATAATTATCTTATAAGCATAATTTGTAAGAGGTGAAATTCGATTATGAGAAATGAAACTTTACATACTATGGATGATATTGTTACTATGTTAGATTCTCTATTAAGATCCCCTAAACCATTTTGGAATAATTTCTATTCCGATCGCGATAAAGAAGTACCTTTCTTTGTTAATGTGCCGGATGAAAATTTAGTTTGCTATTTTGATAGAAATATGATTCATAAAGGAAAAGTGTTGGAATTAGGCTGCGGTCCTGGTCGAAATGCTTTGTATTTAGCAAAAACGGGCTGTGAAGTAGATGCAGTTGATTTATCAGAAGAAGGGATTAAATGGGGAGAAGAAAGAGCGGCTGAGCAAGGGGCATCAGTGCGTTTTATCTGTAAGTCTATCTTTGATTTACAGGTCGAGAACCAATATGATTTCGTATATGATTCTGGCTGTTTACATCATATCCCACCTCACCGGAGAATCCATTATGTCGAGTTAGTGAAGCGAGCATTAAAGCCAAACGGATTTTTCGGTTTAACATGCTTTGCCACGGGAGAATTAGATGAAAAAAATGGTTCGGAAATATCAGATTGGGATGTATATCGAGGGTGGAGTTTGCAGGGAGGAATTGCATATTCAGAAGAAAAACTACGCGATATTTTTCAAGATTTTGAGATCATTGAACTGCGCAAAATGAAAGAAATTAGGCAACCTAATGAAGTATTTGGAGAATCATTTCTTTGGACAGCTCTTTTTAGGAAGAAAGGGTAATTACGATGGAGAGAACAATTTTACTTTTCTTGAGTAATAATGATTTAGAAGAAATTGAAGCGATAAGAAGGAAACATGACCCTTTATTTGGTTTGATTTCACCTCATATTACGCTAGTATTTCCTTTTGTGAGTGAAGTTCCAAATGAGTGTTTAAAAAAACATATAGAAACAATTGTAGGCAACATGAATTCTTTTCATATTACGTTAAATCCAGTTGTAACTTATTCAGAAGAGTATTTATTTTTACTTATAGAGGAAGGAAAAGAAGATATAATTGAGTTGCATAATAAGTTGTATACAGACTTTCTGCAACCGTTTCTTCACAAAGAAATTCCTTTTCTTCCTCATGTTACTGTAGGAAGAAAAGGTGATAAAGAACAAGCTTTTGACGTTATAAAAAATCTTCATCCACTTCGAGATACCATGCGATTCACTATTGATAAAATTACAGTAGAAAGCATAGGTGAAAACGAGGAATCTATTATAGAGTTTGAAGTACAACTTACAATAAAATAAGGAAATTGTTTTTCGAAATGAGAACCTTCATGGAAGCAGATTTGCTTTATAGGTGATATTATGTATCTTTACTTGATTTTGTACATATAGTATAATAATTCCATAATTTAGATTTCAATGAGAATAAAAAATAAATTAGACGAGGTGCTTTTTGTGAGTGGAGTAGTATCCAAATAGGAAAAATTTAATTAAATAAATCTAATGATGAAGGGTATTTTTTATATCAATTTATACCCTGTATTTGGTCATGGATTTATTTAAGTTACCTATGAAGATACCTACAACACTTTATAAAGCATGTAGCGGTATTTATTATTAAAGACCTAGACCTTTATTTGAAATAGGTCTGTTTAATGATAGATACTTGTTTTTACACTTGTCTTGTAAATGTATGTAAAGCTACGGTATCCCCGTAGCTTTTTTTATTTTCACTTTATAGAAACTCATTGAAATTTTATTATTAGGTATCTTCATACATGATTCAATTATTAAATCATAGTGAGGAGAACAGAAATGAATACAATGACATTTGAAAAATTACAGTATAACGAATTAAAGGAAATTGTAAAATCATATTGTGTAAGTGGATTAGGAAAACAATTATTAGATAAGCTACAACCAAGCTCTAATGTGAAAGTAGTTAAAAATCGATTAAATGAAACGACTGAAGCAAAAGCAATATTAAATACAGAAAGTCACGTTCCATTAGTAGGGATTTCTAATATAGAGAACATAATTGGAAAGCTTGAAAAAGGAATGATTTTGGAACCGGCAGAATTAGTTAACATATCAGATTTTTTAAGAGGATGTAGAAAAATTAAGGGGTTTATGTTAAGTAAAGCATTTTTTGCGCCTGTTTTAAGTTCTTACGCATATTCTATGGCAGAGTTCACAAATATTGAGGAGGAGATTCATTTTTCGATTAAAGGGAATAGCGTTGATTCTGCTGCAAGCAAAGAATTAAAACGAATTCGAAATCAAATTGAAACAACAGAAGGAAAGATTGGAGAGCGATTAAATAAATTTTTAAAAAGTAGTGCAAATAAGGAGTATATTCAAGAATTCTTTATTAGTAAAAAAGATGATCGATACACTGTTCCTATTAAGGCTTCTTATAAAAATCAAGTTGCAGGAACAATTGTAGAGGTTTCTTCTAAAGGTTCAACAGTATTTATGGAACCTGCTATTATTTCAAAATTAAGCGGGGAGTTAGCGAGTTTAAAAGCGGAAGAGGCGATAGAAGAGTATCAAATATTAGCGACTTTATCAGGAATGATTTTTGAGAATGTTAGTGATATAAAAATTAATATTGAGCTTATAAGTCAATATGATATGATTTTCGCGAAAGCTAAATTTAGTAAGAGTATTGATGGTATAGCACCGAAATTAAATAGTCATGGATATATAAAACTAGTTGAATGTAAACATCCTCTTTTACAAGGTGAGATTGTTCCATTAAATTTTGATATTGGAAAAGAATACCGCAGTTTAGTCATTACGGGACCAAATGCTGGAGGGAAAACAATTGTCTTGAAAACAATTGGATTATTAACTTTAGCAACAATGTCAGGGTTTCATATTCATGGTGATAAAGAGACTGAAATTGCCCTTTTTGATTCTATTTTTGTAGATATAGGTGATAATCAAAGTATTGAAAATGCTTTAAGTACTTTTTCTTCACATATGAAAAATATTTCAGAAATTATGAGAATATCTAACAATAATACATTGTTATTATTTGATGAAATTGGTAGTGGTACAGAACCGAATGAAGGTGCCGCACTTGCAATTGCCATTTTAGAAGAATTTTATCATATGGGATGTATGACAGTTGCTACGACTCATTATGGTGAAATTAAACGATTCTCAGAAATTCATGGTGACTTCATGAATGCGGCTATGCAATTTAATAATGAAACATTAGAGCCGATGTATAAGTTAATTATTGGAGAATCTGGAGATAGTAACGCACTTTGGATTTCTAGAAAGATGAATTTAGGGGAACATGTTTTGGAGCGAGCACAGTGTTATATGGAAAATAAAGATTATAGCTTAGAGCTAGTAAAAGAAAATAAAATAAAGAAGCCTGAAGTGAATGTGGTGAAAACGAAAGAAACTTATGAGTATAAGGTTGGAGACAAAATAAAGTTATTAGATCACAATGATTTTGGTATTGTATACAAGAAAAAAGATAGTTTCAATAATATTGTAGTACTATACAAAGAAGAGTTTATTGAGGTGAATTGTAAACGCGTTATTCTGGAATTGAAAGCAGCAGAGTTGTATCCAGAAGGCTATGATTTAAATACGTTGTTTGTAAGTTATAAAGAGAGAAAGCTACAACATGATATAGATCGAGGCTCTAAAAAAGCATTAAGAAACATACAAAAAGAAATGAGAAAAAAGTAAACGAAAATATAATCCAATTGCCAGCAATCCCTCATTTAAACGTTAACACGTTTTGAAGAGAGGGATTGTTTTACATACTAAAAATAGAGTAAATGTAATCTTATCTTGAATAAATACAATAACAGTGCGTTTTTGTTTTTCATATTTAGCTAAATAAATGGTACAATCAATATTTGATATGAAAAATAGTGAAAAGAAGTGATCGATTTGAAAGGTTTTTTAGAATTAGGAATTAGCACAACGTTAAATGATACATTAAGAGAAAACGGAATTGCAGAATCGACTCCGATTCAAGAAAAAGCAATCCCAGTAGTTCTAGCAGGAAAAGATATTATTGGACAAGCAAAAACAGGAACGGGAAAAACATTAGCATTTATTTTGCCGATAATAGAAAAAATAAATCCACAGTCCAGTCATGTACAAGCGTTAATTGTGGCTCCGACACGAGAATTAGCGCTGCAAATCACAAATGAAATTCAAAAAATGATTGTGCATGTAAAGGATATTCATGTGCTTGCTGTTTATGGTGGACAAGATGTTTCACAGCAAATGAAGAAATTAAAAGGAAATACACATATTGTTGTAGCGACACCTGGACGATTATTAGACCATTTACGCCGCGGGACAATGGAGTTATCGCATGTATCTATGCTTGTTTTAGATGAAGCGGATCAAATGTTGCATTTTGGTTTTTTACCAGAGGTAGAAGAAATTATTGAACAAACACCTGTAGAGAGACAAACAATGTTGTTTTCTGCAACGATGGCTAAGCAAATTCAATCTCTTGCAAAGCGCTATATGCGAAAGCCTGAAATTATAAAAATTCAAAGTGCAGAAGTTACAGTAAATAATATTAAACAGCGCGTTGTTGAAACAACAGACAGAGCAAAACAAGATACGCTGCGTCAATTAATGGAACGGGATCAACCATTTTTAGCAGTTATTTTCTGTCGTACGAAACGCAGAGTTACAAAACTGTACGAAGCGTTAAAGGGATACGGTTATAACTGTGATGAACTTCATGGTGATTTATCACAAGCAAAACGTGAACGTGTCATGAAACGTTTTCGAGATGCTGAAAGTCAATATTTAATCGCAACAGATGTAGCAGCAAGAGGACTTGATGTAGAAGGTGTTACTCATGTATTTAACTACGATATCCCAGAAGATGTAGAAAGTTACATTCACCGTATCGGTCGAACAGGTCGTGCTGGCGGAAGTGGACTTGCGATTACATTAGTTGCGCCGAAAGATAAGGTGTATTTACAACAAATTGAAAAAGGAATTAACGCATCATTACAACGACAAGTATTAGAGCAGCCTAACGAGCAAGAATCTGTGAAAAAAGAAATAAAATCACAAAAACCAAAAGAAAAGAAACAGTTTAAAGAGAAGAAACAATTTGGACAATCAGGACGTCGTGATAGAAAAGAAGGAACGAAAACAGAAAAATCGCGTTACGGTCAACCAAGCAAGAAGAAACGCAGTGCAAAGCCGGGACAGAAAAATCGCGGAAGATAAGTTGAAGCTATATAAATCATGAAACATGAGTATCCTTACTCTGTAAAACGATAATCTAGCCTTTAATTTTAATGACCCAAATGGAATGTTCCACATTGTATAAGTATTGGTACATCACTCACTATTAGTGGTGTATCTTTTTTTATTTATCGAAAAATGGGCAAGAAAACCCCACCTTCAAAACGTGCAGGGCATAGTCCAGTTTAAGATGGGGATGAATTGCCATTGTATTCGTAAAAAATTTTTTGACACTAATACGAATGTATGTTCTTTTTTGCTGTTTTGTAGTATCATGAAGGTAAGAAGAGAGGGAGGTGAAAATCATGACAAAAGAAAAAGAATATGCAACCTATCAAATTTGGATTAAGAAAGGTCACAAATTGTACGCCTACTTCATGGAAATGTGTCAAAACGAAAAAAATCTCTACAATACAACAAACTTCTATATTCGCTAAGTGTATACGGCCTTATGTACTAGTGAACCATTACAGCCACTTCAACAAGAAGTCCTCCATACATTACAAATGTACATTGAAACCATGAATGAAAATCAACTTCATGCGTATCAAAAACGCGTGCAAAAACAAAAAGAAGAACCTTTAGAAAAACGGAAAGAAATCAAATGTAGTTTGTTTACATTCCCTACAAAAGAGAAATCCTTCCTATCCTATAATTTTCTAGATTGTTTGTTTAAAACAATGAAGCAACAAGACTATATAAACCTACCATCACAAGTGAATCAAGCGGTTATGAAGAAGCTATATCAAAACTGGAAATCATTCTTTGCATCCATCAAGGCATACAAGAAATATCCTTCCACTTTTACGGTCAGACCTCGCATTCCCAAATATATCAAATCATCTACGAAAGAAATTGTATTCACGAATCAAGTATGTAAACTCCAAGAGAAGTACATTCGTTTTCCAAAAACAAGCATAAAATTAAATATCGGCAAATTGTTTGGGCATATCGAAAATCTGAAAGAGGTACGCGTTTCTTCTGCTTACGGAAAGTTTAAAGTAGAAATTGTGACAGAAAAATCTGAGTCAGCACATGATCATGTAGAGAACCATCGCTACATGAGTATTGATTTAGGGATTAATAACATTGCAACTATCACAACGAATACAGGGGCCACTCCTGTGTTAGTAAAGGGCAATGTCATCAAAAGCATCAGTCAATACTACAACAAACAAAAGGCTCATTTACTGTGGATTCTTTGTCATGGAAAAGAACCAAAAGAAGGACCACACACATCAAAGCGTTTAGAGAGGCTTCATGAAAAAAGATTGCTCAAAATAAAGGATCTCTTTCACAAAATGAGTTATCACATTGTCAATTTCGCAGTTCAACAAGAGATTTCTATAATTGTGATTGGGAAAAATACATCATGGAAAAAAAACAGTGAGATGGGAAAACGACAGAATCAATCCTTTTGCCATATCCCACACAATCTATTCATTGAAATGATTACCTATAAAGCAAAACGAAAAGGTATTCCTGTACAAGTCGTGGAAGAATCGTATACAAGCAAGGCATCCTTTCTAGACAATGATGTAATCTCCACTTACGGTGAGGAAGACATTCCTGCATTCAGTGGAAAACGTATCACGCGTGGCTTGTATCGTACGAAAAAAAATCTTCTACTAAACGCAGATGTGAATGGTTCNNACTCGTGTTAAGCATCTTTTTGAAGGTGATACACGAGAAACCCCCACTTCAAGATCCGAAGGAGATAAGTGGCGGGAGTTTTCATAAGACCTCTAAATGACCTCATCTTTTACCACAACAAGTAAAAAAAGTTATATTCTTTTCTCTGTATCATTTCTAAGCTTCTTCAACTAACGGGGCAGGTTAGTGCAAGAAGGATTTTACAAAAGATTGTAGAGTTTTTCCACGATATTTAATTGAACCACTGAATTTAGGAGGGCATTTATGGAGGTTTGGGATATCTACGATAAAAATAGAAATAAAACAAATAAAACACATGTACGTGGTACTCCGTTAGCGGTTGGTGATTATCATATAGTTGTCCATGTCTGGATAAGGAATAAAAAAGATGACATTCTTCTAACGAAAAGACATCCTGATAAACCTCATCCTAATCTATGGGAATGTTCAGGTGGCTCTATATTAGCAGGCGAAAATAGTCTCGATGGTGCTGTACGAGAGGTGAAAGAAGAAATCGGAATTAACTTGTCTCGTTCTAATGGAAAACTGATAAAGAGCGAACGTAGGGATGTTTACAATGACTTTTATGATGTATGGCTTTTTAACCAAAGCTTTGAAATTACAGAAACCATACTTCAAAAAGATGAAGTGAGCGATATTAAATGGGTAACAAAATCAGAGCTTGAAAGCATGTATAATTCAAATTGTATAGTACCAACTCTTAGTTATTTTAAATTAATCTTTTAGCAAGTCTTTCTTTAACAAATGGGTGCTTTTGTTAAAGATGACCTACTGTTGATCTGAAATAAAGTGTGAGAAAAAACACCTTATAAACCCATACATTACGATAAATAAAAAGAATCCATTAAAAAAAGATTGATTAAAATGGATTCTTTTCTAGCAGATTTAAGTTTCGTTTTTATAAAAAAGTTTGATTGTTTTCTATCTTTAATCTTCCACAATAGCGCCCGATTGTGGAAAATCACCAAGCTTCTATTAGCTGGTTAGTTGAAGAAGAATTTGTTCCACAACTCTTAAGTTATGATACTTAAAAGTTAAATTCACCTCCTACAATCCCTTCAAAGCCGTCAATCTCCATCTTTTGAATTCCCTGACCATTGCTGATCCTAAGCCAAACAACTATACCACCTTTAGCAAAATAATTAACATATCATATTCAGGAAAGGTTAGTTAGCTAATAGCATATGTTTTATTGAAAGGGTGTGATTGAATTATGGATCGGCAGAAATGGGGCGTTGGAGGATTAGTATTCGTAGGCTGCATGTTTCTTGGTGGAGGAGTGGGATCTTTGTTAGGAAGTTCCCAAATTGGATGGCTGATAGGAATGGGTGTTGGATTTCTTGGGATGGCTTTAACGAGACTGATTAGAAAATAGTAGAACGAGGGTTCTTCTTCCAGTAAATAAGGCAATATGCATTTAAGTAATTACTTACATACTAGCCCTGTAACATGTAGTAATCGTACTCATACAAAGTCACTCTCTAACAGAAAGTGGCTTTTTTTGTTTTCGGCTCTGTTAAATTTCATTGTTGATTTTTAGTCAAATAAAAAGCCGATGTTTTACATAACGGGTTCTCTTTTGGAGTACAAAATTAGAAATCACACAACTTTTGACAACACAAATCACAACATAATAGACCATCAATTGACACAAAGATTCGCTTGAAAGCGGGATTTTTTGCTTACTCAATTTGTAGCTTTGAAATAAAATTTGATCAAAAATACCTCGCAATCCCAAATTTTACGATAAATAAAAAGAATCCATTTTGAAAAAAGATTGATCAAAATAGATTATTCTCTAGCAGATTTAGGTTTGGTTTTTATAAAAAAGTTTAATCCTTTCTACCTATGTTGTTTCACAATCGCGCCCGATACTTGAATAAGCATTTTACTTATTTTAGCTGGAACATGCTTATTTTCTAATTTATACTTTATCTTTACTATTAATATAAGAATGTCTAAAAAACAAAAATAAAGGTAGAGCTAAAGATAACCCAACTGTAAACAGAGATAAAAGACAAATCCATTTTTCTTTAATGTTATACTTTCGTGATTCATTGAACATAAATATCAAGAAAACAACACATGAGATTAAAAAATCAACTGCAAAAAAGGCTGATATCGTGTTAGTAAATAATAATTCTATTAATAAACCTAAATCAAGTCCATTATCCCTGAGGAACTGAATAAAAAAATAATACGGAAAAACAGTACCAATTAGCCCTAAAATTAAATATAATTTTTTCACTGGATAATTTCCCCTTTTTTAACAAAGTTACTATTAGATTACCATAACTAATTCTAAGATCGTTCAAAATATATATTATTGAAGATTCCTTTACTAAACAATCTGGCCCGATTGCGGAACAAAAAAGTCCTGCATATCATACAGGACTTTTAATCAAACTTTATTTTAAATCAATACCTACAACATGTTGTAGTAAAATCTCCTATTGTTGTAGTAGTAAATGAGGTTATATGTAGTAATAGAAAATGATAGATANNTATCTATCATTTTCTATTACGTCATATAATGTGGAACATTCTATCGGAAGTCAGTAATCTAAAATCTCGATAACACCTTTCGGTATTTTTAACAAAATTGAATAAAGGACTCATGTTTTTTATGTGCATAAAAAGTTCAGGACATACTAACAGGTGAGGTTCAACTAATGAATTACAAGCATCGCAATCTTTCTGACACCGAATTATCTAAATTGAAACTAAGATAGCACTTACATTGCTATTATGTAAAACAATAAAAATAACGGTGTGAGAGTAGTGCCTTATAGGAGTAATGAAAAGAAACAGCATGATTACAATTGTAAGTTTAAAAATTGTTATTGTTAGGAGGAAAATCGTCATGATTAAGCTTGTACTTCTTCGTCACGGTCAAAGTGTATGGAATTTGGAAAATAGGTTTACTGGATGGATGGACGTTGATATGTCTGCAAAAGGATTACAGGAAGCAAGAGAAGCAGCACAAATTTTAAAGGCGAATGATTATACGTTTGATGTGGCATACACTTCCGTGTTAAAACGAGCAATTAGAACGTTATGGATTATTCTTCATGAGATGGATCTCGCTTGGGTACCTATTTATAAAACATGGCATTTAAATGAAAGGCATTACGGTGCACTGCAAGGTTTAAATAAGGATGAAACGACTAAAAAATATGGGGAAGAACAAGTAAATATATGGCGCAGAAGTACAAATGTAAGACCGCCAGCACTTACGGAAAATGATCCGCGTTATGAAGTTTCAGATCCCAGATATAAATATCTCAAAGAAGGAGAATTTCCTCTTACAGAGTGTCTAGAAGATACAGAAAAACGAGTGCTTAAGTATTGGTATGAAGAAATTGCGCCAGTATTAAAAAGTGGTGAGAAAGTAATTATTTCCTCGCACGGTAATACAATTCGTTCACTTGTAAAATATTTAGATCACTTATCTGATGATGGAGTTGTAACGTTAAATATCCCTACAAGCATTCCGCTTGTGTATGAATTAGATGATAATTTACAACCGATTCGACATTATTATTTGAGCATGGATGGAGAAGTGCCAGAAGGAGAAATTCCGAAGCATATATCACTCTAATATGGACATGCAATAGAAGTTGGTGATTTATATATACGCAAGGAAAAAAGAAAGAGGGTGTGTAGACACATCCTCTTTCTTTATGGGCGAAATCGTGAAATATGCTGAAACGCTTCTTTGTAATTTGTTATTTCTATTAGTGCTTTCTCTTCTTCACGAATTCGGATTGATAGAACAGCTAAGTTGAGGAAACTAAAAACAACAGCAGTGATATATGCTTGAAATAAAAGTGGAATAAGTAAAATTTCCAAGATTACAATCATATAGTTGGGGTGCCGGATAAATTTATAAGGACCTTTTGTTGTTACAGAAGCGTTTGGTAAAATAATAATCTTGGTGTTCCAATACGAACCGAGAGAAACAATCGTCCAAACGCGAAGGAATTGAGCTAAAAGCAAAAAAGTAAGAAGTATGTACCAAATAGGTGAAAGTTGACGATGAAAGATTGTAACCTCTAAAAAAATTGAAATGAGAAAGAAAGCGTGAAGAAATACAATATATTTATAATGCGCTTTTCCGAACTCTAGTGCTCCTTTTTCTTTCATATATCTTTCATTTCGTTTTGCAATTGCTAACTCTATGAGGCGTTGCATTACAATCAGACTGAAAATAATAAAAAAAATCATTGAATATTCTCCCAGCGTAGAAGAACTAACTCTGAACTAAAACCCGGTCCAAGTGCTCCAATTAACCCCAGTTCATCGCTTTTGTTAACAGTCTGTACATATTTTTGTAACACATACAATACAGTAGCAGACGACATATTTCCATATTCACGTAGTATATCAAAAGAAATCTGCATTTTCCGTGCGTCTATTCCTAGCGCATATTCATAAGCTTCTAGTACTTTTTTTCCGCCAGGATGTACAATGAAATGAGAAAGATCACTAAGCTGAGTATGATTTTTCATTAAAAATTCTTTTACGTTCGGATGAAACCATGTACTAATAATACTTGGGATATCTTTGGAAAAGATAACGTACAATCCTTCATTTCTTACGTCCCATCCCATTACATCTTCACTATCTTTCATAAGAGTAGATTGTGAATCAATATAAGAAGGAAGAATAGAAAGAGAAGACATAGCTGAAATATCCACTTCATCACCTGCTATTAAAACACATGCTGCACCGTCAGCAAAAAGAGATGTTCCAATTAAGTTGCTTTTGGACAAATCATTGCGCTGAAATGTGAGACTGCATAATTCAACAGCAAGAACAAGGACTTTTGCTTTTGGAAAAGCTTTGCAATATTCAAAAGCTCTTGCTAACCCTGCTGCTCCGCCTGCACACCCAAGTCCCCAAAGAGGAATCCGTTTCGTATGTGAAGAAAAAGGTAAGACATTCATAATTCTCGCATCGATAGTTGGGGTTGCGAGTCCTGTAGAAGAAATATAAAACATTGCTTCAATCTCTTCTAGTTTCATATTTTGCTTCAAAAACGTTTTATTGGTTACGCAGTTTTCGATTGCTTGAGCACCGAGTTTAATGGAGCACTCTATATACGCATTATTTTTTTCCTCAAATGTATGATCATTTTCAAACCAAGATAGCTCTTTTGCGATATGGCGTTTTTCTATTTGTCCGTTTTCAAATACTTGTAATAAACGTTTTATATCTTTAAAAGCATCTCCAAATAAATCTTTTGCAAAGTGGACGATTGTTTTTTGATTGATTATGTGAGAAGGTGGACAAATTCCAACTGATATAATTTTAGGCATAGCATCTACTCCATTTTTTCATCATATAGATTATACGGTGCACAATTTTATGTGGAAGTATTCAAGTAATGAAAATAGATGATATATCAATTGAAAGTGGTACAATACTTATATAGAACTGTTTATTGTTTCAAAGTAAGAAGAAGCAGGCAAAATAAGAATTTTATTTTACTATGAGTAGAAAGAGGCGAAGCATATGTATACGAATTTAGAAGAATTAATAAAGCATCCTGTATTCCATCATTTTGCAGAAATTTCAAATATTCCAAGAGGATCTGGTAACGAGAAAGAGATTAGTGATTATTTAGTAAAGTTTGCACAAGATAGAAATTTAGAAGTTGTGCAGGACAATGCGTTAAATGTCATTATGAAAAAACCGGCAACACCTGGATATGAGAATGTGCCAACAATTATTATTCAAGGTCACATGGATATGGTATGTGAGAAGAATCAATCGACTGTTCATGATTTTGAGAAAGATCCAATTCAATTACGAATTGTCGAGGATATGCTGTATGCGAATCATACAACGTTAGGGGCAGATAATGGGATTGCTGTTGCATATGCTTTAGCTTTATTAGATGCAACAGATATTCCGCATCCTGCTCTTGAAGTAGTCATTACGACAGAAGAAGAAACAACGATGGGCGGCGCTTTTGCGGTTGATCCTAAGCATTTTAGCGGTAAAATCTTTATTAACCTTGATTCAGAAGAAGATCATAAATTGTTAGTAAGTAGTGCGGGCGGTGCAAAAGCAGTTGAAACAATCCCTGTTGTTTGGGAAGAAATTCCAGATAACGTATTACCGTATCGTCTTTTTGTTGGAGGATTAAAAGGTGGACATTCTGGTATGGAAATTGATAAAGAAAGAGGAAATGCAAATAAAATTTTAGGTAGAGTCCTTCATGATTTATCGAATGAAGTTTCATTTTTTATAAATGAAGTTCATGGCGGATTAAAAATGAATGCGATTCCGCGCGAAAGTGCAGCGACGATTTTACTTTATGCAAGTGATGCGCAAAAAGTAGAGGGAAAAGTGGAAGAGTGGACAGGCATTTTGCAAGAAGAACTACGTGCTGTAGACCCAGATGTGTATGTTTCACTTACGAAATTAGAAGAAACAGTTGAGAAGGTATTCGCACAAAAAACGCAAAAACAGCTTATTTCTTCATTATTTTTAATCCCTAATGGTATTCAAAGTATGAGTATGGATATAAAAGGACTAGTGGAAAGTTCTACAAACTTAGGTGTTGTTGAAACGTTACATAATGAAATTAAATTAAGAAACGAAGTAAGAAGTTCTGTAAAAAGCTTAAAACAACATATTGTAAATGAAATTAAGCATATTGCAGAATTAGTAGGAGCTCAGTTTGAAAAAGAATCTGAGTACCCAGAGTGGCCATATAATCCAAATTCTTCAATTCGCAGTTTATTTGAAAAAGTGCATAAAGAAAAGTATGGTACAGATGCAGAGATCTTTGCGGTTCATGCAGGAATTGAGTGCGGGGTATTTATGGAGAAAATTCCAGGACTAGATGCGATTTCACTTGGACCAGATATGTTTCATGTTCATACGCCAGATGAGCATGTAAGTATTCCTTCTGTTTTGAATAACTGGGAGTATTTTATTGAAGTATTGCGGGAGACGAAGTCTTTGGTTTAAATATGTTTGAGATGAAAAGAGATGCTTATATCTTTAGAGCATCTCTTTTTGTTTAGTTTATTAAGTCAGTTGATGCCAATATTTAAATTACTACTAAAGTTGGAGGGAATTTAGTCAATATGTAGCAAGTATCTATAATTGAAAAAATGTAAAATGAATTTAAGAATCAAAATGTTAGAAGGGAGAGAGAAACTAATTGAGTAGAGAAAATAATAAAAAGCTTGTGGTAATCACTGGAGTAACGCAAGGTTTAGGTCGGTCATTAATTGACCGTTTTTCTGAACTAGGTTGGTTGATTGTTGGATGTGGCCGTTCTCAAAGCAAGATAGAACAAATTAGGAGTCAATTTGACGACAAACATGATTTTCAATCCGTTGATGTTTCGGACGATAAGGCTGTTAGAGCTTGGGGAGAATATATTCTTCAGCGATATGGTGCACCAGATTTACTTATTAATAATGCTTCTATCGTTAATAAAAATGCAACGCTTTGGACTATTTCTTCGGAAGAATTTGCAAATGTTATGAATATCAATGTGAATGGTGTAGTCAATGTGATACGGTCGTTCGTTCCAGCTATGATTCATAATAAACGAGGTGTCATTATCAACATTAGCTCTAGTTGGGGAAGGTCTGGCGAAGCTAAACTTGCACCGTACTGTGCTTCCAAGTTTGCTATTGAGGGTTTGACTCAATCAATGGCATTAGAATTACCAAAAGAAATGGCAGTAGTTTCAATGGATCCAGGTGGTAGCATCGATACTCCGATGCTGCATTCGTGTGCGCCAGAATATATATCAAATTCCCCAACACCTGAAGCTTGGTCACATGTCGCTGTACCATACATGCTTAGTATCACATCCAAAGACAATGGAAAATCACTTACTTGTCCAAAGGTTTCCTAAAGTATCATACCTGATAGATACGAATATACACTTTGGTTTGGTGGTGAAATTTTTGTAAAAGGAGGTTCCATGTAAAATGGGAGACTGCTGCGGTGCTTCGAAAAATGCAACTAACGATGTTGTTTGTCCTTTATCCAAAACGAAAGGAAAACAAGTCAAACTGATTACATTAAAAAGCTTGCTGAATGCTAATGCCTTGGCTCGATTGGAGTCAGATAAAACATACTATTTTTGTTCAGAGCAAGAATGTAATGTAGTGTACTTTAATGAAGAACAGCAAGTATTTATTAAAAACGATCTTAAAGTTCCTGTTTTTCAAAAAGATATAGAGGAAGACGTGCCTGCTTGTTACTGTTTTAATTGGACACGAGCGCGTATTCGTGAAGAAATAAAACAAACCGGAAAAAGCCAAGCGGTACAAGAGATATCGATGCATATTAAAGCAAACCGTTGTGGATGCGAGGTAAATAATCCTCAAGGTTCTTGTTGTTTAGGAAACGTATCTGCGTTTATAAAGCAAGTTCAAAAATAATATTATAAACTTTCGCTAACATCAATTATGTGAACGGAGCAAAAAATAGCTAGAGCTCATAGCAGTTATCTACCTGAACTCTAGCTATTTTTGTTTATTTAGAATCAATAAGATTAACAGCTCTAATTTTCATGTCGGGTTGTTGAGCTAATATTTGTTGTTTTGCTTCTTCTATATCACTCGCTTGCACTTTTCTGTAATACACAACTCCTTTAGGACATTGATATTCAACATTATAGTCTTTCTGTTTAGAGTCCATGTTTATTCCTCCTCACATTATGTGAATCTTTAAGGAGATATTTATGATGCATATTTCCTTTTTTCGTGTTTTAGACATATTCGTTAAAATATCCTCTTATAATATTTCTACTTATGAAAAGTTAAAAATGAATATTATTTCTTTGATCCACTCATTGCGTACAAATAAAAAATATAATCAGTTGAAGTTCCTGTATAACCTAACTGCCTTAACATAGCTGTTATATTTCCGCGATGATATGTTCCATGATTCACAACATGCTGTATCAATTCAAAAACATTCGTTTCCAGTTGCCCAAACTGAGGGTGTTTAGGAGAAACGGTTTTATCTAAGTTTTCTTGACGAGCAAAGAATGCTTGATAGTCTTCAGAGGAATTCAAAAATAACTGCTCCATTTCTTCCATGCTGGTTCCTTTTATTTTTTCTGAAAGATGTATTGCTGATGCCTTTACTTCATCAAAAGGTTTACCGGATAAAGTATGTAGCCAGATTGTATCAGTGATATACATATGCACAAATGTTTGTGAAATAGAGGGAAATACACTTTGTACTTCTGTAGACCAAACGTCCGCTGGTAATGTTTTTAAGTGTTCAAATAACCTTTTGTTTGCCCATACGTGATAGTCATACGCTTGTAATGCTGGATGTTTCATTAAAAATTCCTCCGGTTTCAGTGGATTTCAAATTTTTAAGGGATTAATTACTTTATATATACAACCAGCGTTTATGACTTTCCTGTTTGAAACTAATAAAAAGTGGTTTATTAAAAGGGAAGGGAGTTTTTTACTTTGTCCTGCATAGTTTCTAACATCTAAGCAAAAAGTAACGTTGGAGGTGAGCAAAGTGGGTCGAAAAACGAAACAGGATCCTTCCAGAGCGGGCCTTGGTTCTTCACAAGTCGAAGGTCAAGGAACGACTACGCAAGAAACAGGTTCCATGAAAGTTCCTTCATCAAATAAGAGACAAAAACGTAGTTAATCATAATTTTTCATGAGTTTACTCTGTAACGTAGTAAAGTGAAAAAGCCATTGGAATTATGTTTACTAATTCCAATGGCTTTTTTAGATGTTAAAATTAGCGTTCCGTTAGTTGAACTGTAAAACCTGAAAAGTTGGCTTGTTTGTAGAAGTTAAAAAGACTGGGCAAGACGGAATCCTAGGTCGTCTATGCAAAATGACGGATGGCTACGACGACGACACGAAGCCCCGCAACCCCTGTCCTCTTCAGCCCAGCTACCTCCTCGAAAAATTCGGTAGGATCCGTACACTTGTTCATCATATAAATCCCAACACCACTCCCAAACATTCCCTAACATATCATACAGACCCCATGCATTCGGTTCCTTTCTTCCTACTTCATGGATTTTGCCTCCTGAATTCTCATTATACCAGGCAATTTTATTAAGCTCTCCGTATCTATAACCAGTAGTCCCTGCTTTACATGCATATTGCCACTCTGCTTCTGAAGGAAGCCGATAACCGTCTGATTCCCAATCACAAATTATGTTTTCACCATCATTACTTATAGAATAGCACTCTTTCAATCCAGCTTTCTGTGAAAGTAAATTACAAAAAGAAATTGCATCATTCCAAGAAATATTCACAACCGGTTTTAGATCTCCGTCAAAAGAATTAGGTGATTTATTTGTAATAGCATAGTATAAATCCCTAGTTACAGGATACCGGGCAAGAAGAAACGGTCTTATTTCAGCTTTCCATTTGCTTTTTATTCTATCGTCTCTTAATTCTATTTCTCCCCCAGGAATTTTTACCATTGGATAGTCAAGGTAACTCTTTATTTCATTTACCACTCTACCTTCCTCCTAATGATCTTTGTTTTACAAATTTTACCTCTTGTAGAGCCATTAAATCAATACAAAAATTACGTTGTTTTTTGCAGATAACTGCCTGTTAGCGATCGGTGAAGCGCAAGCGCTGCGCCACAGAGGATGAAAATGTTTTCATGGCTGGGAGAGGAAGGTCAATCAACTATGGTGCCTTAGAGCCTATTCCTAAGTTGAAGAAAGAATAGTGTATATCGCGAAAATCTTATATAAATTAAGTAGCTGTCACTATAAAGTGAGAATTGAATGCGTTTTATGCCAAAATATGGTTGACAATACTGGACTACGTTTGTAATATAATCTATAAGATTACAAGTGTAATATCAAGAAGGAGAAGGTGTAAAATATGAAAAAAATACCTAAAATATCCGAAGCTGAGTTGGAAATAATGAAGGTTCTTTGGTCAAAAGCACCTCAAACAGCTAATGAAATTATTAAAAATCTTGAAGGGGAAATGGATTGGAGTCCAAAAACAATTCGAACATTAATTAACAGATTAGTGCAAAAAGAAGCAATTTCTGCTCATCAAGAAACTGGAAAAATGTATACTTATCATCCATTAGTTTCTCAAGATTACTACTTGCAAGTGGAAACAAAATCTTTTCTTAAACGTTTCTATGGTGCGGCGTTGAAGCCATTACTTGTGAATTTCTTAAAGGAAGAAAAATTGTCCCAAGAGGAAATTAATGAATTAAAACGTATTCTTGATGATAAAAGTGAAGCTGAGAGAAGAAAAGAATGATGAGTATAGGGAATATAAGTAATCGGCTTATATAGATTTTTATTTGGATAAATGTATTTTGGATAAGAGAATCCTAGGAAGGATAGGTAAAAATGATAGATATGTTTATAAACATCTACCTACCACGCTTTTTTGACTGGGTAATAGAAACGTCGATGATGGCAAGTATATTAGTGGTAGTTATCTTATGTGTCAAAGTTTTACTGAGAAACAAGCTAACTCCAAGGTGGAATTATCTACTATGGATGGTGTTGATTGTAAGACTACTACTACCATGGTCACCAGAGAGTTCCTATAGTATTTATTCAGTTCTTTCATATAGTTATGAAACAGCGTTTTCAGTTCAAAATCACTCTGTTGTTTCCTCTGAAAATAAACGCACTCAAGAAACAATGGATATGTCTGACTCAAAGGAAGTGGCAGTAGAAGAGCGTAACGCTTTTCAGAAGTCACAAACAACTAAGGAAAGTCAGGGAGACGCAATTCATAGTGAGAAGAAAAAGGATAAGCCAATTTCTTTTTATACGATCTCTTTATACATTTGGTTAACAGGTGTTATCGTATTAAGTTTCACAACTTATTTTATAAATAGACGATTACACCACTATATACAAAAACAACTTGCGATTACAGATGAAAAGGTTAATAAAATTTTCGAGAACTGTAAGAAATGCATGTCTGTGCAGCGGGGTATACCACTACTTTTAGCTGGGAAAATAGTAAGTCCGACCGTTTTGGGATTTTTCCGACCTAGATTATTACTGTCAAGTGTACATATCAATCAACTTCATGAGCAACAACTCCGTCATATTTTTCATCACGAATTAGCCCACATCAAACGAAGAGACGTTGGTTTCAACTGGCTTATGTATAGTTTACTAATTTTAAATTGGTTCAATCCGATTCTTTGGTATGCCTACTTCTGTATGCGAGAAGATCAAGAACTCGCTTGTGATGCACTTGCCCTTAAGTCTTTAGGGGAAGGCGAACAAATCGCATATGGCCATACTATTATTAGTCTTTTAGAACGCTTCTCACATTATTATCCAGTGCCCAGTTTGGCGAATTTAAGTAGAAATAAGAAAATTTTAAAGAGGAGGATTTTTATGATTAAGAAATTCCAAAAAAAATCATATGGCTGGTCTGCACTCGGGATTGCTGCTGTAGTAACTCTTTCCGCAATCTCATTAGTAAATGCTGATGAGACTGCTCATAAAGAGAAGGATTTAAAGGGTGATGCAAATGTTGAAAATGTAAAGCAGGTAGACAAGCAAGAGGCAGCTAAAAAAGAAGAAGACACACAGTATACTGATCGGGACAAACAAAACAGAGCTAGCAATGGGTACATTGTTTTAAATGAATTTTATTATGTAAAAACAGGTGAAATTGCTCCAAAGGAACAACTCGAACGACAAATTGGTAAGGTAGAAAGAATCGGAGAATGGGAAATTAAGAAAACGGGAGATTCAAATGAAGTACCACCAGGACCTATCTTTTCTATAAAAGGAAAGGATCCAGAACAATTCATTGCCGCAAAAGGTGTTACATATGAAAATGGTGAAAGTAAAGCAGCCTATCTTGTATTTGAAAAGAAAGAACCTGTTACAAATGAAATAGACGAAACATCTATTTTAAGCGCAAAAAATGATGAAACAGAAGTAAATATAGCATATAAAAATGTGAAGAAACTATTACCATCTATGTATGAATATCGAGATAACACAGGAACGACAACATTAACTCAAGTATCATATGCTAAGGATTTAGGACCTGGTGTAGTGTTGTATTATCGTGTTCCTTCTAAAGATACTAGAGATGAACATGGGAATGAAGTACAAGGTTTTATTATGGCATATCAGTATGATAAGTCAAAGAAGTTAGAGCAATCTTGGTTTCGAACAGAACCTGTCTTAGAGCCTAAGAAATTCAGTGATGGGGCGATTCGAATGGAGAAAGTCGGAGAGCAACCTGCTCCAGAATTAATTGAATCTTTTGTGAAAAATGATACGAATTGGGGGTTATATAAAAAATACACTGGGCAATATTTTCTAAAAGGTGAGCATGGTAATATGATATATGAGTTGCAGTTACAGGGAGATTTTAAGCCTTCTAATGCCCAAATAACTGCAAATAACTTTAAGTTATATCAATAACTAGGAGAAAATAAAATCATTTTAAAGATGATTTTCATAAAATTAATTGTTCATTTTAGGCTCTGTGTAAATAGAGCCTTTTTTTGCGTGACTTTTCTAGATTGAAGCAAGCATTTAGCAAGAGTTTTATAATTGAAATTTTGGAGTGAAAAATATGTATGCAATCAACAATAAAAAGAAACGTTTGACATATATTAATATTAGCTTAAAATAAAAGTGAGTACTCACTCATTTTTTATTATGAAGAGGAGGAAAGTATATGTCTCCAATAAATGAGGCAGTAACGCTTAAACATGTATCCAAGTACTTTGGAAAGAAACAAGTAATTCAAGAGATTTCATTTTCTGTCGGAGAAGCTGAGATTTTTGGTTTAGTAGGCCCCTCTGGTTCAGGGAAAACAACACTTATTAAAATGATTGCTGGTATTAGTGAAGCAACATCCGGAGAAGTAACGGCACTGCAAACAGTTATGCCGAATTTGAATGGAATGAAACAAATTGGCTATATGGCTCAAGCTGATGCATTATATGATGAACTATCGGCTTATGAAAATGCTGATTTTATCGCGACAATGTACGGATTAAAAGGAAAGCAAAAGAAGGAGCGCATTTCTGAAGTTTTTGAGCTTGTTCAGTTATCTGAGGATGCAAAAAAGCAAGTGCAGCATTTTTCAGGTGGAATGAAGAAGCGTTTATCGCTTGCCATGTCACTTTTGCATGAACCAAAGCTTCTTATTTTAGATGAACCAACTGTTGGGATTGATCCCGTTCTTCGAAAATCAATTTGGGATAAGTTTTATGAGCTGAAAAAACAAGGAACGACGATTATTGTTACAACGCATATTATGGATGAAGCAGAGTTTTGTGAACGCCTTGGTTTAATTCGTGAAGGGAAGTTAATCGCAACGGGTTCTCCAGTTGAATTAAAAGAACGAACAACATCGGGACGTATTGAGGATGTCTTTTTACTGGAAGGAGTGATGGAGTGATGAGAGTATTTGGAGTTGTTATCCGTATTATTCGTCAGTTTTTCCGAGATAAAAGGTCGCTTGCGCTTATGTTCGGAGCACCGATGTTACTTCTTTGGCTTCTTTCACTTGTATTCACACAAAAAGATTACAAGCCTCATATTGCTTTAGTTGATGTACCAGCACCAATTGTAGAATCAATGAAAAAGCAAGATGCTTCTTTTTATGAGTATGATAAGGAGAAAGCGCGTAGTGAATTAGAAAATCAAGCAATTGATGCGATAGTTACTGTAGATCATGGAAAGATGAAAATAACGTTAGAAGGTAGCGATTCATCGAAAAATCGTGCTGTCATGCAAGTTTTGCAAAAGAGTATGGAGAAAAAAGAACCGACGACTATGAAGCCTGATGTTTCTTATTTACATGGATCAGCTGATTTTACTATGTTTGATGGATTAGGTCCGGTATTAATTGGCTTCTTTACATTCTTCTTTGTCTTTATTTTATCAGGAGTTTCATTCGTTCGAGAGCGTTTAAGCGGTACTTTGGAACGATTATTATCGACCCCAATTCGGCGTTGGGAGATTGTTGCAGGTTATATTATTGGATTCGGTATCTTTGCATTTTTACAATCCGTACTGATTGTTAGTTTTTCTGTGTATGTTCTTGATTTATATGTTGCAGGTTCACCTTGGCTCACGTTACTTATTACATGTATGCTTTCATTAACAGCACTAACACTTGGAACATTTTTATCAGCGTATGCAAACAATGAATTTCAAATGATTCAATTTATTCCATTGGTCATCGTACCGCAAATTTTCTTTTCGGGTTTATTTCCGATTGAGTCTATGAATAAGTGGTTACAACTATTAGGAAAGTTATTTCCTTTAACATACGGTGCAGATGCGATGCGGCAAGTTATGATTCGAAATCAAGGATTTAGTGAAATTGCTGTTGATCTTGGAGTTTTATTATTATTTGCGATTGTGTTTGCAGTAGGTAACGTATTTGCTTTGAAGAAGCATAGAAGAATATAATGGAAATAAAAGGAGTTTATCATGAAAGAGGATTGGTTAGAAGAATTAATTGCTGCCACAGGGACGGATAAGCGCAATGAACGGCAAATGCGCATTTTAGAAGCAGCAGTGGACATGTTTAGTGAAAAAGGGTATTCGGCAACGTCAACGAGTGAAATTGCTAAGCGTGCGGGTGTAGCGGAAGGAACGATCTTTCGCTATTATAAAACGAAAAAAGATTTGTTGTTTGCCGTTGTGATGCCAACTTTAACGAAATTTGCCGCACCGTTTTTTGTGCAAACTTTTGCAAAAGAAATATTTGAAAATACGTATGATTCATATGAAAATTTTTTACGTGCTGTCATTCGCAATCGCTTTGAATTTACAAGAAAACACTTTCCGATGCTGAAAATTTTAATTCAGGAAGTACCATTTCATCCTGAATTAAAAGATGAAATTCAACAATTACTAGCAAAAGAAATTTACTCTCGCTTTGAAAAAATCGTTGATCATTTTCAGAAGCAGGGACAAATTATTGAACTTCCCAAGCCGGCAGTATTACGGTTTACATTATCACCTGTTATTGGTTTAATTTTAACCCGTTTTTTATTACTACCAGAAGAAAAATGGGATGATGATGCTGAGATCGAGTCTACAGTTCAATTCATTTTATACGGGCTAACACCTCGGAGGTAATAATATGAGGCAATTTGTAAAACCAACAGTTGTCGTAAGTAAATGTTTAGAATTTGAAGCATGCCGTTATAATGGTGACAAGATTTCTGATGCAACAGTGCGTAATTTACAGCCGTTTGTAGAATTCATTCCAATTTGTCCAGAAGTGGAGATTGGACTTAGCATTCCAAGAGAAACGATTCGTATTGTTGAACAAGATGGGATACAAAAATTAGTGCAGCCATCAACAGGAGATGATTTAACGGAGAAAATGCAGCAGTTTTCAGATGTATTTTTATCTTCTCTACCGGATATAGATGGTTTTATTTTGAAAAATAGGTCTCCAAGTTGCGGAACTCGTGATGTGAAAATATATGCTGGGGTAGGAAAAGCACCAACAAAAGGAAAGGGTGCGGGTTTATTTGGTAGTGCAGTATTAGCTACCTTTTCACATTTAGCAATTGAGGAAGAAGGAAGATTGTCGAATTTTATCATACGTGAACATTTCTTTACGCAGTTATTTACGATTGCTCATTTTAAAACGTTAAAGAAAAAGAAAAACATGAAGGCTTTAGTTGAATTTCAATCTGATTATAAATACTTATTTATGGCGTACAATCAGACGAAGCAAAAAGAATTAGGGCGTATCATTGCTAATCAGGAAAAATGTCCGATTGATGAAGTATTTGCAAGCTATGAAAAAACATTGTATGAGTTGTTAAAACGTACACCGCGGTATACATCAAATATAAACGTATGTCAGCATATTTTTGGCTATTTTAAAAATAAATTGAAGAAAGAAGAGAAAGATCATTTTCTTTCTTTACTTAGTAAGTATGCAGAAAAGAAAATACCATTAAGCAGTATTCTCACTATTTTAAAATCGTGGGCACTTCGGTTTGAGGAAACATATTTACTGAGACAAACATATTTTGAACCGTATCCAGAAGTTTTAGTGGAAATCACAGATTCTGGAAAAGGAAGAGATTATTAAACAAAAAACTACATAATTCGACCTTTTAATTCCTATGTTGTTGTAGAACAATGTAGGAATTTTTTCGTGCATTAGTACAGATTCTGTTTTACAATTGAATTATGACAGAATTATAGCAATTATCTCACTACTGTTCGTTCTTTTTTCGAGGCAAGATTTGTACTATATACGCGCACGCTGTCGAAATAACGAATTCGATAAGGGGTGTGACAAATGGAATTTACTCTTACTAGAGAAAAACAAATGATCAAAGAAATGGTGCGCGACTTTGCTGAAAAGGAAATCGCTCCAAAAGCGGTGTATTACGACAAAACGGCAGAATTCCCATATGAAACGTTTCAAAAGATGGGCGAACTTGGTTTGTTAGGAATCCCATTCCCTGAAGAATACGGTGGTTCTGGCGGCGATACGTTATCGTATGCATTAGCAGTTGAAGAAATTGGCCGCGCTTGTGGTGGTACAGGATTAAGTTATGCTGCAACAATCTCACTGGGCGCTTCTCCTATCTATTATTTTGGTACAGAAGAACAAAAACAAAAATATTTAGTTCCAATGGCATCTGGTAAGACACTTGGTGCATTTGGATTAACAGAGCCAAATGCTGGATCTGATGCTGGTGGAACACAAACGAAAGCGGTATTAGATGGCGATGAGTATGTAATTAGCGGCGAGAAGTGCTGGATTACAAATGCTGAGTATGCGAATACGATTATTGTAACCGCTATCAATGGTGTTGAGGAAAGTGGTAAGAAGCGAATTTCTGCTTTTATCGTACCGACAAATAGCGAAGGATTAACAATTTCTAGTCCGTACGACAAAATGGGTGTTCGTGCTTCGAATACATGTGAGATTGTTTTAGATGGCGTTCGTGTACCAAAGGAAAATATCCTTGGGGATGTAAATAAAGGATTTAAACAATTTTTATATACGTTAGATGGTGGCCGCATTTCCATTGCTTCATTAGCAGTAGGGATTGCTCAATCTGCATTTGAGCGTGCATTGCAATACGCAAAGGAGCGTAAACAATTTGGTCGTTCTCTATCAAACTTCCAAGCAATTCAATTTAAATTGGCAGATATGGCAACAGAAATTGAATTAGCACGCAATATGGTACATAAAGCTGCTTGGTTAAAAGACAATGATAAGCCATTTGGGAAAGAAGCTGCGATGGCAAAACTTTTTGCCTCTGAAACAGCAAGCCGTGTATCAAATCAAGCGGTTCAAATTCATGGTGGTTACGGATATATGCGTGAGTATGAAGTAGAGCGTCATATTCGTGATGCAAAGTTATTAGAAATTGGTGAAGGTACTTCTGAAATTCAGCGTCTCGTTATTTCAAGACATTTAGGATGTCGTTAATAGGAGGGTTCACTATGTTTCGAAAAATATTAATTGCGAACCGCGGTGAAATTGCTGTTCGTATTATAAAGACGTGTCAAAAACTTGGGATTCGTACAGTTGCGATTTATTCAGAAGCTGATGAGTTTGCACTTCATGTGAAAATGGCAAATGAAGCATATCTTGTTGGTGGTCCACGCGTACAAGAAAGTTATTTAAATCTTGAAAAGATTATTGAAATTGCAAAAGAAACAAATGTAGAAGCAATTCATCCAGGTTATGGATTGTTGTCAGAAAATCCAACATTTGCAGCGCGCTGCGAAGAAGAAGGAATTGTCTTCATTGGTCCTTCTAAAGATGTTATTGCGAAGATGGGAAGCAAAATTGAGTCCCGAAAAGCAATGCTAGAAGCTGAAGTTCCAATTGTACCTGGTATTTCAACTAGCATTCCAACAGTAGAAGAAGCGAAAGAAATTGCAAGTCAAATTGGTTATCCACTTATGTTAAAAGCATCTGCTGGCGGCGGAGGCATTGGTATGCAAGTGATTGAAACTGAACAAGCGCTCACTCAAGCGTTTGAAAGTAATCAAACTCGTGCAAAAAATTTCTTCGGAAACGGAGAAATGTATATGGAACGATTGATTACAAATGCGCATCATATTGAGATTCAAGTGCTTGCTGATAAACAAGGGAATACAGTGTATTTGTGGGAACGTGAATGCTCTGTGCAGCGCCGCAATCAAAAAGTAATTGAAGAAGCGCCATCACCATTTTTAGATGAAGAAACACGCAAGGCGATGGGAGAAGTTGCAGTAAAAGCTGCGAAAGCACTTGGTTATGCGAATGCAGGGACAATTGAATTTCTCGTTGATGATGAGAAAAACTTCTATTTCTTAGAAATGAATACGAGATTACAAGTAGAGCATCCAGTAACAGAAGAAATTACAGGTCTTGATTTAGTAGAGCAACAACTGCGCATCGCATCAGGCGAAACACTTTCGTTTACGCAGGACGAAGTAAAACGCAGTGGTCATGCCATTGAAGCTCGTATTTATGCGGAAGATCCAAAAACATTTTTCCCATCACCAGGGAAGATCAAGTCTCTTTCTCTTCCAACATCAGTTCGCGTCGATCATTTCTTAGAAGATGGTGTAACAATTACACCGTTTTATGATCCAATGATTGCAAAAATCATTGCACATGGAGAAACGCGTGCAGATGCAATTCAAAAATTGCAAGTGGCATTAGAAGAATTGCAAGTGGAAGGTATTAAAACCAATACGCCGATGCTTCTGCAAGTGTTAGAAGATGAAGTATTCCAAAGTGGTATTTACACAACAAGCTTTGTCACGAAACAGCTTGTGAAAAAATAAAGGTTACGAAATTTAAAGGAGGAAATAATGATGACAAAAGTGTATGCATCGATGGCAGGAAATGTTTGGAAAATTGTGGTAGGTGTAGGAGATACAGTAGAGGAAGATCAAGACGTCGTCATTTTAGAATCTATGAAAATGGAAATTCCGATCGCTGTAGAAGAATCTGGCACAGTTATGAAGATTCTTGTGCAAGAGGGCGATTTTGTTAATGAGGGAGATGTATTAGTAGAAATTGAATAATTAGAAACGGGGTGTAATCGATTGAAACTACCTTCTTTTGCTTCTATTAAAGAAGTTGGACCGCGTGATGGTTTGCAAAATGAAAAGAAAATTGTTGGCTCAAAAGATAAAGTGAAATGGATTCATATGTTAGCAGACGCAGGTCTTTCTTATATTGAAGTTTCATCTTTCGTTCACCCTAAATGGATTCCTGCTTTAGCAGATGCACAAGATGTGTTTACAATGCTTGAGCGGAAACCACATGTTACATATGCAGCTCTCGTTCCAAATCAAAATGGTTTGGAACGGGCGCTTTTGCAAGATGTAGATGAGGTGAACGTCTTTTTATCTGCTAGTGAAACGCATAATAAGAAAAATATTAATAAATCAATTGATGAAGCACTTTCTGTTATTGAGGATATAACGAAACAATCGCTATTTGCTGGGAAAACGGTACGTGGTTACGTATCTACTGTGTTTGGTTGTCCGTATGAGGGCGAAATAAGCGTTCAAGCCGTTGATGAACTTTGTGACAAATTGTTTTCGTACGGTATTTATGAAGTATCGCTTGGAGATACGATTGGGGTAGCAAATCCAGCACAAGTAGAACGTGTGCTAGAGCATTTACTCAAAAAATATGATTCTTCTAAATTTGCGATGCACTTTCATAACACGTACGGCATGGCACTTGCCAATGTTGTAAAGTCATTAGAATGCGGTGTTACAACATTTGATAGTTCGTGCGGTGGTCTTGGCGGATGCCCGTATGCACCAGGTGCGTCTGGAAACGTCGCAACAAATGATTTAGTTCATATGCTTCATAAAATGGGCGTGCAGACAAATGTAAATGAAGAAAAGTTATTACAGGCAACGAAATTTATTCAAAGCAAGCTCGATATGCAGATTCCAAGCCATGTATACCGTGCCTTGCAACATAAAACAGTGAGTAGGTGATCCCATGTTACAGCTGCAAAATATTTCAGTTGAATTCGTAACTCCTCATATTGTGAAAGTGATGTTAAATCGTGAACGACAAGCAAATGCTTTATCACTTGCTCTTTTAGAAGAATTACAAGAGACACTTAGTCGTATTAACGAAAAAAATGATGTCCGTGTCGTAATGATTACGGGTGCAGGTGCAAAAGCATTTTGTGCAGGTGCAGATTTAAAAGAACGCGCGAATATGAACGAAGAACAAGTGCGCCATGCAGTTGGGATGATTCGCTCTACAATGGATATGGTAGAACAATTATCACAACCTGTTATTGCAGTTCTAAATGGAATTGCGCTTGGTGGCGGTACAGAATTAAGTCTTGCTTGTGATATTCGCATTGCTTCTGACACAGCAAGTCTTGGTTTAACAGAAACATCGCTTGCGATTATTCCAGGAGCCGGTGGTACGCAGCGTCTTCCGCGTTTAATTGGAATTGGACGTGCAAAAGAATTAATTTATACAGCAAGACGTATTTCAGCTGAAGAAGCAAAGGAATATGGACTTGTAGAATATGTTGTTCCTGCTGATGAACTAGAAGAAAAAGCAATTGAAATTGCAAAGCAAATTGCAGAGAATGGCCCAATTGCTGTTCGCCTTGCGAAAGAAGCGATTACAAATGGTATGCAAGTAGATTTAAAGACTGGTTTACAAATGGAAAAGCAAGCGTATGAAGGAGTGATTCATACGCAAGATCGCTTAGAAGGATTACAAGCATTTCGTGAAAAACGGAAGCCGATTTATAAGGGGGAATGAACATGCTAGATCAAAAACAACAATCTCGTACATTAGAAGAACGCATAGAAACGATAAAGCAAGGCGGCGCACCGAAATATCATGAGCAAAACACAGCAAAAGGGAAACTGTTTGTTCGTAATCGTTTGGCGCTTTTGTTTGATAACGGTGAGTATGTAGAAGATGCGTTATTTGCAAACTGCGAACAAGAAGGCTTACCTGCTGATGGAGTTGTTACCGCAACTGGTAAAGTAAATGGGCGTACTGTTTGTGTAATGGCAAACGATTCTACCGTAAAAGCAGGATCATGGGGATCTCGTACAGTAGAAAAGATTTTACGTATTCAAGAAACAGCTGAAAAATTACGTGTACCGCTCTTTTATCTTGTTGACTCCGCTGGCGCACGTATTACTGATCAAGTTGAAATGTTCCCAGGAAGACGCGGTGCAGGGCGCATTTTCTATAACCAAGTAAAACTATCCGGAAAAATACCACAAATTTGTTTACTATTTGGTCCATCGGCTGCTGGCGGTGCATATATTCCTGCTTTCTGTGACGTTGTTATGATGGTTGAAGGAAATGCATCCATGTATCTTGGTTCACCTCGTATGGCTGAGATGGTAATCGGTGAAAAAGTAACATTAGAAGAAATGGGCGGAGCACGTATGCATTGCTCTGTATCTGGTTGCGGAGATGTACTGTGCAAAACAGAAGAAGATGCAATTTCAAAAGCACGTCAATATATTTCTTACTTTCCAAGTAACTACTTAGAAAAAGCTCCAATGACAGAACCTCAAGAACCGAAAGAATTTGAAAAAACATTAGAACAAATTATCCCGGAAAATCAAAATGCACCTTTTAATATGCTTGATTTAATTAAACGTATTATTGATGAAGACTCTTTCTTCGAAGTGAAAAAATTATTTGCACAAGAACTTATCACTGGACTTGCACGTATTAACGGTATGCCAGTTGGAATTATTGCGAACCAGCCTCGTATGAAAGGCGGCGTATTATTCCACGATTCCGCTGATAAAGCAGCAAAATTTATTACATTATGCGATGCGTACCACATTCCACTTTTATTCTTAGCTGATGTACCAGGCTTTATGATTGGTACAAAAGTAGAGCGTGCTGGTATTATCCGTCACGGTGCAAAAATGATTTCTGCTATGAGTGAAGCAACTGTACCGAAAATTTCTATCGTTGTACGAAAAGCATACGGTGCTGGTTTATATGCGATGGCAGGTCCTGCATTTGAACCTGATTGCTGCCTTGCACTTCCGACAGCTTCAATTGCAGTAATGGGTCCAGAAGCAGCGGTAAACGCAGTGTATGCAAATAAAATTGCAGCACTTCCAGAAGAAGAGCGTCCAAGCTTTATCGCTCAAAAACGTGAAGAGTACAAGCAAGATATTGATATTTATCGCCTTGCATCAGAAATGGTGATTGATGGTATTGTTCATCCGAATCAATTGCGCGCAGAATTGAAGCAACGTTTTGAAATGTATATGAGTAAATATCAAGTATTTACGGATCGAAAACATCCAGTTTACCCAGTATAAAGTGAAACTTCCATCAGTGGAAGCCTTTGCTGGTAAGTAGAATGAATCAAGTTCGTAATAGGCAATGCTTTGTTTGTCTATGCGAGCGAGAGAAATAGCCCTTTTGAAGGGCTTTCTTTTCCAAAAAATAAGGGGGGAAAAATAGTGAAGCAAGCAGTTTGGTTTCCAACAGAAGAATATAAAGCAAAAACACGCTTATATCAATGGATGCAATCACTGGGCTATGATGATTATGAAACATTTTATAATAAGTCTATTGAAGATACGGCATGGTTTTGGGGAGAAGCAGAGCGAGCTGTAGGCTACCAATGGATGCGTCCGTATACAGAAGTGTTAGATTTGGCAAACGGTATTCCGTTTGCACAGTGGTATGTGGATGGAACGTGTAATATCGTAGAATCTGCACTGTCTCGCTGGATTGCAGAAGATGATACGAAAGCACAAAAGGCTCTCATTTGGGAAGGGGAAAATGGAACATCAAAGTCGTTTACATATGAAGAGTTAGATCATTGGGTGAGCTGCGTTGCAAATGGTCTTAAGCATTTAGGGATTGAAAAAGGAGATCGTGTAACAATTTACATGCCGATGATACCAGAGACAGTAGTTGCAATGTTGGCTGTAATGAAAATTGGTGCAATCATTTCTCCTATTTTCTCAGGATTTGCTTCAGATGCAGTTATGACGCGTGTGCAAGCAGCAGGATCCAAAATGATTATTACGGCAGATGGATTTGCACGCCGTGGTAAAACAGTTTCTTTAAAAGATGAAGTGGATAAAGCATGTGAGCATTGCCCAAGTGTTGAAAAAGTAGTAATTGTCCGTCATGCTGGGAACGAATTTACACAGCATGATTATGATATTTCATGGAGCGTTCTTGAAAAAGATAAGCCATTTACGCATGCAGAAGAGATGAAAAGCGACGACCCGCTTATGCTTATTTATACATCTGGTACAACAGGTAAACCGAAAGGAACTGTGCATACACATGCAGGATTCCCGCTAAAAGCAGCATTTGATGCTAGTTTTGGTATGAACGTAAAACAAGGTGACCGTATGCTATGGATTACTGATATGGGCTGGATGATGGGACCGTTTCTACTATTTGGTTCTCTTATTAACGGAGCAACAATGGTTATGTATGAAGGTGTGCCAGATTATCCAGAACCAGATCGTCTATGGGAAATGGTTGATCGTTATAAAGTAACGCATCTTGGTATTTCACCAACATTAATTCGCTCATTAATGGCAAAAGGTGACGCATGGGTGAACAAACATTCACTGCAAAGTTTAGAAGCAATCGGTTCAACAGGTGAACCATGGAATCCAGACCCTTGGATGTGGCTCTTTGAAACAGTTTGCAAGGGAAAAGTACCAATTTGCAACTATTCTGGTGGTACTGAAATTTCTGGTGGCATTTTTGGAAACGTCCTTATTAAACCGATTGCACCAATTAGTTTTAATGCCTCACTACCAGGAATGGCCGCTGTTGTGTTGGATGAAAAAGGTTCACCAGTTCAAAACGAGGTAGGGGAATTATGTTTAGAAAAGCCTTGGGTTGGTATGACGAAAAGTTTCTGGGAAGAAGATGATCGTTATATAAGCACATACTGGTCTCGTTTTGAAAACAAATGGGTGCATGGTGACTGGGTATTATATGATGGAGAACAATACATCATTACAGGTCGTTCTGACGATACGTTAAATATTGCTGGAAAACGTATCGGACCTGCGGAGTATGAATCTATTCTCGTAAAACACCATGATGTCGTAGAAGCCGGTGCAATTGGAGTTCCTGATGAAGTGAAAGGTGAAGTGTGTCATTGTTTTGTTGTGTTACGCGAGGGCACTTCGTTTACACCAGAATTGAAAAAAGAATTAATGAGTCTAGTAAACTCTCATATCGGGAAAGCATTGTGTCCGAAAGATATTCATGTGGTCGAAGATTTACCGAAAACACGTAACTCTAAAGTGATGCGCCGCGTTATTAAAGCAGCGTATTTAGGAAAAGAACTTGGAGATTTATCTTCACTTGTGAATCCTGAGGTTGTGACGTATATTCAAGGACTACAGTCTCAGAAACAAATGTAATTTTAAAAAGCAAACTCTTTGATGCAGAGAGTTTGCTTTTTAGTTTGTGTTTATGAACACTAATATAAATCGAAGTAGGAGCAAGAAATAATGTACTGTACAAAAAACAGAAAAGTTGATTGTATATAGAATATCAAAGAAAAAAATTCTTTCGTGCGTTACATATACTTCTATTTTGTAACAGTCTTTCTCGTTAGTTGAACAACTATATTTTTAAAATTAGCTCCTTGTTTACTTAATTATGAAATAACAAGAATATTTGAGGGGATTGAAGTCAATATTATAGTTGTTAAAAGAAAAAGGAGGTTATGATCATGAACAAACAACGTGCACAAGAAATTGCTGCTTCACCAGTTATGGCTAATGTAACCTATAACGGAGAGCAAATCTACATTCAAAATGTAGATGAAAATAATGAAACAGCTAGAATTTATCCTCTCAACCAACCAAATAATGAACAAGAGGTTCCTGTATCTAGCTTAACTGAGCATTAATTGCTTATATGTTTTCTTGATAAAAACAGCTGTCAAAAAAATCTCGATAGCTGTAGTTTTAGAATAAAGTCTGATCGTTAATAAAAAAGAGCGAAATCCTGTATTGATAATGCAGGATTTCGCTCTTTTTATTGTTACAAGGTATTAATTAGAGGTGTAGAACCTACTGTGTATATGTTTTAAAGAAGAGTAGACTTAGTAAATCAACTAAATTGAATTATCAAGCAGATTTAATTTTGGTTTTTAAAAAAAGTTTGATCACAATAGATTTTTAAAATTGATCTAATCCAACCATTTCCTCATTCATTTCAATTGGGGGATATTCAAACTCAGACTATATTGTGTCACAAAATAGTAATGAAAAGTGTGCTTTATATTATATATTTTTTTCGATTTTTGTAAAAGAAAATATAGTCCCATTTTTATTTGATTGTAAAGTATATTTTATATCGAGCATTCTAGATATATCCTTAATTATTTTTAATCCTAGTCCTGCACTTTTACTATTAATATCGAAACCAATTCCATTATCCTTAATAGAAACAACACTATTTTCAATGGTTACCTCAAGTTTTTTAGCTTTTGAATGTTTTAACGTATTTTGGAAAATATTATCAAACAACCTTTGAATCCATAAATCATTACTAGTCCATATCAAATCTTTATTTAGTGGATTATATATTAATTCAATATCATGAATACTATACAAATAATCCCACTTTTTAACCATGGTTTCTAATAAATCATGTATATTCACTTCATCATTTAAAATATAAGAACTCTCTAACGTATCAGTGGATTGTAAATTAAATTCATTGGTTAATTCAGCAATATATTGTATTTGTTGATATAAAGATTCTAGTATGGGTGCTTGATCATTATATTGACCTTCTAAGTAAAATAATTGTAATCTCACAGCTGTTAAAGGTGTATTAATATCATGTCTTAATTTATTTAAAAGTTCTTTTTTCATTTCCTCTTGCTGCTTAAGTTCTAATTCTCGATATGTAGTTCTTTCAATTAATAAATTTACTGATCTAATTAGTTCTCCTATTTCATCATCGCTTTTAACGTCTAATTTATTTGGGATCTTTTTATCACTAGCTAAATTTCGAATAGTTTTATTCAATATATTTATTTTATTTAATAGTGAGTTAATCGATTTCGAAAATAAAAAGGCTAATAACAAAAGTGATAAAAAAAATACGACTAGCATTGTAGGATGTGCAAAAGATTCATGAAAAGGAATGCCATTATTTTTTACTTTAAAGGCCATATCATAAATTACGGACATAAGGATACTAATCAATAGTAATAAAAACGGTACGCTTATAACAGCGGAAAATAACAATAACTGGTATTTGTTCTTCAATTTCATTTCTTCATATAGGTATTCAATCTATACCCTTCTCCATATATATTTTGAATAATCTCACCCATTTTATCATTAATTTTTGTTCTAATTTTTTTTATGTGTACATTCATGATATTTGGATTTCTGTCTTCAAGTTGCCATAAATAGTCAAAGAAATGTTCTTTCGTTAAAATTCTATCCCTATTTTCGTATAAATAGAAGAATATTTTACGCTCAATCGCAGTAAAAACAACTTCATTATGTAAGCTATTATCGAAAACCTTTTTATGTTCTGCATCAATATATAAATGTTTGATTTGTGTAAAAGTACCATATTGATTATCTAGCATTTTCTGCATTCTTAGTAACAGCTCTCTAGGATCAAATGGCTTTATCATATAATCCTCCCCGATCGTCAAACCTTGGAGTTTGCTATCCATATCATTTCGAGCGGATAGAAAAATAACTGGAATATTTAATCCGAGATTTTTTATTTTCTTAGTAATTTGATAGCCATCTTCACCTGGCAACATAATATCCATTATGACTAAATCTATCTCACGGATTATGTCAATAATATCTTTTCCTTCTTTCCTCCAGCATACATTGTACCCTTCGCGTTGCAAAATTTTTTGCAATAAATCACCAATCATCAAATCATCTTCAACAATTAAAATGTTATATCCTTTCATCACTTAGGCCTTTCATTTTTAAAATAAAAATCTCTTAATTTTTCTCTACTTTTTTATTGATAAAATCCATAGCAAGATTATATATCTCATCGGGAGCGTATAAATAAATACTGTGCGTACCTTTAAGTGTTATTACATTTGCTATCAATAGCTGGTCTGCAAACTCCTTATAATCTTTATTATTTTGTTTTGTATATTTTGAATTTTTATATTGATCAGCAACCGCATCTAAAAATAAAATAGGTGTTTCTTTTGGTATCGGTAGGTTAATTGATTTTTTACCGTTATTGTAACTCTGTAACAGCTCTTGCTCCATATCATCATTAAAAGCTTGTTTATATGATAGTGCTTTATAAATTTCTTTTTCATGTTCAGTTAAAAAAGATTGCTGAATCACTTTGGGGTTATAAGTAGCGGAAGGAACGAGTCGCTGAAAACCAATTTTCGTTAAAATATTCATTCCTTTTATTTTTAATGAATCAACTAGGCTCATTTTATAAGTTACGTACTGTTGAGGTAAACCAATATCTAAAGCAATAATTGCCTTTACTTCACCTGGGTATTTTTGCGCCCAGTAAATAGCTTCTAAACCTGATAAGGAGTGTGGAACTAATATATACGGAGGTTTATTTCCACTTTTAATTAGCGCTTCTCTAGTTTGTTCTAATATTGTATCAATATCTCTATCGTCGTGAAAAACATCACTGTACCCATAACCTGCTCTTTCTATTACAGCAATCTTGTTTTCTTTTGAAAACTTGCTGTATAGTCCTTTCAATTCATAAACAGGGGCAGCAATTCCAGAGCCGGACATAAATACATATGTATCCTCGCCACTTCCTTCATTATATACATTAATTTTTTTATTATTAAAATTAATTAATGTTCCTTCATTTTTAATTAATGCAGCTTCTTTGCTTAATTGATAGTTATGATAAATAAAAACAGATACTGATACGAGTAAGATAACGGCAATTAATATAACAAATATATGCTTTAATACTTTAAATAATTTTCTCATAGGATTCTCCTTTCAAGTTATATTGAAAGGATACGATATAAAAATAAATTTCTAATTAATTTTATAGAAATTAAATTTTTCTTTGTGTTTTTAAATACAAGCTACTTTTCAACTTCAGATAATCTCCTTCTTTTGGACATAAACGTCTTCCATTGGTAATCATAACCAAAGGGGAGGGAACAACGCAACTTTTTTACCAATGTCGTGACTTTATTCAAAACACCCTGACTTAAGTTCAAAGCCACAGCTATGATTAGATGTATGGAGTTAGTATAGTCATATGAGTATAGTAGTTTAGTCCTTACAACGGATTTTAAGGATGAAGTGTCCGTGTGATAGCGCTTGTATCGAGTAATTTTATGATATTTTTAATATATCGTACACAATAGAAAGTCTAGCACTATTTCAATATACCGAGGGATGATATAATTGTAAGAGAATACATAGTAGAGTTAGTTATAAAACTCCTCAAGCAATAGAGGATTTGGCAGCTTAGGTTTACCTTTTTGTGTCCATTAAATTCAGTAATTAAAACAGATAGATAATATTCTAAAGGGGAGAAATTAATGAGTGATATGGAAAAATATAGTGATGAATTAGATAGAAATAAAGATAATATAGTTACGTTATATATTACTAGACACGGTAAAACAATGTTAAATGCTAGTGAGCGTGTGCAAGGTTGGGCAGATTCTCCACTAGTAGAAAAAGGTGTTGAAGTAGCTAAAGATTTAGGAAATGGATTAAAAGGTATTCATTTTGATGATGCTTACAGTAGTGATAGTGGCCGCGCAATTGAAACTGCTAACTTAGTATTAAAATATAGCGGGCAATCAAAGTTAAAACTTGAACAAAGGAAAGATTTACGGGAATTGAATTTCGGGATTTTTGAAGGCGAGAAGAATGAAATTATGTGGAAAGTTATTGGAGATGCTGCTGGAGTTACATTAGTAGATGAACTAATGGAGTTATCTATTGAGAAAATTGTTAATTTCATTGCAGCAGCAGACCATACGAAGCAAGCTGAAGATTGGAAAACCTTTTCAACTCGTATAAAAAAAGAAATTGATAAAATTAGTGAAGAGACTGCCAAAAATGGTGGAGGTAACGTTTTAGTTATATCTCATGGAATTGCGATCATGGTATTAGTAGACATGCTTGATAGTAGTAAAACAAAACTTGGATTAGAAAATGCAAGTGTAACTAAAATTCTCTATAAGGATGGAGAATATAAAGTCGAATCTGTTGGTGATATGAGTTATGCTGAAAAAGGCAAAGAAAGTGTAAGAGTATAAAAGGATGTCGAAAGTAATAGAATGAGAAAAAAGGCGGATTTCTTACGAGAGTAAGAGACCGCCTTTTTTTCTTGGAATCTTAAACACTTTAAAAATGTGAAAAAGTGCTAAAAATTCCCCTGATAACTTTCTTAAGTGATTTTAAATAAAAATTGAAGGGATTTTTACCATTTATATCGAATTTATGTGGTGAAAAATGGAAGTGGAGGGATTTTTATGAAAAGTTTTGTAAAACAGACTGCAAAATGGGTAACAGCTTCGACATTTGTAGGTGGAATATTATTTTCTCCTGGACTTACTATAAGTGCTGCAGAAACGGATTCCCCTGTAAAAGGAGCATACAATCCGGCAGTTACATCTCCTGTTCAGCTGAAGACACCATTTCAGTCGCAATTCATGAACAAGCACGGACAAGATATATTTGGTCCAGCCAATCCAGACTATAAAATGAACGTTAACTATGATTCTACCAATCATACTATTCAAGGGGAAATGACTGTCACTTTTAAGAACAATACTCGTACGCAGCTAAACGAACTTTATTTTAACTTGTGGGGAAACGCAGAAACATTTAAAGAAAATGGCGGAAGTATGTCTGTTTCTAATGTAAAAGTAAATGGGAAAACAGCAAAATATACTGTTGATAGTACTGCAATGCATATTTCATCTGTTCAAATTCCCGATAATCAAAAATCTACTGTATCGATGGATTTTGTAGTTCATGTACCGGAACAACAAGATCGTTTTGGTTGGAATAAAAACACTGTTTCGCTTGGAAACTGGTTTCCCATTCTGGCAGTTTACGATAAAGAGGGCTGGAATGTAGATGCTTATTTTCCATATGGAGAATCTTTTTATTCTTTAACTGGAGATTTTGATGTAACACTTACGACTGATAAAGCCCAGGTCATTGCAACGACAGGAACGGAAGTGGGGCAACCAGGTATTTCAGGAAATTTAGCAACGCATCATTATAAAGCTAAACAAGTTCGCGATTTTGCAATAGAAATGGATACGACTTACAAAGTAAAACAAACAAAAGTAAATAATGTAAATATTAATGTGTATTATACAGATGAACAGGCAAAATACGCTGATTCTATGGTTGAGGCAGGGGTTGAGAGCATCAAGTTGTACAGTGACCGCTTTGGAGAGTATCCATGGCCAGAACTAGATATCGTTGGCATGGAAGGCTGGTTTGGCGGAATGGAATATCCGCAATTAACGATGATTAGTATCGCTGGTAATCCTTCTCAAGAATGGGTCAAATATGTTACTGCGCATGAAATTGGGCATCAATGGTTTTACGGCATTATTGGAAATAACGAGAACGATGAACCGTGGCTTGATGAATCATTTGCTAGTTTTGCAGCAGCGCTCTACAGCAAAGAACTTGATCAACTAAAAGCGGAACCTGTCGGAGACTATCATCTTTCATATCCTGTTTCAACATTTGCTGAACGTGCTGCAGAAGGTGGGATTGGAGCATATTATGGTATGATTTATGGTTACGGTTCAAGAACAGTTAATGATCTACGTCTTGAACTTGGCGATGAAGTCTTTTACAAAGCGATGAAAGATTACTTTAACGAAAAGAAATTTGGTGTGAGTACGACAAAAGATTTTATTCAAATAATGGAGAAATCAACCGGAAGAGATTTGACAAATTTCTTTGCGTCTCATAGGGTATTTGTTTCCGACCAAGAATAAACAGAAAAACCTGCCACGAATCGAATGCGGCAGGTTTTTCTGTTTAACGATAAAGTGAAACCAGTCTATATATTTTATTGATATTTTTACACTCTCATCAAAGAAGATTTTTTCTGATTTCGTCATCAGATATCTACTCTCTTCTATTATTTATGAATTCTGAAGGTGAAAAAATGCTCAGATACAAAGAAAATAATTAACAAGCTGTATAATCAACTGCTCCAGTAGAGAAAGAAATACAACCATGGCAATATACGACATTAGTTTCCACTAGTATAAAAAACAGAATAATATTGACAATATCTAACATCAACATGCTATAATTCATTTAGGAATAAATAAATCGTAATCATTACGATTTATTTAATGTGAAGAAAAATAAAAATATAAGTGTAAAGGGTAGTTATGATGAAACAGGAAATAGATTTTATAAAATTTAATCCAACACAAAATATGACAATTCTTGTTAAAACTAATTTTCCAGTTGAGGAGTATAAGAACATTGCTTCAAAAATTATGTCATATGACAGCGTGCATGCTGAACAAGTAGGTTTTATAGAAAAACCGATAAATAATAAAGCTGCTGCACATCTACAGATGGCTGGAGGTGAGTTTTGTGGTAATGCTTGTATGGCATTGGCAGCTTTTATTGCATCTGAAAAAGAACTAAAGAAAAATGAAATGACGGAAATTTTATTAGAAGTTTCAGGTACAGATCAATTAATAATGTGTCAAGTGAAAAGGATTTTAGATGAATATTACTGCCAAGTAACTATGCCTACTCCTAAAAAGATAGAACAGAGAACAGTAAAGTATGATGGCAGCGATTTAAATATAATCATAGTGAGATATCAAGAGTTCATACATATTGTGATAGAAGTGGAGGAATTTAGTAAGTCAATAAGGGGAAAAGCACAATCATTAGCAAAGTTGCTTGGAGTAACTTTAGGCGCTAACTTGATCGGCATTTTATTGTATAAAACAAAATCTGATGAATTGGCTCCCCTCATTTATGTCCCCCATCTAGATAGTATGATTTGGGAAAGGGGGTGTGGTTCAGGTACAGCCTCCTTAGGAGCCTATCTAGCATGGAAGAATAAAGGGGAGATTGTTGCGAAGATAAGGCAGCCCGGTGGCACTATTAATGTAGTTGCTAGCTATTATAACGAAGAGTTAGAAAGTCTTAAAATTGAAGGGTTTGTTGAAATAGTAGCACAAGGCAAAGCTTTTATAGATGTTTAACTATTACATAGTATTGGAGAGGAATAAATGAATGTGTTAAAAACAAACACTTTTCAAGAATATTTAAGTGAATTTTTAGAAAAATTTGAAGAGTTAGAAGTAAAATATGATCATACCATCAATCATTGTTCGGAGTTAGAGGTATTAATAGATGACTATTCAAAATTCATAATAAACGAGAGGAATAAAGATGCTTGGGAACAACTAGAACTACAAGAATCTAGTGATTTTAATCAACTAGTCGAGGATTTAAGAAAGAAATCAGCACTTTGTGTGGCTATTATGGAGAAATATCGTGCATTGAAGTTGCTCAACAGAAATACTGAGAGGACCGATTATTTTAGAAATATAGAATCATGTATTGAAAAGGAATTTGGCCAGTTTCAAATTACTTCCGAGTCAAAAGTATTAATAATAGGATCAGGTTCATTTCCGATGACACCATTATTAATTGCTAAGCGAACGGGAGCAGGGGTTCTTGGCATAGATATTGATGATGAGGCAATTAAATTTGGACGAAACGTTGTAGAGAAATTAGGTAGAGATTTAAATATTCGATTAGAAAAAATAGCAGTGGAAAATCTTGAATATGCTAACGAATTAACCCATATCATTTTTAGTTCAACTGTAGAAAATAAATATGACATACTGGATCAATTATATCCATTGACAAATGAAAATGTAGTTGTGGCTATGAGATATGGCAATCAACTGAAATCCTTATTTAATTATCCTATGAGAGAGGTGAATGTGGAAAAGTGGAGGATGGTTGAAAATATATTACGCCAAGATCATGTGTTTGATATTGCATTGTATAAAAAAGCATAGCTTACTTGTTAGTGAGAAAGGAAGGGTTTTATGAGCGATTTTAAGCGAGTCTTAATTTTAGGTACCGGTCCTACATCAATCCAACTTGCCGTAAATATAAAAAAGCATTTAAATTGCTACGTGGGGGTTGCTGGCAGAGATTCTGTTCGTTCAGAGACGTTTTTTGAGGCACTTAAGCAAAGGGATCATCTAATACGTGTAAGCGTTCAAAATGAAAAGCATCGAAGTATGGAAGGTGAATGCTTCGTTGATCAAGTTTTTAATGGGTATGAAACAATTAAGGGTGAATGGGATACTATCATATTTTCTGTAACAACGGATGCCTATATTGAAGTAATAAAACAGATCAGTGATAAGCTTTTAAAACGAGTAAAATGTATTGTTTTAATTTCTCCGACTTTCGGTTCAAACAGCTTAATAAGTAATTATATGAATAAACTTAATGTAAATGCGGAAATTATTAGCTTTTCTACATATCATGGTGATACACGATGGCTGCACGATAGGCCGTCTAATCATGTTTTAACAACAGCAGTCAAGAAAAAAATTTATATAGGATCGACGCACTTTCCATCTAAAAATGTTGACAAACTATGTAAGGTATATGAACAACTAGGAATTGCTCTAGAGATTATGGAGACGCCTTTTGAGGCAGAGACGAGGAATATTTCTTTATATGTTCACCCACCGTTATTTATGAATGATTTTTCATTAAGTGCAATATTTGGAGATATAGAAACGAAAAAATATGTTTATAAAATTTATCCTGAGGGGCCCATTACGCAATATTTAATTTGTGATATGTTGTCCCAATGGAAAGAAATTATGAATATTTTAGAAAAAATAAATATAAAAAGTTTAAATTTACTTCAATTTATGACAGATGATAATTACCCGGTGAGATTAGAAAGTGTATCGCGTCAAGATATAGAAAATTTCAATCATTTAGAGACTATTCATCAAGAATATTTATTGTATATACGTTATAGCTCTTTGTTGATCGACCCTTTTTCAGAACCAGATGAGGATGGAAGATATTTTGATTTTTCTGCTGTTCCAATTAGAAAAATGTTTGTCAACAGAGAAGGGTATTTTGATATCCCAAGGATGCCTAAGGAAGACTATTATCGTATCAAAATCATACAGGGAATTGCAAAATATTTAGAGTTGAATTGTCCAACAATAGATAAATTTATTAAAACATATGAGAGTAAAATTGAAGAAGTTGCTCAATCTCGTAGAGGCGAATTGTTGTCTCGTGCATTTGTCATTCAAAGTTTTGAAGAAGATTTGAATATGATATGCGGTGAAATAGGGAAAATTATAGCAGCAAAGACGTTGGAATAGTACTTGTAATAAAACAATAGAAGTAATATACCGTTTAAATCGTAATCGTTACGATTTATAGGAGGGGTTGTTTAATATATGGTTGGAGTGTAGATTAGATCCAACAAAAAAGAGTTGTATTAATATTAAGAAAGACTTAAAGGGAGAGGAATACCATGTTTAGTAAAAGATTTAAATTAGCGGCACTAGTTTTTTTTGTTTTATCTATTCTGGTTGCTTGCTCTGCAAATTCGGCAAACTCTGATAATCAGAAAAAGGAAGATACTGATAACAAACAGAAAGCAGAAATAGTCTATGCATCAGCCAAAGACATTAATGATATGAATCCTCATCTTTACACAGGTTCAATGCCAGCTCAAGGGATGGTATATGAATCATTAGTTGAGAATACTGAAGATGGAATCAAGCCATTACTTGCTGAGTCCTGGGAGGTTTCAGAAGATGAAAAAGTATACACGTTTCATTTAAAAAAAGATGTGAAATTCCATGATGGGGAACCATTTAACGCAGAGGCAGTGAAGAAAAATATTGATGCGGTACAAAAAAATGCAGAAAAGCATTCCTGGATTAAACTATCAACAAAAATAGTGAGTTGTAATGTAGTAGATAAGTATACAGTTGAATTAGTACTGTCAGAAGCCTATTATCCAGCTTTGGTTGAATTATCTATGACAAGACCTTATGTATTCATATCACCCAAAGATTTTATGAATGGAGAAACAAAAAATGGTGTCAATGGTTATAACGGTACAGGACCATATATTCTGACTGAGCATAAAACCGATGAGTACGCAACGTTTAGAGCAAATGAAGACTACTGGGGTGGCTCACCTAAGATCAAGAAAATTACGTCTAAAGTTCTTCCAGCAGGGGAAACGACCTTTTTAGCCTTACAAAAAGGAGAAGTAAACTTTGTTTTCACAGATGATCGAGGTGCAGACAGTCTTGATGTCGAAGCAATGAATCAATTAGTTGATTCAGGTGATTACCAACTTGTTAGAAGTGAACCAATGAATACGAAAATGATCGTAGCTAATAGTAGTAAATCGGATAATCCTGTTAGTGAAACAGCTGTTCGTGAAGCCATTTGGTACTCGATTGATCGGGAAACAATTACAGAGGATATTTTAAATGGCACTGAAACAGTAGCCCATACACTATTTTCACCGAACGTCAATTATGCCGATGTCGATTTGAAGAAACGAGGATACGATTTAGAAAAAGCGAAAGGGATTTTAGAAGAAGCAGGCTGGACATTAGAGGGTGGTGCTAAGGTTAGAACGAAAGACGGTAACAAATTAGCCATGAAACTTTATTATGATAGTAATTCTTCCTCGCAAAAAAACCAGGCCGAATTTATCCAAGCTTCATTAAAAGAGATCGGTATTCAGCTAGAAATTATCGGTGAAGAGTCAACTTCAATCGCTAATAGAAGATCTACGGGTGACTATGATTTATTATTCAATCAAACTTGGGGACTAGCGTATGATCCACAAAGTACAATTGCTGCTTTTGCTTCTGAGGCTTCTTATCTACATACGACAAGTGGCATTGCGAAAGCAGATGAACTGTATAAGAAAATTGAACAAGTTATGGTGTCCACTGATGAGGAAACTCGAAAATCGTTGTATGCTGATATTTTGAAAATTGTACATGATGAAGCAGTCTTTATTCCAATTTCAAATGGCAGTGTCAATGTAGTTGCTCCAAAAAATTTAAAAGACATATCCTTTAAGCAAACACAATTTGAGTTGCCATTTGAGCGAATGTACTTTGAATAGAAATATAAATAAAAAGGGGATTTTCCCCTTTTTATTTATAAGAAAGTACAAGCGTTTATGTATTGATATTCAATTGAAAGGAGGTTTTTTATGGGAAGATACATCATTACGAGAATATTCATATCCATCCCACTACTTTTGATCATATCGTTTTTAACGTTTGTCTTAATTAATCTTTCTCCTTTAGATCCAGCCGAAGTGGTATTACAAGCGCAGGGTGTTCCAGAAATAACAGATGAATTAATTACTCAAACGAAAGAAGAGTTGGGGATGGATCAACCATTTATCATACGATACTTTGATTGGCTCATTGCTTCTTTACAGTTGGACTTTGGAGATTCATACGTTACAGGAAAACCTGTTTGGTCATTAATAGGTCCAGCTTTTCTAAATACGTTCAAGTTAACGTTCGTTTCATCTGTTGTCATTATTGTTATGTCCATACTATTAGGTGTTATTTGCGCATTGAAGGAAGGAAAGATAATGGATAAATCGGTAAGAGGGATTTCATTTTTCCTAACAGCAATGCCGTCCTACTGGCTGGCGTCCATTATGATTTGGTATGTCTCTGTTAAATTCGATTTATTGCCAACTAGCGGAATGGATTCATATAAAAGTTATATTCTACCCGTTATTGTCATCACGATAAGTTATGCAGGCATTTATTTTAGGAATGTTAGAGCTTCGATGATAAGCAATTTAAATGAAGACTATGTACTATATGGAAGGGCATGCGGCTTATCAGAAAAGAAAATCACCGTGCACATTTTAAGAAATTCATTGCAAGTAGCCATTTCCATATTTGGTATGGCTATTCCCATCATATTAGGAAGTACAGTTGTTATAGAAAACGTTTTTGCATGGCCGGGTTTAGGGAGTCTGAGTGTTAAAGCAATTCTAAGCAGAGATTTCCCAATTATTCAGGCATACGTTCTTATATTAGCAGCAGCCTTTGTATTGTTTAATACGGTTTCCGACATTATAAATGCGGTGATGAATCCTAAGATAAGGAATGATCTCTAAATGAGAATATTGAAAAATTTAATTAAAGATAAGTTAGTTATTATATCTTTAATTGTCATTGTTGTAACCATTATTGTTGGACTATTTGCTCCATTTTTTGCGCCACATGACCCTAATGAAGTAAATATGAGCCTTCGATATGCATCGCCATCGTGGGAACACCTATTAGGTAATGATCACCTAGGGAGATGTATTTTGTCCAGAATAATATATGGAATTCGTCCCAGCGTTTTATGGGTTTTAGTTGCATTGTTCATATCTGTTTTGATTGGGGCTGTTTTAGGTTTTCTAGCAGGATATTTTAGAGGAAAAGTAGATGCTTTTCTTATGAGGATTTGTGACATTATGCTTTCTTTCCCAGGGTACGTTATGACATTGGCGATTGTTGGTATTTTGGGCGTGGGTCTTGAGAATATTTTGATTGCGTTTATTTTGGTGAAATGGGCATGGTTCGCTCGAGTAATCAGAACGTCTGTTATGCAGTATTCTGAATTAGACTATGTAAAGTTTTCCAAAGCGTCTGGAATTAGTAATCTACAAATAATCTATAAGCACCTAGTTCCTGTTACATTTTCGGATATCGCGGTTATTTCAAGCAGCTCTATGGGCGCGATGATTTTGCAAATTTCAGGGGTTTCATTCCTTGGTTTAGGAATTCAAGCTCCAAACGCTGAATGGGGGATGATGTTAAATGAAGCGAGGGAAGTTATGTTTACGAGACCAGAGTTAATGTTAGCACCTGGTTTAGCCATTGTTATTGTTGTATCGGCGTTTAATTTTTTATCTGATGCACTTCAAGTTGCTATAGATCCTAAATTAATTACCTCTAAAAATAAGCTCGAGGGAAAATTAGAAATCTCTAAGATCAAGCTTCAAGAACAAGAGGTGACAAATAAGTTATGAATATATTAGAAGTTAAAAATTTGAACATATGGGATATCAAAACCGGTAATGAGATTATCTACAATAGTTCATTCAACCTAAAGCAAGGAAGCTGTCTGGCGATTATAGGAGAAAGCGGAAGTGGGAAGTCTGTGACTTGCAGGTCAATTATGAGTTTGAATAAATCCTGGCTTCGCCAATCAGGAGACATTCTATTTAAAGGAGAAAATTTAAACCATCTATCTGAAAAAGAGATGAGAAAGAAAAGGGGAAGAAACCTTTGTATGATTCTACAAAATGGTATGAGTGCATTTGATCCTTCGTGTGTGATTGGTGTTCATTTAAAGGAAACACTTGCTCATCATTTTGACTGGAATCATAACGAAATAGAGAGAAAAATGAAAAATGCTATGGAAAGTGTCATACTGAAAAATCCGATAGAGATTATGAATAAGTATCCACACCAGATATCGGGTGGGATGTTGCAGCGAATTATGATTGCATTGGCATTAGTATTAGAGCCCGATATTATTATCGCCGATGAACCGACAACAGCGTTAGATACAATCTCACAATTTGAGGTTGTTGAACAATTTATTAAATTAAGAGAAAGAATGGGCTGCTCAATGATCTTTGTTTCTCACGATTTAGGTGTTGTAAAAAAAATTGCTGATAATGTTTTGGTCATGAAGGATGGAAAGATTATCGAAAGAGGAAATATCCAAACCATTTTTTCAGAAACACAACATGAATATACAAAATACTTAGTATCCACTAAAGAAGAGCTGAGTAATCACTTTAAAAAAATAATGGGGAGGAGTTATCTTGCTGAAAGTTGATTCTGTTGAGAAGTTCTATAAAAAAGGTGGATTGTTTTCTAAAGAACGACAGCAAGTTTTGAAGAATGTTAGTTTTGAATGCAGGAATGGCGAATGTCTTGGAATTATCGGAGAAAGTGGAAGTGGAAAATCCACATTGGGGCGTTTGATACTAGGAATTGAAAAGCCTGATCATGGAATTGTTTTATTTGAGGGAAAGAATGTAGTGGATCGTAGAGTGAGGTTAGGTGCCATTAGCGCTGTTTTCCAGGACTATAAATCTTCCATTAATCCATTTTTTACTGTTGAAGAAGCTATTATGGAGCCATTAAAAGTTCAAAAAAAGACTCGGATAGAAAATCAAAATAAGATTGATATTCTATTAAATCAAGTTGGTTTAGATCCATCCTATAGAAAAAAGTATCCTCATGAGTTATCAGGAGGAGAGGTTCAGAGGGTGTGTATTGCAAGAGCTATATCCACAGAGCCTAAATGTATTTTATTAGATGAAGCAATCAGTTCTCTAGATGTATCTGTTCAAATACAAGTGCTAAATTTATTAAAAGAATTAAAAGAAGTCTACAATGTAAGTTATGTTTTTATAACGCATAACATTCAAGCTGCGGCCTATATTTGCGACAGAGTCATTATTTTTAGAAATGGTCAAATCGAAGCAATGGTCAAGATTGAAAATTTAAAAGACGTTCAGTCAGAATATGCAAGAAAATTATTAAAGATGTTAATAACGGTTTAATACTATTTAAAATGAATACATAAAGTCACATAATTTGTTACAGATTTTAGAGAGGAGAAAATATTGTGAGTGGAGCGATGTCATGGCCTTTTTTACGTTTGTATCTGTTGGTTCTTCTTTATTTTAGTGCCAACGCTATACTAAACGTTATTATTCCTTTACAAGGGAAAACATTAGGAGCCAGCAATACAACAATTGGCTTGATCATGGGGGCATATTTGTTTACAACTATGTTCTTTCGACCATGGGCAGGTCAAATTATTCAGAAGCATGGACCGATAAAAGTGTTACGCGTTATTCTTATTCTCAATGGTTTTGCTTTAATACTATATACGATTACTGGATTAGGGGGCTATCTAGTTGCCCGTATGTTGCAGGGGGTGTCGACAGCCTTTTTTTCTATGGCATTACAGATAGGCATTATTGATGCATTACTAGAGAAGGATCGCTCTCAGGGCATTTCACTTTATTCTTTATTTTCTTATGTACCAGGTATCATTGGCCCCATACTGGCATTAGGTATTTGGCAAGGGGGGATGGATTACTTTACAGTGGTGATGATAGCAATTGCCTCCTTTACAGGATTGTTTGGCTATAGTGTTAAGATTGACAAAGTAGAGAATCAGCCTGTTACAAATAATACTAAACAGGGAGTAAGTTTGTTTAAATCCTTTAGTCAGTTAGTAAAAAATCCGTTTTTGTTTAAATGCAGCGTTTTAATGTTAGTTGCATCCATTGTATTTGGAGCAATTACAACCTTTATACCACTGTACGCTATGCAATTAAAGGATGGAAATGCCGGAATTTATCTCATGCTTCAGGCAGGTACCGTTGTTTTGACTCGTTTTACTTTAAGAAAAAAAATTCCTTCAGACGGAAAATGGCATTCATCTTTTATTATGGGAACTATGCTTCTTTTAGCAATAGCGGCGCAATGTGTAAGCTTTTCTATAAATGGTGGAGTTATCTTTTTCTATGTTGGCGCCATTTTAATGGGAATAGCTCAGGCACTCATCTATCCAACATTAACAACATATTTAAGCTTTGTCTTGCCTCAGATGAATCGCAATGTGTTACTTGGTTTATTTATTGCGATGGCAGATTTAGGTGTTTCTTTAGGTGGTGTCATTATGGGGCCTGTATCTGATTTTTACTCATACTCAACTATGTATATGATTTGTACTATTTTAGGTATGACGATGTTCTTTTTTGCCTATGATCGCCGAAAGATATTTGCCGGATGAGGAGTCGATCAAAAGTATCATTTTACGTTTTAAATAGTAATTGTTACGATTTATATATTTCCTAAAAGGCTGTATACTTTAATTAATAATAATTATCAATTAAAGGGAGAGGATTCCTTTTATGAGCACAATATTACGTGAAGTAATACAAATCAGAAAAGAATTTTTAAGCATAGGTGTATATAAAAAAGAGAATACTCAGCTATATGAGCTTTGTCTTGGTGATTTAGAAAGAGAATATAGGTTATTTAAAGAGAAGAGGAAAACGAGTGAAAAAGAAAATATTAAAACAATTAAAATAAAAGCCATATTTTAAAGGATAAAATCCTCATAGAGAAAGATCTACAAAAAATTGAAGTAGAAAATTAAAACCAAATAAGTAAGAACAAGCTTGATATAGAGAAAGAAGCAAGTTTAGATTTATATCAGCTTTATTCATGTCGAGATTTACTTAGTATACGCTAAGCGATTTTTCACATAGAAAAAGCTGATTCCCTGTACGCTAAGGACATCGGCTTTTGTTCATTTCATTATGCTTTAACGTATTTCCGAAAGAAGTCCCCATCTTCAAGCGCGTGACGGGCAAGAGCCCAGCGGTAAGGTGGGGATGAATTTCGGTTAGGCATAGCCTAACTGATTTGTAAGAACTGCCAATTGTTCGTATGGTGTATACGTTCCATATCTGACATCTTCACTTGCTTATAGGATTTAGAAGGATTTTGTATATATTGTCCATGTATATCTTGCACGTATACCATTTTTCCTGTAAATCCTGTCGCAAATCCTACTTGTCCAAATACCTTTACTTTATCACCTAAATAAATTCCATCTATATGTGGTGTATTTTTCTTGTTCCGTTTTGCACTTGTATTCTTTGTTTTCCTTCCTTGTAGAAATTATTTTAATAATATGAGAGGATGAAAATAACGAATTTTCATTCTAATATTGGTACAATTGCAGATGAGACTATATGGAAAAATGAATTGTTCAAGGTAAAAAAGTAATGGAGGACGAAGAGATGAATCACCATTTAGAAGAAAGAAAATATACCTTTGATGATATTGTCTACGAATATGAAAAAATACGGCCGACATATCCAGGAGAACTATTTGCTGATATTATTAATTATTCGAAAATTGAAATAGATTCTCCCGTTCTTGAAGTTGGCTGCGGTACAGGAAAAGGGACGGAAGGGTTTGTTCAACTAGGATATAAATGTATTGATTGTGTTGAGCTTGGAGAGCAACTAGCTCAATTTACAGCTGATAAATTCAAATATGAAAAAGACGTTCAAGTGTATCGAAGCGCTTTTGAAGAATGGACTCCGCTGCATAATGAATATTCGCTTGTATTCTCAGCAACAGCATTTCATTTTATTAATCCTGAAATTGGCTATCCGAAAGTGGCGAGTTTGTTACGTAATCATGGGACAATGGCATTCTTTTGGACATATCACATGCAACCTAATACAGAAGTTTTTCGAGAGATTGGAGCTTGCTATGAAAAATATGCACCGCATTTACACCCTAATAAGTTACCAACGCCAGACGAACTAATTGAAGAACGAGAAGGTCTTACAATGCAGCATAATTTGTTTCAAGATTTAGTTGTGAAAACATATACGTGGACTGATACATATAAAAGTGACGATTATATTGCACTATTACATACACAATCTGCGCATCGCTTGCTTCAAAAAGATATAAAAGAAAAATTGTTTCATAGTATTCATAACGTAATCGAAAAACATGGTGGCAAAATTGAAAAACCACAGTTTGTTGCATTGTATTTAGCACGAAAAAAATAATAAGGGATATCTTTAATAAAAATCTAGGTAAGAAACAAAATGTATTCTCTAACAACGAATCTACATAAGAGAGGGAGTTTTTCGATGAGTAATTTCGAATGTAAAATGTTAACGATGTGTATGGTGCAAGATGGAGACAAAGTCTTGTTAATTAATCGCCCTGATCGTTTAGGATTTCCAGGATATATTGCTCCAGGTGGAAAAGTCGAATTTCCAGAAAGTATTGTAGACGGAGCAATCCGAGAAGTACGCGAAGAAACCGGCTTAATTGTAAAAGACATCATTTTTAAAGGGATATCCGAGTTTTGTGAGCCGAATATGAAATTAAGATATATGGTATTTAATTATCTTGCTACATCTTTTGAAGGAAAGTTACTTGAAGATCCACCTGAAGGAGAATTAGTATGGGTGGATATAAAAGATGCGCTAAATTTACCGATGCAAGATTGGTTCAGAAAAAGGTTTCCTCTATTCTTTGAACCCGGAACATTTGAATGGCACTCGGTGTGGGATAAAGAGCGTGATATTACTTTAAATAGGGTGGAAAAACATTATAAAGAATCAGAGTTACATAAAGTGTAAATAATGTATCTCCATTTTATTTTTTAGTTAGATAGAAGATAAATTTTTTTGTGATAAAAATAGAAACAGCCAGGAAATCTGACTGTTTCTATTTTTAGAATAAGGGATATTTCGTTATTTTCTTCATAAGATTCATTTTTATAATGCGATAGTGGGCAAGTAGTGCAATACATACCTCCAAGGATTATACCGGCCAATACATCTAGAGGATAATGTGCACCAACCCAAATTCTCGAAAAGACAATTTACATTCCAAAAATGACCCACATAAACTTATTTCCTCTACTAGATAGCCAAATCGTTACAGTAATTACTGAAGCAGTTGTAGCATGATCACTTGGGAAAGAAGAATTCGCAGTGTAATCAACCGATTATTTAATATGTTGCATAATAAAATTTCACGTAACGTAATGGAAAAGGATTATTTTTTATTATGTAGAATAAAAATGTGATAGCTATAAGCATTTTTTATAAAGAGATCGTATTGAATGAACCAAATTATAAATTCTATCTTGTTAACAGGAAGTTGGGAACTAGATATTCGGCATATGCTAGAACAATTAGTGGAGGAACTCCAACTAGACAAAGAAAGAATCATAGCGTGGGGACTATGTCACTGTATCCTTTCATTTTGGTGGTACATAGAAAGTCATGAACGAGTGCCTGAAGAAACAATTGCTTGTGCTCGCTGGTTTGATGAATTAAGAGTTAGTTTGAAATAGGATTGAACTGTTTAATAAAGAATATAGATCAATTACAAATAAAACTTTAGAAAACTAGGAGTGATTTCCGGTGTGTAATGTTGAGATAAGGAGACCACGAATTGAGGACATTGAAGAGCTAAATCAATTTTTTAGTACAACGATTAAAGATACGTTTGCTAAAGAAGGTTTATCAGAGTTGGTTGATGATATAGAAAAGGAAATTGAAAGTAAGGAACAATACTTGAAATGTGACTTTGATAGCAATGGGAGAAATCGATATTTTTTGATAGCTGTTGATAAAAGTTGTAATAAAGTTATCGGTACAATTGAATATGGTCCAGCTAGTCAACTGATTAACATTTGCACAGATAGAGCACTGAAAGAGTTATATGAGATAGGAACTGTATTTGTACTTCCAGAATATCAAAGGCGTGGTATCGGAACATTACTTTTAAATGCAATGTTTCTCACCCTGTTGAATAGGGATATTAAAGAATTTTGTTTGGATAGTGGATATACAAATGCACAAAAGATATGGAAGAAGAAATTTGGAGAGCCTGATTATTTACTGAAAGATTATTGGGGTGAGGGGTGTGATCATATGATTTGGAAGAGACGCACCGATGATATGTCTATAATATTTAGTAGATGAGTAAAGTGTGCTTTGGGATAGCACTACATCGTCATTAATCTAAGTTTATCCCGCATTAACGAGCAGCAAGACCCCCACTGATGGAAGTTTCACTTTATATAAGTTCAATTTTAGATGAGATTATTAATTTCTTCTTAAGACCTAGTTTCTGAGTTTACAAAAAAATAGAATAGATAGGAGTTCAATTACCATTGAAACAAAAACTATATTCTTATTGTTTACAAGGAAATGTTAATAAAGCTTATGAATATCTCCAAAGTATTGATAATAATATTGGTTTGGGAAAGCTTAAAAAGAAATACTACAACCGTTTTTTTGCTGAAAAACAAGTATTTCAATATAAAACAAAAGATGCTTGGATTAGAAGTGTTATTAGAGTATATTACGAATACTTTATATCCGTCTTAACAAATAGAAAAAATAAAGAAGAAGCAGAAAGTATCTTAGCGGAACACCTTATAGAGTTGTTACCAGGAATTGAAACTACAAATGACCTAGATTCTATTGAAGAAATATTAGCTAAAGAGTTTAAAGCAAGAGGATTTTACTTTCTTGGAGGAGTTACTCCACCCTATAGGGGGCCATACATTTGGAGGAAAGAAGAGAAGGCTGAGTATGAAATTATCCTGCCAAATAAATCTAAAAAGGTTGTTGTATATTTCATGTCAGATTTTATTATGCAGAGCTGGTTGCATTTCGCTACCTTTGGTGGGAGAGCAGCAGGAGGATGGGCATCAAAAAATACCTTATATTGTGTAAAAGAAAGGTATGAAAAAGTTTTAAATAAGCCGGATTTTTTATACTCTTATCTTGCTCATGAAGCGCAACACTTAGCGGACTATGAAGACTTCCCATGTCTTCTTCCCGTAGATTTAGAATATCGAGCAAAATTAGTAGAATTAATTTACCATCCTTTAAATAATAAGGTATTAATGAAAAGGTTTTTATCAGACGCTGATAATAATAGGGAGAATCCACATCCATATTCAAGTTATGTAATTTGTGCTAATTTGTCAAAAGAAATATATAGTGTGGATTATGTGACTGATCCTGAAAGGTGGAGGGAAATCGATTCTAAAATACTTAGTAATGTAGCTCTAGAGTTGTTTCGAAAACATACTAACTTATTAGCCAATCAGGGGAAAGAAAACGTAGAGAGTGTTATTTAAAAGAGGATTACTTAAAAATAAATGATACTGTATTTTGATAGAAAATTGCGGAGGTCCTGAAAAATGAAAATTTTTTTAACGAGACATGGCCAAACAGAATGGAATGTTGAAAATAGAATGCAAGGTTGGAAAGATTCTAAGTTGACTAATGAAGGAATAAATAATGCAATTTCTTTAAGTAAATCATTAAAAGATATAAAGTTTGATACAGTTTATGCGAGTACAAGTAATAGAACGATAGAAACAGCTAAATTTATTATTGGCCAAAATGATACGAATCTCGTATTACACGAAGATTTAAGAGAAATTAATATGGGTGCCTGGGAAGGGAGAACACATGAAGAAATTAAACAATCTTTCCCTACACAATACAAGAATTTTTGGGAAAATCCAACACAATATGAACCAGCTGCTGGAGAAACGTTTGAGCAATTCGTACATAGGGTCGTGTCTATATTTCATACTATTATTTCAAATCATCAAGATGAAAACATTCTAATTGTTACGCATGCTGTGTTTCTCAAAGCATTACTTATGCATGTCAAAGGTAAATCTATTACAAATTTATGGGACCCTCCTTTTCTACATGGTACAAGTTTAACTGTTTTAGAAATGAAAGATGGAAATTATAATATACAGCTAGAAGGAGATACTACACATTTTGATAAGGTTGTAACAATTTAACGAACTGTTAATAGTAGAAACTCTATTTTCGTTTTTTTGTCACCAATTCGAGAATAGGGTCTTTCTAATCTGGGAATTTAGAGCATCAATACAGTTAGGAATTGACATAAATACTAGAAAGGAATGATACCCATGAATCGAATTGCTATCGTTGCAGCATGGGAACCAGAGCTTGCGTATTTACATAAATATTATCCAAGTTATCGTAAAGAAGACCGAGCGGCTTGGGAATTTCATTTTCATAATATGAACGGGATTGAAGTCGTTTCTGTCATAACCGGAGTCGGTAAAGTCCAATGTGCAAGTTGTGTTCAGCTTCTTATTAGTGAATTTCAACCAGAACGACTATTTATGACAGGAATTTGTGGAAGCTTATCAAATAAGGTGAAAAACGGTGATATTGTTGTCGCCACTAAAGTTATGCAACATGATGTAACAGGAGCGGGAACTGGAGCGGATCCGTTTGATTTATATACGGGCAGAGCAGCGTGTATTCAACCTTCGAAACATTTGATTAAAGAAATGAAAAAGTTGCAATTAGTTTATACCTCTCATTATGGTACCTTCATTTCAGGCGATCAACGTATTCGTAGTTCGGAAACGAGAGAATTGCTTCGGACAGTTTACGGAGCGCTTGCGGTGGATCAAGAAGTTGCTGCATTTTCTTACGTTTGTCATGTGAATGGCAAGCCATTTCTTTGCTTAAAAGCTGCTTCAGATCAAGCGAATGATAAAACAGTAGAAGAGCAAAGAGTATTTAAAATGTTAGCTTGTGAGAAAGCGTGCGAATATATAGTTGCATTTTTACTGCATTCTTTTAAAGAAATCAAAGCGTAGGTTTTCTTAACTATTTGTTAATGAATTTTTTAGAAAAGGCATTTTAGGTGATGGAGATGCAAATGAAAAAAAGTATACAAACAGTTGGTACGATTTTATTTTTGGTAATCATCTTCGTGATTGTTTTAGATTGGAAAACAGCTACAGGTAACGAAATAAAAAAGTCTACAACGAAAATAGATAATAATACAGTTTCTAATGGGATAGATGGTTATATCTTGCTTCAGGGAGATACTGTGTTTTTTATCTACGAGAAAAATATTAAAACAGATAACGACAGAAAAAATTTAGAAGAAAGGCTAAAATGGAGCATTCCCGCTGACTCTATTTTGCAATTTAATAATCCAAGTATAAAAAAGGAATTGCAAACGGGTGATAAAGTTAGAATAGAGTGTAGTGAAATACTTGAATCTTATCCTGCAAAGATACGGGTTACAAAGTTAGAGAAAATTCAAGGTTAAGAGAGAGAGGTTTCATGCAATATTTGAAAATATTGATGTAATTATGGATTATTTACTCATTAGAGTTACCAAAAGTGAATAATCAAAAAATAAACAAAATTAGTTATTAGCTTTTTTTTGAAACTAAATATATTATAATGGATAGGAAAAAGTTTTAGTAAAGAGGTTATGAAAATGGATAAAGTATACAACGATTTATTGAACATATTAGATGATAATAAAGTTAAAAAAGATGAACCGTTAAAACGATACACTTTCACTAAAACGGGTGGAAATGCGGATTATTTTGTTTTACCTACTACGTATCAAGAGGTACAAAACGTAATAAAATATGCAAATCAAAATAATATAGATTTCACTATTTTAGGTAATGGTTCAAACATAATTATTAAGGATGGCGGCATTAGAGGGATTGTTCTGAATTTAACTAAATTGACTGATATCTCATTGAAATATAATAAGATAATTGTTCAAAGCGGGGCAACCATTATTGATACTTCTAGATTTGCATTGAAAAATCATCTAACTGGATTAGAATTTGCTTGTGGAATTCCAGGAACAGTTGGCGGAGCAGTATATATGAATGCGGGAGCATATGGTGGCGAAGTATCACATGTTATTGAAAGTGTATTAGTTATAACTAGAGATGGCGAAATTCTTAATTTAAATAAAAATGGTTTAGAATTAGAATACAGAAACAGTTGCATTTCTAGAAAAGGATATCTTGTGTTAGAAGCGACATTTGATTTACAAGAAGGTGAATACAATATAATCAAAGAAAAAATGGATGAATTGACATTTTTGCGTGAATCAAAACAACCATTAGAATATCCTTCTTGTGGTAGTGTTTTTAAACGTCCTCCAGGTATGTTTGCTGGTAAGTTAATTCAAGATAGCGGGTTGCAAGGGAAACAAATAGGAGATGTCCAAGTATCTACTAAGCATGCTGGATTTATGGTGAATGTAGGCGAAGGTACAGCAAGTGATTATGTAAAACTTATCCGATATGTGCAAGAAACGGTAAAATCTAAATTTAACGTAGAGTTAGAAACAGAAGTAAAAATTATTGGAGAAGATTTAGTATCTTAATAGTAAGCGCCTCTCGAAATGAGAGGTGTTTTTTATTTGGGATAAATAAGTATAAAGAATTAGACCTGTTGTTAAAAAGTAATCTTGATTGAACAATTGTACGTTTACCATTTGTAGTAGAAGGAGTTGCTACTAGCAAAATAAAAGAGAGTTTGACGGATATGCCCGGTATGAAAATTTATAATGGTGATATTGCTGATTTTTTAATTAGACAAATTTCCAGTCCTTTATAGGGGTTCAGCCGAGATACGTGTAAAAATAGGTCATAGAGATACAATATTTACCAAATAATTTCTATTTAGGGTTCACAACATTCCCATCAACTTAAGAAAAGTAAACATTCCAAAAGCGAAAAAATGAGCTGAATTCTCAAAATAACTAACTGTAGAGAAAGAAAACTTTCACTTAGAGGTTACTTCAAAAACTTAGCTTGATGACGATGGGGTAGTACCAGCGAAGTTGCTACCACCCGCAATAAGGAAATGTCAAGATTAAAATAAGTTATAATTTTATTACTTCAAACACGTATACCCCCATCCTGTTTAAGGTGGGGGTATATAAGGCAGTTAATTTTTTTATAAAGTATGCTTTAACAATCTAAGTTTTATTCCACAATCATGCCTGTTTGGTGAATATCATTCGTTTAATTCAGTAGGCTGTCACCGAAAACGATTGTCATAAGGCTTCGCCAATGCTCTCTTCCTCGATTAAAGTTAGATTTAAATCTTAAGATAATGAATTAATTACATGCAGGATGTTTGTCCGATTAATAGTTTCTTCTTTCGGAGTTGAACTTATTAAAGTCAGTTTTTAGCATTCCGAATACAATACTATCGGTCCACTCATCTTTATTCCAAAAGCCTTGTATAAAGTGGGCTTCTTTCCTCATCCCAATCCTTCTACATAATTTTCCTGATGCTATATTTCGTGCATCCAGATTCGCTTGAATACGGTGAACTTTTACAACTTCAAATAAATAGTTTATTAGTGCAATAACAGCTTCTGTTGCATATCCTTTTCCAGACACAGATTTTGAAAATGTATAACCAATTTCAACAGTATCTTTCATATCTGTGTACCAAACAGATAGATCGCCAATTACTTTAGCGTCCATTAAGACCGCTAAGCTCAAAGCATTTTCCTTTGTTAATTGATTATTATTTAATTTCTTATCAAATTCCCTTTCTTTATCTTCATGGGTCCATTTATCATGCAAAAGATATTGACATGTTGACTCATCATTATAAATTTCATAAACGTCATTCAGATGATGTTTTTCAAAAGTTTTAATCAGTAGCCGGTTAGTTTCAATTTTCACAAAATCACCTCTTTAAGACAAGAATATCAATACGGGTAAAACGGCACAACTTTCATATTCAATTATGCAACAATCTGGCCCGATTGTTGAATAGAATAACTGTAGCTTTTGACTTTATTACTTTTGGTTCTGGTGCAAAAACTTCAGGACAATTGCAATGAATTTATAAATCTTAGACATACTGATATTATTACTCTAGAAAGGGTGCGTGATCAGTATGGAAAAGGAGAATTTGTTTAAATGGAAGCATTATCAGCCCGAACTAATCTTATTAACAGTAAGGTGGTACCTGCGGTACAATTTGAGTTTCCGTAACCTGGTGGAAATGATGGAGGAAAGAGGATTATCAATTGCTCACACAACGATTATGCGCTGGGTTCATCAATATGGTCCTCAACTAGAAGAGAAAGT